>JAKFES010000126.1:0-14195 GCA_036675585.1 Burkholderiaceae bacterium
CGCCCCGCCATGCATCGAGCGCGACCGCGCCGAACACGAGCGCGGTCGGGCCCACCCAGGCGAGCAGCGAAAGCGTGGACGGCAACAGCGAGCGCCCGAAAGCCCGGGCTCGACGCGCACCCTGCAACTCGGGAACGTTTCCCGGCTCGTCGTGGACCGTCAGCCGGTTGTCGAGCCCGAAGACGCCCGGAACGGCCTGCACGGCCCGCACCAGCGGTGCGACGTCCTCGGCGAGGATCGGGCCGCGCAGCGTGACGCAACCGCGCTCGGTGTCGACCTCGATCGCACCCGGGTAGGAAACGACATGGCCCAGCCGGGACCGCACGCGCTCGCGCAACTGCTCGTCGTCGCGCGGCATCGATTCGTTCCACTGCGCGCGCTGCGCGGCGACCATGCCGCGCAACCGGCGCGCGGCCCTTCTGCCGCGGCGCTGCGCAAGGTCGCCGGCATCGTGCGACAGCGCGACCAGCCGGTCGCGCGCAAGCGCACGACGGTGCCGCCCGGCGTGCGGATCGAGGTAATACATGGTGGCTGCACCCGCTGCCCATGCCGCGGCAACGGCGAGAATCGCTTTCATGGCCGGCTCCTTCCGGACTGCCGCGCGCCGAGCGACCCGACGCGGGGACGGGGTATCGATCGTATCGCTTGGCGGCGACCGGGTCGCTGAATCACGACGCGGCAGCCCGGAATGCGGCGAAGGCAAGGCGGCGCGAAGCGGATTAAGATGGCGCGCGACATGCCCGGCAACGTATCGATCCAGCGCGCCTACGACGAGCCGACGGCCTCCGACGGCTATCGCGTCCTCGTCGATCGCGTGTGGCCGCGCGGGCGCAGCAAGGAGCAACTCGCGCTGGACGAATGGGCGCGCGATCTCGCACCGAGCGCCGAGCTGCGCAAATGGTTCGCCCACGACCCGCGGCGCTGGGACGAGTTCCGCGAGCGTTACCTCGACGAGCTTCGCGCACCCGAAGCGGTCGAGCGGCTGCGCGCCCTCGCCCGGGCGGCCGGCGACGCTCCGATGACGCTGGTCTACGGAGCGAAGGACGAGCGCCACAACCAGGCCGTCGTGCTGCGCGAGCGGCTGGCAGCGCTGCGCCGCCGCGCCTGAGCGCCGGCCGGGCGCTTCACTTCCCGCTGCCGGCTGCGCGCTTCATCGCTTCGTATTCGCCGATCAGCGCGAGCAGTTCCTCCGGCGGCACCGGCTTGACCAGGTGGTGATCGAAGCCGGCACGCGAGGCCTCTTCCCGGTCCGACGCCTGGCCCCATCCGGTCAGCGCGACGAGCACGGTCTCGCCGGCGCCCGGGTCGGCCCGCAGCCGGCGAGCGACTTCGTATCCGTTCATCTCGGGCATCCCGATGTCGAGGATGGCGATGTCGGGCCGCCCGGAGCGGATCGATTGCAGCGCCTCGACCCCGTCGTGCACGACGATCACTTCGTGCTCGAACGACTCGAGCAGCACGCGCAGGCTCCAGGCGAAATCGACGTTGTCGTCGGCGACGACCAGTCGCAGCCGGGTCGCGGCCCGTGCGGGGAGATGCCTCGGCTCGTCGGGCTCGAGCGCGGCTTCGGCTCGGGGCAGCCGGATCGTGAACGTGGTGCCGTGCCCGATCCCCCGACTGTGCAGCCCGATCTCGCCGCCGTGCAACTGCACGAGCTGCTGCGCCAGCGTCAGGCCGATGCCCAGGCCGACGTTACCGCGCTCGAGCGACTTGTCGGCCTGTTCGAACAGCTCGAAGACGCGTTGCTGCATGTCGGGCGCCACGCCGATCCCGGTGTCCTGCACGTCGATCTCGACCCGATCGCCGTGCACGCGCAGCGACAGGCGAACGCTTCCGCCGTCCGGCGTGTAGCGCGCCGCGTTGCCGAGCAGGTTCGAGAGGACCTGCAGCAGCCGCGCCGAATCGCCGACGATCACGCAGCGCTCGACCGGGATCTCGAGCGAGAACGAGAGGCGGTTCTCGGCGAACGCGGGCTCGGCCAGTTCCGCCGCCGAATGCAGCACGCGCACGAGGTCGATGTTCCCGACGCGCAGCGACAGCTTGCCGGTGGCGATGCGCGAGATGTCGAGCAGGTCGTCGATCAGCCGCACCATGTGACGCAGCTGCCGGTCGAGGATGTCGGCCGCCTTGCCGCGCATCGCCGCGCTGGTGTCCTCGAGCCGCAGCAGCGCCGCGGCGTTCGTCATCGGTGCGAGCGGGTTGCGCAGCTCGTGTGCGAGCATCGCGAGGAACTCGTCCTTGCGCTGGTCGGCCATCTGCAGCCGCGCCTCGGCCTGCCGGCGCACCTGGGTTTCGTGCTCGAGCTCGCCGGTCGCTTTCTTCACTTCGTCGAGCATTCCGTTGAACGCGTCGACGAGCACGCCGATGTCGCGATTGCGCGCTTTCGGCGCACGCAGGTTCCAGTCGCGCCGCGCCATCACGCGTTGCGCCACGTCGGTGATCTTCGAAAGCGGGTCGGTCACGACGCGCTGCAGCTTGCCGAACACGAGCGCAGCGAGCAGGAGGCTCGCGAGCGTGGCTGCGGCGAGAATCGACAGGTAACTGAGCACCCGGTCGCGGATGTCATGCTCGGCACGCAGGTAGACCGATCCGATCCGCTCGCCGTTGTGCTCGATCGGATAGGTCACCTCCAGCGTTCCGCCCGAGAAGCGTTCGGAGGGTGCAACGAACGGCCGCTTCGGGCGCGGGAGCGTCTCGCCGGAGAGCGAGCGATACGCGGCGAAGAGCGCCCCCTTGTCGCGATAGATCGCCGCCGCGCGGATCCGATGCTTGCGCTCGAGCAGCGCGAGATTCTCGCGCGCCGCTTTCGGATCGTTGAACACGATCGCCGCCGAAGTGGCGCGGGCGATGAGATCGGCCTGCGTACGCAGGTCCTCGACCCATGCCTGCCGGTACGTGTTCAGTTCGTAGGCGAGCAGCGCCGCCGCCGTGACGAGCAGCGCCACGAAGGTCGTGGCGATCGACGCGACGGTGAGCTGCCCGCGCAGCGTCGGGGCGCTCACGGCTGTTCCTTGACGATGCGTTCGGCGACGCCGAGCAGCCGGGAGCTGAGCCGCACGCCCGTGCGCCCGGCCGCGGCCGGCGAAGCCTCGAAGCGCACGCGGTCGCCGACCTCGACGAAGTTCATCACGGCGCCGGCTTCGAGCCCGCGCGGTGCGTCGGCGACCGTGACGACCGGCCGATCCCGGTACGCCGCGATCCAGGCGGGCAGTTCCCGCGCGAAGTCCTTGCCGATGTACAGCAGGTGCACCGGCGTGCCGGGATCGGGGCGCGACAGGTGCAGCACCTTCATCCGCCGGCCCGGCGGATGGCTTTGCGCAAGACCCTGCAGCTCGACATAGACGTCGTCCGCGCCCGCCACCGCGACGACCATCGGCGAGTCGGGGCCGGCGAACGCGCCGGCGGGCCATTGCACGTAGTCGGGGAACTTGTGCAGATACGCAGCCTTGACCTGCTCGACCGTCGCCTGCGGCGCCTGGGCGCGCGCGGCAGGCAGCGCCAGCGGGCACGAGACGATGCCCAGCAGGACGCACAGGCCCGTCCGGCGCGCGAGAGAACCGATGTGGACCGGAATCGTCACAGGGGCCGATAGGAGACCGCGGCAAAAACGGTTCGGGGAATCTCGCCGGTCAACCGGCCCGCCTCGAATTCGACGTGTCGGGCATCGAAGGCGTTGCGCACGCCCAGCGAGAGCTGGAGCCCGGGCTGCACGCTCCAGTTCAACTGCAGGTCGGCGGCCGTGTACGCGGCGACGTGCGGCCGCTCGAGCGAGCCGACGCGACGCACGGCCACCAGCAGGTCGAGCCGGTCGGCCAGCGTGTGCGCCGAACGCAGCGACCATTGCCAGCGCGGATCGTTGCCGAGATTGCTCGGCCCGATCGGATCGTTGCTGCCTGCGGACAGGCGCAGATGCTTGTCGAGCAAGAGGAGTCCCGCGTTCAGGCGCCAGGTCGGAAGCGGCTGCCAGTTCGCCCACGCCTCGACGCCGCGCACTTCGCCTTCGATCCGGTTCTGGATCTGCACCGCGCCGTCGACGATCTGCGCGCTGCGAAGCCGATCGTAATCCTGAACGAATCCGGTCAGCGACCACGACGCGTTCGCACCGAATTGCGCTCGATACCCGAGTTCGGCGACGTTGGCGAGCTCCGAACGGAAGGTCGGCCCGCCGGCGACGATGAACGGCGGCCGCGGTGGCGTGAAGATCTCGCGGTCGAGCCGCGCCGGCGAACGGACTGCACGCGACAGCGCCGCCCAGACCAGCGCGTGGTCGGCGAAAGTGTAGCCGAGTCGCACGCTGGGCAACGCTTCCCAACCGGTGTACGGGTTGCGTTCGTAGCGCAGGCCGAGCGTGAGCGCGAGCGCCGGCGAAAGCGAGATCTCGTCCTGAACGAACGCGCTGTACCATGAGTGACGGCGCTCGGCGGGCAGGAACGCGAACAGCTGGCCGGGCTCGGCTCGATCGCGTCCGTACCGGTAGCCGAGCCCGAACAGCCAGCGATGGGCATCGGCGCGATGGCGCAGCTTGGCCTCGACGTCGAACAGCGTGGCCTGCTCCTGCAGCAGGAAGCGGTCGGCGCGCTCGGTATGGTCGACGTAGCCGCGCACGTCGAGCCCGGTCGATTCGCCCAGGCGACGCTCCCAGTTCGCCAGCAGATGCGCGCCCGACAGCTCGACGGCGCCGTACACCGGCCGCGCATCGGTCTCGCTTTCGTACAGGCCGCCGCTCAACCTCCAGACGTCGTCGCCGTGCAGCCAGTCGGCGCGGAATCCCGCCGAAGTGCCGCGCGCCGCATCGTCGGCATGGCCACCGGAGCGCAGCAGCGTCGGGCCGCGATCGAAGGCCTTCACGTGCACTCGCGCGCTCGCTCCGGCGCCGAGGCGCCAGCCGTAGCGCGCGACGGCGCTGCGATCCTCGTTGCCGACGAGCGTCGAGAGCGAAACGCCCTGCGTCTCCGAGGCCGGCTTCGTGACCACGTTGATCACGCCGTTGACGGCGTTGGTTCCCCACGTCGCGCCCGCGGGACCGGTGATCACCTCGATGCGCTCGATATCCGACGCGACGAACTCCTGCGCGTCCCAGAAGACGCCCGAGAACAGCGGCGAATAGACCGTGCGCCCGTCGATCATCACCAGCAGCTTGTTCGCGATGTTGCTGTTGAACCCGCGCGCGCTGATCGCGTACTGACGCGCGTCGAGCGCAGCCACCTGCAGCGTGGGCGCCAGCCGCAACGCTTCGGGCAGCGTCGTCACGCCCATGCGCCGGATCTCCTCCCCGGTGATCACGTAGATGGAGCTCGGCGTCTCGAGCAGCGATTGCCGGCGCCGCGAGACCGAATGCACGACGACGTTGCGCAACTCCTCGAGACTGAACTCGGCGAGGCTGCGCGCGCCCGGCCGCGCCGGCGCCTCCCGGGCTTGCGTCCGCGCGGGTTCCGTGTCCTGCGCGCGCGCCGGCGCAGCGATCGAGAACACGCAGGCCATCGCGAACAGCAGGCGAACGCGAACACGGCCAGGCAGCACCATCGGCTCTCCCGTACGGTAGGCGATCGTGGAACGATCGTGGAACGAATTACCGGCCGCGCGGGCGCGACGTCCCCGCGCATCCCCGCCGCGGGCGGAACGCCGGAAGGCGTAACTGTACAAGGAGCGGGAGGCCCGCTGTGTGAACTCGCCCTGCCCGGCGTACCGAAAAAATCAGCGCGACGGCGCGCCGCCCTCCTCGTGCCGCAACCACCAGCGTGCACCCGCATCCTGCGCAAGTGCGTCGACCAGCCAGGGAAGGCTGGTCCGCAGCGCCGCCTCGAGAGTGAACGGCGGGTTGACGACGAACAGCCCGCTGCCGTGCAGCCCCAGCCCGTCGCTCGAGGGCGTGCGCACCGAGAGCGTCGCGTGCAGCCAGTGCAGCCCGGGCCATCGCTCGAGCGCCCGCACCAGCTCCGCGGGCTCGCTGCGCTGCACCTGCGGATACCAGATCGCGTAGCAGCCGGTCGCGAAGCGACGCAACGCTTCGCGCAACGCCGAGCGCACGCGGCGATAGTCGCGCTTGTCCTCGTACGAAGGGTCGATCAGCACCAGTGCGCGTCGCGACGGCGGAGGCAGCACCGCCTTGAGCGCGGTGAAGCCGTCGACGGCTTCGATGCGCACGCGCCGCGCCGCGACGCGCCCGCGCTGCGCGAAGTTCGCCGCGAGCACGCGATGCTCGCTCGGGTGCCATTCGAACAGGCGCAGGCGATCCTGCTCGCGCAACGCGTCGAACGCGATGAAAGGCGATCCCGGATAGTGCCGCAGGACGCCGTCGACGTTGTACGACTGCACCGCCGCGAGGTAATCGGCAACCGCCTCGGGGCAGTCGAGCCGCCCCCAGATCCGGCCGATCCCGTCGCCGAACTCGTTGCGCTGCGCCGCCCACTTGCCGAGCAGCGAATACACCCCGGCGCCCGCGTGGGTGTCGACGACCTCGAAGGCCGTTTCCTTCTTGCGGAAATGGCGCAGCAATGCGACGAGCACCACGTGCTTGAGGACGTCGGCGTGGTTCCCGGCGTGAAAGGCGTGACGGTAGCTGAACATATCCGAATGATGGCCCACCACGGCTGCGTTGCGGCAGAATCGCTGCCATGACCGCGCCCCGCAGCGACATGCGCAACACGGCCGCTGCCGCCGCCGTGCTCGGGCTGTTCGTGGTCGCGCTCGTCGTCGCGATGCTGCTGCACGAGCGCAACGTCGAACTCGCGCGCGCCGAGACGTCGGCCCGCGCGATGACGCTGGTGATGGACGCGCATACCGAGAGCACGTTCCACGCGGTCTCGCTGATGCTCTCCAGCGTCGTCGACGCGTACCGCGCGCGCGCCCCCGCCGACGACGATCCGTCCTTTCGCGCGCTGCTGCGCCAGCGGCTGCGCGAGCTCCCCTACGTACGCGCGATCTACATCATCGGCCGCGACGGCTACGTGCGCCACGACACCGACCATCCCGACACCCCGCGCGTGTCGCTCGCCGACCGGGATTACTTCCAGCAATACGTGCACGACCCCACGCTGCAGGAAGCGATCGCGCCCCCCACGCTCAGCCGCTCGGGACTCGGCTGGTTCAATCCGGTCACGCACCGGATCGTCCACGACGGGCGCTTCGAAGGCGTTGCGGTGGCCGCCGTGATCCCGACCTATTTCGAGGCGCTGTACCGGCGCATGGAGCTCGGCGCCGGGCAGACGATCGAGCTGTTCTACACCGACCTGACCCGCGTCGCGCGCTACCCGGCCGACGACGAAACGCTCGGGAGGAAGGCAACCCCCGAGGAGGTCTTCGGGAAGGCCTCGAACGACGCCGCACCGGCCGGAACCACGATCGCCAGGCAGGGATGGCTGCGCGCGCGCATGACGAGCTATCGCCAGCTCGAACGCGCGCCGTTCATCGTGACGTTCACGCAGTCGCCGCCGTCCCTGCTCGCCGCGTGGCGCAGCCAATTGTTCGGTGCGATGCTCGCGCTGGGCGCGCTCGCCGGGCTGCTGGCCGCGCTCGTCGTCCAGCTCGGTCGCAAGCAGCAGCTCGCGCGCCGCGCACAGGCACGCATCACGCAGTCCGAACGGCTCGAGGCGATCGGGCAGCTCACCGGCGGCATCGCGCACGATTTCGCCAACCTTCTGGGCATCGTTCGCACGAACCTCGCGATCCTCGAGCGGCTGCATCCGTCGGACGCGCATGTGCATCGCGCGGTCGAGACGTCGATGCGTGCCGTCGCCAACGCCAATCGACTGATCGAGCAGCTGCTCGTCTTCGCGCGTCGCGGCGAACTCGACGTTCGCGAGATCGACGTCAACCAGGCGCTGCGCGCGCACGAGGCGATGCTGCGCCAGGCGGCGGGAGGCGCCGCACACGTCGAGTTCGTGCTCGGCGAGTCGGTCGGATCGTGCCTGGCCGACGAGGCACAGCTCGTCGTCGCGCTCGTCAACCTGGTCGTCAACGCGCGCGACGCGATGCACGCGGCCGATCGCCGCGGAACGATCACCGTGCAGACCGAGCGCGTCACGCCCGCGCAGGCGCTCGAATGGGAGCTCGACCCCGCGCGCAGCTACCTGCGGCTGAGCGTCGTCGACACCGGAACGGGAATGGACGAGACCGTTCTGCGGCGGGTGTTCGAGCCGTTCTTCACGACCAAGGGCAGCGAAGGGACCGGGCTCGGGCTCGCGCAGGTCTACGGGTTCCTGCACCAGCTCGGCGGCGACGTGCGGATCGATACGACGCCCGGCCGCGGAACCGTCGTGCATCTGTTCTTTCCGGCGGTCGGAGCGCGCGGCGGCGTTCAGCCGGTCGCGACGACGCCTTCGGCGACCAGCGAATCGATCTCGTCGTCGCGGTAGCCGTATTCGCGCAGCACTTCGCGCGAGTGCTCCCCGAGCGACGGCGCCGCCCGCGATGCGGGACGTGCGGGCGTGGCGCCGAACTTCACCGGAAAGCCGAGCGCCTTCGTGCGCCCGGTCTTCGGGTGCTCGACCTCGACGACCATTTCGCGCGCGAGCACCTGCTCGTGCGTCAGCGCTTCGCCGATCGAATGCACCGGCCCCGCCGGCACGCCGGCGGCATCGAAAGCCTCGATCCAGTGCGCGCGGTCGTGTTGCACCAGAACGCGCTCCATCGCGTCGACCAGCGCCTCGCGGTTGCGCATGCGGTCGTCGTTGGTGGCGAAGCGCGGGTCGGCGATCCACTGCGGATGCCCGAGCACGCGCGCGATGCGCTCCCAGTTCGCCTGGTTCGCCCCACCGACGTTGACGTACCCGTCGGCGGTGCGGAACGCCTGGTACGGCGCGGTGAGCACATGGCCCGAGCCGAGCGCACCCGGCGAATGGCCGGTGGCGAAGAAGATCGCCGCGTGCCAGTACGTCTGCTGCAGCGCGGCTTCCATCAGCGAGGTCTCGACGAGCTGACCCTCGCCGGTCTTCAGCTTGTGGACGTAGGCGGCGAGCACGCCGACCGCCGCGAGAATGCCCGCATTGATGTCGGCGATCGGGGTTCCCGCTTTCGCCGGTGCGCCGCCCGGCTCGCCGGTGATCGACATCAGTCCGGCGAAACCCTGCGCGATGAGGTCGAAGCCGCCCTTGTCGGCCCACGGGCCGGTACGTCCGTAGCCGGACACGGCGCAATAGATCAACCCGGGGTTGATCCGCTTCAGCGTGTCGTAGCCCAGGCCCAGGCGCTCGAGCGTTCCGCGCCGGTAGTTCTCGGTGAGCACGTCGGCGCCGGCGACCATGCGTTCGAGCACCGCCTTGCCTCGGGGATGCTTCAGGTCGAGCGCAATGCCGCGCTTGTTGCGGTTCAGGATGAGGTACGGCGCCGAGACGCCGTTCACGCGCGGCTCGCTGTACCCGCGCGAATCGTCGCCGCCCGGCAGCTTCTCGACCTTGATCACGTCGGCGCCGAGATCGGCGAGCATCATTCCGCAGGTCGGGCCGGCCATGATCTGCGCGAGCTCGAGCACTTTCATCCCGGCCAGCGGGCCTCGCGCGCGTTCACCCGGCTCGTGCGTCGAGCCCATCGTCAGCGGCCCCGGAAAACCGGCTTGGTTTTCGCGAGGAACGCGCGGTACCCGGTACGGAAATCCTCGGTATCGAAGCAATCGAACGCCTCGAGCCGTTCCGCGTCGGTGAGCGGCGTTCGCTGCGCCAGGCGACGCGCGAACTTCTTGTGCCAGCGTGCGACGAGCGGCGCGCCGTCGGCGATGCGCTGCGCCGTCTCGCGGCATTCGACGGCCACCGCGTCGTCGGCCACCACGCGGTTGACCAGGCCCTTCTCGCACGCCTCGCGCGCATCGAAGATGCGCCCCTCGTAGAGCAGCTCGAGCGTGACCGAACGGCCGACCAGCTCGATCAGCGGTCCGATCTCCGGATACGCCATCACCAGTCCGAGATTCTTGATCGGCGCACCGAAGCGGCTGCCCTCGCCGCAGATCCGCAGATCGCACAACGCCGCGATCTCGAGTCCGCCGCCGACGCAGATGCCGTGGATCCGCGCGAGCGTCGGATGGCGGCAATCGGCGATCGCGCGCGCCGTTTCGTGCATGTCGGCACCGTACGCGATCGCCTGTTCGCGGTTCGAACGCATCGATTCGAACTCGGCGATGTCGTTGCCGGGCGAGAAAGCCTTTTCGCCCGCCCCGCGCACGACGACGCAGCGCACCGTGTCGTCGGCCGACAACGAGTCCATCGCCTCGCCGAGCCGCTTCCACATCGGCCGCGTCATCGCATTGAGCTTCTCGGGCCGGTTCAGCACGACGGTGGCGATCGGGCCGTCGCGTTCGATGAGAATCGTCTCGGGCATGCGCGTTCCTACCGATAGAAATACTCGACGAGCCCCAGTCCGGTCACCGGCACGTAGGTGACGAGGAGCAGCACCGCCAGCAGCACCGCGACGAAGTACACGTTCGTGCGCGTGACTTCCCAGACGCCGGCCTTCGCGATCGAGCACGCGACCATCAGCACGCTCGCCACCGGCGGCGTCTGCTGCCCGATGCCGAGGTTGATCGTCACGATCAGCCCGAAATGCACCGGATCGATGCCCGCCGCGTGCACGAGCGGCATCACCACCGGCACGACGAGGATGATCGCCGCCGCCGAGTGCAGGAACATCCCGAGCAGCAGGAACAGCACGTTGAGCAGCGCGAGCACGAACCACTTGTTCGTCGTCAGCTCGGTGACCGCCTGCGCGAGCTGCTGCGGTGCGCGCGTCTCGGTCAGGTATACGCCGAGCAGCGCCGAAGTCGCCACGAGCAGCATCACGACCGCGGTCTGCGCGCCGCCTTCGATGATCGCCGCCTTCAGGTGCGCGAGATCCAGCTCGCGGTACACGACGAGGCCGATGAACAGCGCGGCGACGACCGCGAGCGCCGCGCCTTCGGTCGCCGTGACGAAACCGCCGAAGATGCCGCCGAGGATGATCATCGGCAGCGTGAAGGCCCACATCGCCTCGCGCGCCGTGCGCCGCACTTCCGGCCAGCTGAAGCGCTGCTCGATCGGCAGGTTGTAGCGGCGCGCGAACCAGTAGGCCATCGCCATCAGGCCCAGGCCGCCGATGATGCCCGGAACGATCCCGGCGACGAACAGCTGCACCACCGAGGTCTCGGCCATCACCGCGTACAGGATCATCGGGATCGACGGCGGAATGATGATCGCGAGCGTGGCCGACGACGACATCACCGCGGCGGCGAGCGCGCTCGGATAGCCTTTCTGCTTCATCGCCGGGATCGTGATCGAGCCGAGCGCGGCGACGTCGGCAACGGCCGAGCCCGAGATCTCGGCGAAGAACAGCGAGGCGCCGATCGACACCATCGCCAGCCCGCCGCGGATGAAGCCGAGGATGGCGGTGGCGAATGCGAGCAGGCGGGTCGAGATGCCCGACGCGTTCATGATCGCACCGGCGAGGATGAACAGCGGAATCGCGAGCAACGGGAAGTTGGTCGCCGCGTTGTACAGCACGATCGGCAGGTTCGGCAGCGAACCGGCGCCCTGCACCGTCCAGATCGCGGCGATCGCGACCACGCCGAGGGCGACCGCGATCGGGACGTTGATCAGCACGAGCGCGAGCACGCATCCGAACAGGAAAAGCATCTCCATGGGCGGGCTTCCCGAGGCGCTTCAGTGGGCCGCTTCGCGCACCGCGCTGTCCGCCGTCGCGCCTTCGGCGTGCTCGGCGCGAGCCCAGGCGAGCGCTTCGGGCAGCGTGAGCAGCTCGGCGACGATGATCAGCGCCGACGAAATCGGGATCACCGACTGCACCCACGAGACCGGAATCGACGGCAGGCTCACCAGCGTATCGGTGGCGAGCACGTCGAGCACCTGCCAGCCGATGACGCCGAGCAGCGCGAAGAAGCCGAGCACGAGCGCCTCGACGACGACGGTCACCGCCAGGCGCGGTCCGGGCGGCAGCATCGCGACGAGCTCCGGGCATGCGATGTGGCCGCGCTTGGCCGCCGCGTACGCCGAGCCGTAGAAAGTCAGCCAGGCGAGCAGGATCGACGCGAGCTCGTCGTACCAGACGAGCGACGCGCCGAGCGTGCGGAACACGACGCCGATCGTGACCTCGATCGCCATCGCGGCCATCAGCACGATCACGACCCATTCGAGGGCTTTCTCGTAGACGCTGCGGAAAGCGCGCATCGCGTTCGATCCGGCCTCACTTGCCGAGCGCGATCGCGCGCTCGATCAGCTCGCCGGCACCCTGCACGGACTTGCCGAACTCGTCGTACGTGGGCTTGCTCGCCGAGATGAACGCCGTCTTGTCGACGTCGTTGACCACCATCCCGGACGCCTTGAGCTTCTCGAGCAGATCGCCTTCCTGCTTCTGCGCCACTTCGTAGACGTACGCCTGCGTCGCCTTCGCGGTCTCCTCGAGCACCTTGCGCACGTCCTCGGGCAGCGTGTTCCATTTCCGCGTGCCGACGACCAGGTACGCGGGCGTGTAGACGTGCCCCGACAACGACAGGTATTTCTGCACTTCCTGCAGCTTGGCGCTGTAGATCTGCGTGAGCGGGTTCTCCTGGCCGTCCATCACCCCGGTCTGCAGCGCGGTGAACAGCTCGGAGAACTTCATCGGGCTCGGGTTCGCTCCGTAGGCCTTGAACATCGCGACGCGCCACTTGCCCTCGGGAACGCGCAGCTTGATGCCCTGCAGGTCCTGCGGCGTGCGGATCGGCCCGCGGTTGTTGGTGATGTGCCGGTAGCCGTTCTCCCAGACGGCGAGGATCTTCAGGCCCTTCGCCTCGGCCGCCGGCCCGATCTTCGGCCAGAAGATCTCGCTCTCGATGCGTCCCATGTGCGCGCGGTCCTTCACCAGGTACGGCATCTCGAAAATGCCGAACAGGTCGACCTCGCTGCTCATCACGGTCGACGGAACCGCCATCTCGATCGTGCCGAGCTTGAGCTTCTGCAGCATCTCCTTGTCGCCGCCGAGCTGGCTCGATCCGTAGACGACGACCTTCGCCTTTCCGGCGAGCTTCTCGTTGGCCCGACGGGCGAATTCGTCGGCCGACATCTGGAACAGCGACCCCGGCTCGCCGACGTGGCCGACCTTGATCTCGAGCGTCTGCGCGCCGCCGGGGAGCGACCATGCGCCCACGCCGGCGACGAGCGCGGCCTGGAGCAGGAGTCGGCGCCCCCGCTTCATGCTCGAAAAGTCGCACTGCCCGATATTCGATTTCCGGTGCTTCGGCGTCATCTCGGTCTCCTCCGGTTCGGGGCCGCACGCGGCCCGCTTGTCAGGCCGAATCCATCTCCTTCATGCGGGCGCGGCCACGAGCGATTCCATCGCCGCTTGCGCGCCGCCCTTGCGATGCGGCACGCCGGCGAGTCCGAGCGCCATCTCGACGCCGCTCAGCGTGCCCATCAGCATCAGGTCGTTGAAGTCGCCCAGGTGCCCGATCCGGAACACCTTGTCGGCGACCTTGCTCAGCCCCTGGCCGAGCGACAGGTTGAAGCGCTCGAGCGCCACGCGCCGGAACGCATCGGCACTGTGCCCCTCGGGCATCAGGACCGCGGTGAGCGAGGCGCTGTATTGCTGCGGATTCGCGCACAGGATCTCCAGCCCCCAGCCCTGCACGGCGGCGCGCGCGGCCTGCGCATGACGGCGATGGCGGGCGAAGACGTTCTCGAGCCCCTCCTCGAGCAGCATCGCGATCGCTTCGTGCAGTCCGTACAGCAGGTTGGTCGCCGGCGTGTACGGGAAGAAGCCGTTCGCGTTCGACGCGATCATGTCGTTCCAGTCCCAGTACGAACGCGGCAGCTTCGCTCGCTGCGACGCCTCGAGCGCCTTCGCGCTCACCGCATTGAACGACAGCCCCGGGGGCAACATCAAGCCTTTCTGCGAACCCGCGACGGTGACGTCGACCCCCCACTCGTCGTGCCGGTAGTCGATCGAGCCGAGCGACGAGATCGTGTCGACCAGCAGCAGAGCCGGGTGCCCCGCCGCATCGATCGCAGCGCGCACCGCCGCGACGTCGCTGGTCACGCCGGTGGCCGTCTCGTTGTGCACCACGCAGACCGCGCGATAACGGTGCTCGCGGTCGGCGACGAGCAGACGCTCGATGGCTGCCGGATCGGCGCCGTGCCGCCAGTCGCCGGGCAGGAACTCGACGACGAGGCCGAGGCGCTCGGCCATCTTCTTCCACAGCGTCGCGAAATGACCCGTCTCGCACATCAGCACGATGTCGCCGG
>JAKFES010000017.1:0-13999 GCA_036675585.1 Burkholderiaceae bacterium
GATGGGGCTGCTGTTCCTCGGCGGCGTCAACGGGCGGCTGTTCGCCGCGCTCGTCGTGCTCGCCGGCACGACGTTCTCGCTGCTGATCTGGCTCTCGCCGTGGCGGCGCGAGCGGATCTTCGCGTACCTCGATCCTTTCGACGAGGCCAACGCGCTCGGCAAGGGATACCAGCTTTCGCACTCGCTGATCGCGTTCGGGCGCGGCGAGCTCTTCGGTGTCGGCCTCGGCGGGTCGGTCGAGAAACTGCATTACCTGCCCGAGGCGCACACCGATTTCCTGCTCGCGGTGATCGGCGAGGAGCTCGGGCTGGTCGGCGTGCTGACCGTGATGCTGCTCTTCTTCTGGTTCACGCGCCGCGCCTTCGAGATCGGCCGACAGTCGATCAAGCTCGAGCGCACGTTCGCCGGCCTGGTCGCCAAGGGCATCGGGCTGTGGATCGGCGTGCAGGCGTTCATCAACATGGGCGTGAACACCGGCCTGCTGCCGACGAAGGGGTTGACGCTTCCGCTGATGAGCTACGGCGGCAGCGGGATCCTCGTCAACTGCATCGCCGTCGCCATCGTCCTGCGCGTCGACTTCGAAAATCGCAAGCTCATGCGAGGCCTCGCATGACGAGCGGGCGCACGATCCTCATCATGGCCGGCGGCACCGGCGGCCACGTCATGCCCGGCCTCGCCGTCGCCGCCGAGATGCGCGCGCGCAACTGGAGCGTCGTCTGGCTCGGCAATCCGGGCGGAATGGAGGCGACGCTCGTTCCGAAGCACGGCATTCCGATGCAATGGGTGCGCATCGGCGGCGTGCGCGGCAAGGGACTCGTCACCCGGTTGCTGCTGCCGTGGACCCTGTTGCGCGCGTTCGCCCAGAGCGTGCGCGCATTGCGCACGACGCGCCCGGCGGTCGTGCTCGGCATGGGCGGCTACGTGGCGTTCCCGGGCGGGATGATGGCGTCGCTGCTGAACCGCCCGCTCGTCGTGCACGAGCAGAACTCGGTTGCGGGGCTGACGAACCGGATGCTCGCGCGCATCGCCGATCGCGTGCTCGAGGGCTTTCCGGGAACGCTCCCGCGCGCGCGGTTCTGCGGCAATCCGCTGCGCGAGGAGATGATCCGCACCGACGACCCCGAGCAGCGCTACGCGCAGCGCAGCGGCGCGCTGCGCCTGCTCGTCGTCGGCGGCAGCCTGGGCGCGCAGGCGCTCAACGACGTCGTTCCCGAGGCACTCGCGCAGTTGCCCGAGTCGCAGCGCCCCGTCGTCGTGCACCAGAGCGGACGCGGCCGGCGCGACGGCCTCGAGGCGCGCTATCGCGAGCTCGGCGTCGCCGCGCACGTCGTCGAGTTCGTCGACGACATGGCCGGTGCCTACGAATGGGCCGACCTGCTGATCTGCCGCTCCGGAGCGATGACCGTCGCCGAGATCGCCGCGGTCGGCGTCGCGAGCCTGCTCGTTCCGTTCCCGCACGCGGTCGACGACCACCAGACCGGCAATGCGCGTTTCCTCTCGGAGCACGACGCGGCGCTGCTGGTGCCGCAGTCGGCGCTCGACGCACGGGGGCTCGCGCAGCGGCTGGCCGCGTTCGATCGCGCCGCGCTCGCGAAGATCGCCGCGCGCGCGCGTTCGCTCGCGCGGCCCGACGCGACCCGGCAGGTCGCCGACATCTGCGAGGAGGCCGCGGGCATGCGCGGGTCGAGCGCATGAAGCATCGCGTCAAGCACATCCATTTCGTCGGCATCGGCGGTTCCGGCATGAGCGGGATCGCCGAAGTGCTGCTCAATCTCGGCTACCGGATCAGCGGGTCGGACGTTGCCGTCGGCGCGTCGACACGCCGGCTCGAGGCGCTCGGCGCGACGGTTCGCCACGGCCACGACGCGACGAACATCGAAGGCGCCGATTGCGTCGTCGTCTCGACCGCGGTGCGCAGCGACAACCCCGAGGTGATCGCGGCGCGCCAGCGCCACGTTCCGGTCGTCCCGCGCGCGATGATGCTCGCCGAGCTGATGCGACTGAAGCGCGGGATCGCGATCGCCGGCACGCACGGCAAGACCACGACGACGAGCCTGGTCGCCTCGGTGCTCGCCGCCGGCGGGCTCGATCCCACGTTCGTGATCGGCGGGCGGCTGAACAGCGCCGGCGCGAACGCGCGGCTGGGCGCCGGCGAGTACATCGTCGTCGAGGCCGACGAGTCGGACGGCTCGTTCCTGAACCTCTCGCCGATGATCGCCGTCATCACGAACATCGACGCCGATCACATGGAGACGTACGGGCACGACTTCGCGCGCCTGCGCCATGCCTTCGTCGAGTTCACGCAGCGCCTGCCGTTCTACGGCGCGGCGGTGCTGTGCGTCGACGATCCGCACGTGCGCGAGATCCTGCCTTTCGTGTCGCGCCCGGTGCTCGGCTACGGCCTGTCTCCCGATGCGCGCATTCGCGCGGTCGACGTGCGCGCGCACGGCGCGCAGATGCATTTCACGGTGCTGCGCGAACGCGGCGCGTCGATGCCGGTCGTGCTCAACGCGCCCGGTGTGCACAACGTGCGCAACGCGCTGGCGGCGATCGCCGTCGCCGACGAGCTCGACGTCGCCGACGATGCGATCGTCTCGGCGCTCGCGCAGTTCAAGGGGGTCGGGCGGCGCTTCCAGTCGTACGGCGAGTTCCCGGTCGACGCGCAGCACGGCGGCGGCCGCTTCGCGCTGATCGACGATTACGGCCATCACCCCGCCGAGATGGAGGCGACGCTCGCCGCCGCGCGCGGCGCATTCCCCGATCGGCGCATCGTGCTGGCGTTCCAGCCGCACCGCTACACGCGCACGCGCGACCTGTTCGAGGATTTCGTGCGCGTGCTCTCGGCGGCCGACGCGGTGCTGCTCGCCGACGTCTACCCGGCCGGCGAGGCGCCGATCGTCGCCGCGGACGGGCGCGCGCTCGCCCGCGCGCTGCGCGTCGCCGGCAAGGTCGAGCCGGTCTTCGTCGACGACGTGCGCGAGATGCCGCGCGCGGTCCTCGACACCGCACGCGACGGCGACGTCGTTCTCACGATGGGCGCCGGTTCGATCGGCTCGGTGCCGCAGGCGATCGCGGAGGTGCTGCATGGCGCACGAGCCGATGGTTGACCCCGCTTCGATGGGCAAGGTCGCGGTGCTGCAGGGCGGACGCTCGGCCGAGCGCGAGGTGTCGCTGATGTCGGGCGCCGGCGTGCTCGCCGCGCTGCGTTCGGCGGGCGTCGACGCGCACGCCTTCGATCCGGCCGAGCGCGCGCTCGACGAGCTGCCGCGCGAGGGCTTCGATCGCGCCTTCATCGCACTGCACGGCCGCTACGGCGAGGACGGGACCGTGCAGGGTGCGCTCGAGCTGCTCGGCATTCCGTACACCGGCAGCGGCGTGATGGCCTCGGCGATCGCGATGGACAAGGTGTACACGAAGCGGATCTGGATCACGCACGGCTTGCGCACGCCGGCTTTCGCTCTCGCGCGTTCGGCGCGCGAAGTCGCCGAAGCCGCCGCGCGCTTCGGCCTTCCGCTGGCGGTCAAGCCGTCGCGCGAGGGATCGACGATCGGCTTCACCAAGCTCGTGTCGGCCGGGCAGGCGCACGCGGCCTACGAGATCGCGCGCCGTCACGACGTCGACGTGCTGTGCGAGGAGTTCGTCGACGGGCGCGAACTCACGATCGCCGTGCTCGGCAGCGGCGACGAGGCGCAGGCGCTGCCGATCATCGAGATCGTCGCGCCGGCCGGCAACTACGATTACCAGAACAAGTATTTTCGCGACGACACCCGCTACATCTGCCCGGCCGACCTCGAGCCGGCGCTCGCCGAGTCGATTCGCGAGCTCTCGCTGCGCGCGTACCGCGCGATCGGCTGCGAAGGCTGGGGCCGCGTCGACGTGATGCTGCGGCGAAGCGACGGCGAAGCCTTCCTGCTCGAGGTGAACACCTCGCCCGGCATGACCGGCCATTCGCTGGTGCCGATGGCCGCGCGCGCGGTCGGCATCTCGTACGAGGCGCTGTGCCTGCGCATCCTCGCGTCGGCGAGCCTCAAGAGCGGGGTGCGCAGTTGACGGCGCTGTGGCACGACGCGCGCGCGCTCAACGCGCTGGCCAACGCACTGTTCGCGGCGACGCTGCTCGCGACGATCGCGGCGGGGCTGTGGTGGGCGTCGCAGCGACCGCTGTTCACGCTCGAGCACCTGCGCATCGCGGCGATCGAGGCACGCGAGCTGCGCCACGTTTCGCCGGCGCTGCTGCGCTCGGCCTCCGCGCGCGAAGTGGGCGGCAATTTCTTCTCGGTCGATCTCGATACGGTGCGCGACGTCTTCGAGTCGGTGCCGTGGGTGCGCCGCGCGAGCGTGCGCCGCGTGTGGCCCGACGGGCTCGAGGTCTCGATCGAGGAACATCGCGCGCTCGCGCTGTGGGGCGACGGGCGGCTGGTCAACACTTTCGGCGAGCTCTTCACGGCGAACCTGGCCGAAGCCGAGGAGGGCGGCGCGCTGCCGCAGTTCTCCGGGCCCGAGGGGACGGCG
Organism: Burkholderiaceae bacterium; assembly: GCA_036675585.1. GTDB lineage: Bacteria > Pseudomonadota > Gammaproteobacteria > Burkholderiales > Burkholderiaceae_E > Zeimonas. The sequence goes on from JAKFES010000017.1 coordinate 4,512, forward strand.
CTACAGGTCGCGCGCCGCTACGGCGAGCTGCGCGAGGCGGTCGCCGGGCTCGACGCGTACCCCGAGGCGATCGAGCTGTCGGCGCGCCACGCGTGGACGCTGCGCCTGGACGACGGGACCACGCTGCTGCTCGGCCGCGACCAGGGCATTCCGATCGAGCGGCGCATCGCCCGCTGGGTCGAGGCGTATCCGCACGTCGTCGCGACGCTGAACCGGCGCGCCGAAGTGATCGACCTTCGCTATCCGAACGGCTTCGCGATCCGTTCGCTCGCACACGTCGAGCGGCGCGACGAAGCAGACGATTCCATCCACCCGGCCGCGCATCCGGCGCGGCGTTGATCGCAACCGGCGGATCGACAGCATGAACTGCACGACCAAATGACCAGAGACGCGAAGGACCTGATCGTCGGACTCGATATCGGCACCTCGAAGATCGTCGCGATCGTCGCCGAGATGCGGCCCGACGGCCATTACGAGATCGTCGGCCTCGGCCAGCACGATTCGCGGGGTCTCAAGAAAGGCGTCGTCGTCAACATCGAGACGACCGTCGCGTCGATCCAGCACGCGCTCGAGGAAGCCGAGCTGATGGCCGATTGCAAGATCCGCACCGTCTACACCGGGATCGCGGGCAGTCACATCCGCAGCTTCAATTCCAGCGGCATGGTCGCGATCAAGGACAAGGAGGTCACCGAGGCCGACATGGCCCGCGTGATCGAGACCGCGAAGGCGGTCAACATCCCGACCGACCAGCAGATCCTGCACGTGCTTGCGCAGGAATTCATCATCGACGGCCAGGAAGACATCCGCGAGCCGATCGGGATGAGCGGCGTGCGCCTGGAGGTCAAGGTCCACATCGTGACCGGAGCCGTCTCGGCCGCGCAGAACATCGTCAAGTGCGTGCGTCGCTGCGGACTCGAGGTCAACGACCTGATGCTGCAGCCGCTCGCCTCGAGCATGGCGATCCTCACGCAGGACGAGAAGGAGCTCGGCGTCGCGCTGGTCGACGTCGGCGGCGGCACGACCGACATCGCGATCTTCACGGGCGGTGCGATCCGCCATACCGCGGTGATCCCGATCGCCGGCGACCAGATCACCAACGACATCGCGATGGCGCTGCGCACGCCGACGCTCGAGGCCGACGACATCAAGCTGCGCTTCGGCATCGCCAAGCAGGTGCTCGCCGACCCGGCCGAGAAGATCGACGTCCCGGGGCTCGGCGAGCGCGCGCCGCGCACGCTGTCGCGACAGGCGCTCGCCGCGGTGATCGAGCCGCGCATCGAGGAGCTCTTCTCGCTCGTGCACCAGGTGATCCGCGAATCGGGCTACGAGGAGCTGCTGTCGTCGGGCGTCGTGCTCACCGGCGGCACGTCGCTGCTGCCCGGCATGGTCGAGCTCGCCGAAGACATCTTCCTGAAGCCGGTGCGCATCGGCATGCCCGCGTACACCGGCGGCCTCGCCGACGTCGTGCGCTCGCCGCGCTATTCGACCGCGGTGGGCCTGCTCGAGGAAGCGCGGCTGCAGCGGCTTCGCGGGCGCAAGGTCGCCGAGCAATCGGGTTCGTTCAAGGAAACGCTCCGCAGGATGAAGGAGTGGTTCCTCGGGAACTTCTGACATGTCCAATCCACGTCGTTTTCATCACCGGGAAGGGTCGACGTCTTCCCACCATCCTGGAGACCAGCACCATGAGTTTTGAACTGATCGAGCAAGAAGTCGAAGGCGCCGTGATCAAGGTGATCGGGGTCGGTGGCGCCGGCGGCAACGCGGTCAATCACATGATCAATCGCGACGTCCAGGGGGTCGAGTTCATCGCGGTGAACACCGACAAGCAGGCGTTGCGCCGGTCGCTGGCCGAACGGACGATCCAGCTCGGCGACCTCGGGCTCGGCGCGGGCGCGCGGCCCGAAGCCGGACGCGCCGCCGCCGACGCGATGCGCGCCGAGATCCGCACTGCGCTCGAAGGCTCGAACATGGTCTTCCTGACGGCGGGCATGGGCAAGGGCACCGGTACCGGCGCCTCGCCGGTCGTCGCCGAGATCGCCAAGGAAATGGGCATCCTGACCGTCGGCGTCGTGACCAAGCCGTTCGACTTCGAGGGCGCGAAGAAGCTGCAGATCGCCGAGTCGGGCATCGACCAGCTCGTCGAGCACGTCGACTCGCTGATCGTCGTGCTCAACCAGAAGCTGTTCGAGGTGATGGACGACGACGCGAGCCTCGAGGACGCGTTCCGGCGCGCCGACGACGTGCTGCACAACGCGGTCGCGGGCATCGCCGAGATCATCAACGTGCCGGGACTGGTCAACGTCGACTTCGCCGACGTCAAGACCGTGATGGGCGAGCAGGGCAAGGCGATGATGGGGATCGGCGAAGCGTCGGGGCTCGACCGCGCGCGCATCGCCGCCGAGCAGGCGGTGTCCTCGCCGCTGCTCGACGGTGTCGATCTCCAGGGTGCGCGCGGCGTCATCGTCAACATCACCGCCGGACGCAGCCTGAAGCTGAAGGAGACGAACGACGTCATCAACACGATCAAGGCGTTCTGCGCCGACGACGCGACGATCATCCACGGCACCGTATTCGACGAGAACATGGCCGACCGGTTGCGCGTGACCGTCGTCGCGACCGGGATCGGCCGGCGCCCGGCCAAGCCGATGCTCGTGCCGCAGACCCACGTGCGCACCGGCACGCACGACGCCACGCCCGCCTCGCAGCCGAACTACGAGCAGTTCGAGCAGCCCACGGTCTGGCGCAGCCCGCGCGCCTCGGCCGCCGCGCAGGTGCAGGCGCTCGAGGACAGCGGCGTCGAACGGTTCGACATTCCGGCGTTTTTGAGAAAGCAGGCTGACTAGGGGGAGTGAAGGGGGAAGGGGGAAGGGTGAAGGGGGCCGAGCCGGTGCCGCGCGTACCGCGCTTCGGCGGTCTTCGCCTGGCGCGAGCGGGCCGTTTCGTGCGGTGCGCGCGGCAGCCGGCCCGGCCCCCTTCACCCTTCCCCCTTCACCCTTCCCCTTTAAAATGTGAGCGAAGCTCAAAATAAAGGAGAGCTCGATGACCATTCAGATCGGTGAACGGGTTCCGGACGCGACGGTTCGGGAGTACGTGCAGACGCCGGGCGAGGGGTGTTCGATCGGCCCGCGCAAGATCCAGGTCGCCGACGCGGTTCGCGGCAAGCGCATCGTCGTCTTCGGGCTGCCGGGGGCGTTCACGCCGACGTGTTCCGCGAAGCACGTTCCGGGATACCTGGAGAACTACGACGCGCTCAAGGGCAACGGCGTCGACGAGATCTGGTGCGTGTCGGTGAACGACGCGCACGTGATGGGCGCGTGGGCGCGCGATCAGGGCACCGAAGGCAAGATCCGCATGATCGCCGACGGCGCCGCCGAATGGACGCGCAAGCTCGGGCTCGAGATCGAGACGGCCGACATGGGGCTGCGTTCGCGTCGCTATTCGATGTTGCTCGAAGACGGCGTCGTCAAGACGCTCAACATCGAGCAGCCCGGCAAGTTCGAGGTTTCGGACGCCGCGACGATGGTCCGACAGGCCTGAGCGAGCGCATGCCCCGAACCCGCCGTCCGAAATCGAGCGCGCAATGATGCGCCAGCGCAGCATCGGCTCGCTCGTGCGGACGACCGGCGTCGGCCTGCATTCGGGCGAGCGCGTCGAGTTGACGCTGCGCCCGGCCGCGCCCGATACCGGGATCGTGTTCCGCCGCGTCGATCTCGACCCGCCGGTCGAGATCCGCAGCGCCGCCGAGCGCGTCACCGACACCCGGATGGCGTCGACGCTGACCGCCGCCGACGAGGGCCCGCGGTCGCAGGTGCGCGTGGCGACCGTCGAGCATCTGATGTCGGCGCTCGCCGGAATGGGCGTCGACAACGTCTACGTCGACGTGACCGCGCCCGAGATCCCGATCCTCGACGGATCGGCCGGGTCGTTCGTGTTCCTGATCCAGTCGGCCGGGATCGTCGAGCAGCGCGCGACCAAGCAGTTCATCCGCGTGCTCGAGCCGGTCGAGGTGCGCGACGGCGACAAATGGGCGCGGCTCGATCCGCATTTCGGCTTCAAGCTGCGCTTCTCGATCGATTTCTCGCATCCGGCGATCGATGCGACCGAACAGGTCGTCGAGGTCGATTTCGCCAGGGATTCGTACGTGCGCGAAGTCTCGCGCGCGCGCACGTTCGGTTTCATGCAGGACGTCGAGGCCCTGCGCGCGCACGGGCTCGCCAAGGGCGGCAGCTTCGGCAACGCGATCGTCATGGACGAATACCGCGTCCTCAACGAGGACGGCCTGCGTTTCGGCGACGAGTTCGTCAAGCACAAGATTCTCGATGCGATCGGCGACCTGTATCTGATCGGGCACCCGCTGCTGGCCGCGTACAGCGCGCACAAGTCGGGGCACGCGCTGAACAACCGCCTGCTGCGCGAGTTGCTCGCGCGCGCATCCGCGTGGGAACGCGTCGGCTTCACCGAGCGGCGCGATGCGCCGCGTCCGTTCGCGCTCGACTGGAGCCATGCCTGATTGCGCGCGGCCGACGGCCGCGCGTGGGGCGGGCGGCCGCGGGCCGGCTCGCGCGGTGCGCGGGCGATGATCTTCCTGCGCCTGCTCGTCGTCGTACTGCTCGCCGCGGTCGCCTACTGCGCGTTCGGCTTCGTCTTCACCCGCGAACGGCGCTACCTGCGTCTGGCCTGGCGCCTGCTGGTCGCCGGGCTGGTCGCGGCGCTCGTGTTCTTCGCCGTGATGTTCGTGCAGCGCCTGTCGGGGCCCGTCGCCGGGTCGCCGGGCGCCGCCGTTTCAACGGCCGGCACGATGCCGGCGCACGAGGCGCGCGAGCGCATGCTGCAGCCCCGGCGCATCGGTCGACTCGCGTAGGCGCTCGAGCTCGACGAGCACCGGCGTGGGGATCGCCGCGCGCGCAACGCGAGGCGGCGCGGCGCGGGTGTCGCCGCTGCGCTGCGGGACGATCCGCAGGCGCGACACCTGCGCGCAATGCAGGCGAATCGCCTGCAGCAGCGTCGGCGTCGACTGGCGCAGCCGCGACGCCCAGGCCGCATTCGGCGTGCGCAGCGTGAGTGCATCGTCGTCGAGCGAGACGACCGTCAGCGGAACGCCCGGGCAGGCGCGTGCGAGCGCCGCCTGCAGCTCGACCAGCCGGTCGACGCGCGCCGCGACCGCACGGAACGCGCTCTCGTCTTCGAGCCAGGCGGAAGCGGCGCGGGCGAGGGCCGGTTTCATGATCGTCGGAGCGTAGCATGGCCCCGGGGCGGGGAGGCCCTGCGTGCTAGACTGTCCCGATTTCGCGGGTGTAGCGCCCACGCGGCGTGCTGCACGCGCTCCCGGCCGAATGATCCAGAACTACCTCACCCGGATCTTCGGCAGTCGCAACGAGCGGCTGCTGAAGTCCTATCGCAAGGCGGTCGCGCAGATCAACGCGCTCGAACCGCAGATCCAGGCGCTCACCAACGAGCAGCTCGCGGGCAAGACCGTCGAGTTCCGTGCCCGGATCGAAGCCGGCGAGACGCTCGATGCGCTGTTGCCCGAGGCGTTCGCGGTGTGCCGCGAGGCGGCGCTGCGCGCGCTCGGCATGCGCCATTTCGACGTCCAGCTCGTCGGCGGCATGGTGCTGCACGCCGGCAAGATCGCCGAGATGCGCACCGGCGAGGGCAAGACGCTGACGGCGACGCTGGCGGTGTACCTGAACGCGCTCGCCGGCAAGGGCGTGCACGTCGTCACCGTCAACGATTATCTCGCCGCACGCGACGCCGAATGGATGGGCCGCGTCTACCGCTTCCTCGGCATGTCGGTCGGCACGATCCTGTCGCAACAGGCGACCGCCGACAAGAAGGCCGCGTACGCGGCCGACATCACCTACGGCACGAACAACGAGTTCGGGTTCGATTACCTGCGCGACAACATGGAGTACGCGGTCGGCGACCGGCGCCAGCGCGGGCTCTTCTATGCGATCGTCGACGAGGTCGATTCGATCCTGATCGACGAGGCGCGCACGCCGCTGATCATCTCGGGGCAGGCCGAGGATCACACCGAGACGTACCAGCGGATGAACGCGGTTCCCCCGCTGCTTGACGAAATGGCCGCCGAGCCGAAGTCCGGCGAGGAAGAGCCCCCCGGCGACTACTGGGTCGATCGCAAGGCGCATCAGGTCTACCTCTCCGAAGCGGGCCACGAGAAGGCCGAGCGCGTCCTCGGCGAGATGGGCCTGCTGCCGGCCGGCGCCAGCCTGTACGACGCGAGCAACATCGGGCTGATGCATCACCTGATGGCGGCGCTGCGCGCGCACACGCTGTTCGCCAAGGACCAGCAATACGTCGTGCAGAACGGCGAGGTGATCATCGTCGACGAGTTCACCGGGCGCCTGATGCCCGGGCGGCGCTGGTCCGACGGGCTGCACCAGGCGGTCGAGGCCAAGGAAGGCGTCGCGATCCAGGCCGAGAACCAGACGCTCGCGTCGATCACGTTCCAGAACTATTTCCGGATGTACGGAAAGCTCGCCGGGATGACGGGCACCGCCGACACCGAGGCCTACGAGTTCCAGGAGATCTACAGCCTGGAAACCGTGGTGATCCCGACGCACCGGCCGATGATCCGGCAGGATCGACAGGACCAGGTCTTCCGCACCGCCGACGAGAAGTTCAAGGCGATCCTCGCCGACATCCAGGACTGCCACGAGCGCGGCCAGCCGGTGCTGGTGGGCACGACGTCGATCGAGAACTCCGAGCTGCTGTCGACGCAGATGCAGCGCGCGAAGCTTGCGCACCAGGTGCTCAACGCCAAGCAGCACGCGCGCGAAGCCGAGATCGTCGCGCAGGCGGGGCGCCCGAAGATGATCACCATCGCCACCAACATGGCCGGGCGCGGGACCGACATCGTGCTCGGCGGCAACGTGGAAAAGCAGGTCGAGCTGCTGACCGCCGACGAATCGGTTCCCGAGGAAGACAAGCAGGGCGGCATCGAGAAGCTGCGCCGCGAATGGCAGTCGCTGCACGATCAGGTGATCGCCGCCGGCGGGCTGCACATCATCGGCACCGAACGGCACGAATCGCGGCGCATCGACAACCAGTTGCGCGGGCGCTCGGGACGCCAGGGCGACCCGGGGTCGTCGCGCTTCTACCTGTCGATGGAAGATCCGCTGCTCAAGATCTTCGCCGGCGATCGGCTCAAGGCGATCATGGATCGCCTGAAGCTGCCCGAAGGCGAGCCGATCGAAGCGGGCATGGTGTCGCGCTCGATCGAGTCGGCGCAGCGCAAGGTCGAAGCGCGCAACTTCGACATCCGCAAGCAGCTGCTCGAATACGACGACGTAGCCAACGACCAGCGCAAGATCGTCTACGCCGACCGCAACGCGCTGCTCGAGTCCGACGACGTCTCGGAGCGCGTGCGCGAGCTGCGCCAGCAGGTGTTCACCGACCTGTTCCGCGAATACGTTCCCGCCGATTCGGTCGAGGAGCAATGGGATCTCGACGGCCTGCAGAGCGCGCTCGAGAACGAGTGGCAGCTGCCGGTGCCGCTCAAGCAGATGCTCGAGGAGAACGCGCAGCTCATCGACGAGGAGATGCTCGACGCCGTGCTCGAGGCGGCCGAGCGAATGTACCGGTCGAAGGTCGACCAGGTCGGTGCCGACGTGTTCGCCGGCTTCGAACGCTCGATCCTGCTGCAGACGATCGACCAGCACTGGCGCGAGCACCTGTCTTCGCTCGATTACCTGCGCCAGGGCATCCACCTGCGCGGCTACGCGCAGAAGAACCCGAAGCAGGAATACAAGCGCGAGGCCTTCGAGATCTTCGGCGTGATGCAGCAGCGCATCCGCGTCGACGTGACCCGGATCCTGATGACGGTTCGCATCCAGTCGGCCGAGCAGGTCGAGCAGGTCGAGGAAACGCTGCAGCCGCAGTACTCGAAGGTCAACTACACGCACGCCGAGTTCGATCCGGGCGTGGCCGAGTCGCCCGAAACCGATCCCGAATCGATCGCGCTCGCCGTGCAGCAGCCGCCGCGTGCGGCCGACGCGCCCGCGCAGCAGCCGCTGCGTCGTTTCGGCCAGAAGATCGGGCGCAACGATCCGTGTCCGTGCGGATCGGGCAAGAAATACAAGCAGTGTCACGGTCGGCTGGCCTGAACCCGCCGCGCTCGTCGAGCGTCGCGGCACCCGCGTGCGGGCCGGCGTCGATCGCCCGGAGATCCAGATGCCGGTGAATCTCGAAGCCCCGCAGCGCCTATCGCTGTGGCCGGTGCCCGGCGTGGACATCGGCACCGCGCGTGCGGGAATCCGCAAGCCCGACCGGCGCGACGTGCTCGTGCTCCGGCTCGCCGCCGGTTCGACCGTTGCCGGCGTCTTCACCCGCAATCGCTTCTGCGCGGCGCCGGTGCTGGTCTGCCGCGAGCACCTGGCGAGCGTCGCGGGGGCCGTGCGCGCGCTGGTGGTGAACACGGGTTGCGCGAATGCGGGCACCGGCGACCGCGGACTGGCCGATGCGCGGGCCACGTGCGAAGCGCTCGCGAAGCGGCTGGGCGTCGCGACCGACGCGGTGCTGCCGTTCTCCACCGGCGTCATTCTCGAGCACCTGCCGATGCAGCGGCTGCTCGACGGAATCGAATCGGCCGTCGCGGCATCGGGCCGCAGCGACTGGCTCGACGCGGCCGAGGCGATCATGACCACCGATACCGTCGCCAAGGCGGTGTCGCGCCGCGTCGCGGTCGGCGGGCGCACGGTCACCGTGACCGGCATCGCGAAAGGCGCCGGGATGATCCGGCCCGACATGGCGACGATGCTCGGCTTCGTCGCCACCGATGCCGCCGTGCCCGCCGACGTGCTGGCGCGCTGGGCGCGCGAGGCGGCCGACGCGAGCTTCAACCGCATCACGGTCGACGGCGACACGTCGACGAACGACTCGTTCGTGCTCGTCGCGACCGGTGCCGCGCCGGTGCAGCTCGACGGGCCCGGCGCGGCCGACGCGGTGCGCGGCGCGATCGTCGACGTCGCGCGGCAACTCGCGCAGGCGATCGTTCGCGACGGCGAAGGCGCGACCAAGTTCATCACGCTGTGCGTGCAGGGCGCGCGCACGGCCGACGAAGCGGCTGCCGTGGCGTTCACCGTCGCGCACTCGCCGCTGGTGAAGACCGCGTTCTTCGCGTCCGATCCGAATCTCGGGCGCATTCTCGCGGCCGTCGGACGCGCGGGAATCGACGATCTCGACGTCGCCGGGGTCGACCTGTATCTGGACGACGTGCACGTCGCGACGCGCGGCGGGCGCCACCCCCACTACCGCGAGGAGGATGGCCAGCGCGTGATGCGCCAGAGCGAGATCCTGGTACGCATCATGCTCGGCCGGGGCGACGCCGAAACGACGGTGTGGACCTGCGACCTCTCGCACGACTACGTCTCGATCAATGCCGACTACCGATCCTGATCCGCGCCGCGCCGCCGACGCGCCCGCGCTCGAGCGCGTCGTCGAGCGCGCCGAATCGCTGCTCGGTCGTCTCG
>JAKFES010000164.1:0-1987 GCA_036675585.1 Burkholderiaceae bacterium
GTGAGCAGCAGCACCTCGACGCCCTTCTTGCGGAAGACCTCGAGATGCGGGCTGTTGCGCGCCGCAGCCGTCGTGTCGGCGGTGATGTAGTAGATCTTCTCCTGCCCTCCCTTCATGCGCCCGACGTAGTCGGCCAGCGACACGGTCTGCGTGTCGTCGCTCGATGCGGTGGTCGCGAAGCGCAGCAGCTTGACGATGCGGTCGCGGTTGGCGAAGTCCTCGCCGACGCCCTCCTTGACCACCGCGCCGAACTCGCGCCAGAAGCTCGCGTAGTCGTCGGGCTTGTTCTCGGCGAGATCCTCGAGCAGCGAAACGATGCGCTTGGTCGACCCCTCGCGGATCATCCGCACGTCGCGGCTTTCCTGCAGGATCTCGCGCGAGACGTTCAGCGGCAGGTCGTTCGAGTCGATGACGCCGCGCACGAAGCGCAGCCACGCGGGCAGCAGCTGCTCGGCGTCCTCCATGATGAAGACGCGCCGCACGTACAGGCGCACGCCGCTGCGACGGCTGCGGTCCCACAGGTCGAACGGCGCGCGCGACGGGATATAGAGCAGCGTCGTGTATTCGGTGCGGCCCTCGACGCGTGCGTGCGTCCACGCGAGCGGGTTCTCGTCACCGTGCGCCAGGTGCTTGTAGAAGTTGCGGTACTGCTCGTCGTCGATCTCGCTCTTCGAGCGCGCCCACAACGCGCTCGCCTGGTTCACCGTTTCCCATTCGTCGGTGTGGCGCATCTCCTTCGCTTCGGCGTCCCACTCCTCCTTGCGCATGCGGATCGGCAGCGAGATGTGGTCCGAATAACGATGCACGATCGACTTGAGCTTCCACGGCGAGAGCAGGTCCTCGAAGCTCGTCTCGTCGAGCTCGGTCTCCGCGGCGCCCTCGCCCGCAGACGCGCTGCGCAGGTGCAGCGTGATGTCGGTGCCGCGCGCGGCCTTCTCCACCGTCTCGACCGAGAACTCGCCGGTGCCCTCGGATTCCCAGCGCACGGCCTGGTCGGCGGGAAGCCCGGCGCGGCGCGAGATGACGGTGACGCGATCGGCGACGATGAACGCCGAATAGAAGCCGACGCCGAACTGGCCGATCAGCTGCGCGTCGCGCGCCTGGTCGCCGGAGAGCTTGCCGAAGAACTCGCGCGTGCCCGAGCGCGCGATCGTGCCCAGGTGCTCGACCGCCTCGTCGCGCGACAGCCCGATACCGTTGTCGGAGATCGTGATCGTGCGCGCCTTCGGGTCGACGTCGATGCGGATCTCCAGTTCGCCGCCCCCCTCGAGCAGCTCGGGCTGGTTCAGCGCCTCGAAGCGCAGCCGGTCGCAGGCGTCGGATGCGTTCGAGATCAGCTCGCGCAGGAAGATCTCGCGGTTGCTGTACAGCGAATGGATCATCAGGTTCAGCAGCTGGCTGACCTCGGTCTGGAAGCCCAGTGTCTGTCTGGTTTCGCTCATGGGATGTCGGGTTGTTTCTCGGGAACGAAGGGTGCGGACGTCCGGACGGGCCCACTCGTCCGCACGACCGCGGCGCCGCCGAGATCGGGGCGCGGTGGAGGAACTTCAAGAGCCGGGCAACGACAGCGTGGCCTGGGCGACGCGCGGCTCGAGATAACGGCCCTTGCGCGCGCGCGTGCCCCGCCAGGCCTCGAGCGCCGACGCGCCGAGCACGCGGTCGATCGCCTTGGCGCCGCGGCCCGTTCCTTCGACGCGCACCCCGGCCGGACCGAACACGATCGCCTGCTGCAACGGGTCGTCGTCGCGCACGCTCATCAAGATCACGCCGCGGCCGCCGTGGCGCAACACCTTGACCTCGTCGAGGCCGAAGACGAGCGCGTGCCCGGACGCCGACACGCACAGCACCCGATCCATTCCCGGCTGGAACAGCGCGGGGCGAAGCGGCTCGTCGCCTTCCTCGAGCGACAGGAAAGCCTTCCCCTGGCGGGTACGTCCGATCAGGTCGGTGGCCTGGCACAACAACCCGTGGCCGCGGCGTGTCGACA
>JAKFES010000295.1:0-1974 GCA_036675585.1 Burkholderiaceae bacterium
GCGCCTGCGCCGCGGCGCGCTGTACGCGCACGCGGCCGCGCACGGGTTCACGAAGATCGCGCTCGGCCACCACCGCGACGACCTGGTCAACACCTTCTTCCTCAACCTGTTCTTCCACGCCAAATTGAGCGGGATGCCGCCGAAGCTGCTGTCGGACGATGGGCGCCACGTCGTCATCCGGCCGCTCGCGTACGTGCGCGAGGCGGAGATCGAGGAGTACGCGGCGGCCAAGGGGTTTCCGATCATTCCCTGCAACCTGTGCGGCTCGCAGGAGAACCTGCAGCGCAAGCAGGTCAAGCGGATGCTGGAAGCGTGGGAGCGCGAATCGCCCGGCCGCGTCGAGACGATCGCGCGCGCGCTCGGCGACGTCAGGCCGTCGCAGCTGAGCGATCCGAAGCTGTTCGATTTCCTGGGGCTCGGTGCGCGCGGCGCCGTGGCGGATGCGCAGGCGTGGCTGGCGGGTGGCCCGTACGATTCCGCCGGCGACGACGCCTGACGCGTGGCGCAGGTCCCGTCCGCCATGACTGCGATCGCAGTCATCCAGCGACTTTGGTTCCTTCGCGGGACGGCGCCCGGCTTCGGACGGGGCCGCCGCCCTGCCGCCCGGGTGCGCGGCCGCGCGGTCTCCGCGTCCTGCTCCCGCGCGCCGGCGCGCGCCCTCCATGGCGCGCTCTGCGCACCCGGGCGACAAGGCGACGGCCTTCGCGACTGGTGGCTCCCGGTTCCGGATACAAGTTGTTCCGTTCACCTTCTTCTCTGACTGGACTTTCGATGTTCTTTCGCAACCTCACCCTGTTCCGTTTTCCCACCTCGCTCGATGTGTCCGACCTCGAATCGCAACTTTCGACCTGTGCGCTCAAGCCGGTCGGCCCGCTGGAGCTGTCCTCGCGCGGTTTCATCCCGCCGTTCGGGCGCGACGCCGAAGCGTTGTCGCACCGGATCGGCGACGCGCTGTGGCTCACCGTCGGCAGCGAGGACAAGCTGCTGCCCGGCGCGGTGGTCAACGACCTGCTGCAGAAGAAGCTGGCCGAACTCGAGCAGAAGGAAGGCCGCCGTCCCGGCGGGCGCACCCGCAAGCGGCTGAAGGAAGACCTGGTGCACGAACTGCTGCCGCGCGCGTTCGTGCGTCCCGGCCGCACCGACGCGCTGCTCGACCTCGAGCACGGGCTGTGCGTGGTCGACACCTCCTCGCGCAAGAGCGGCGAGAACGTGGTTTCCGAGATCCGCCACGCGCTCGGCAGCTTCCCCGCGCTGCCGCTGAATGCGGAAGTCGCGCCGCGCGCGGTGCTGACCGGCTGGATCGCGGGCGAGCCGCTGCCGGAGGGGTTGAGCCTCGGCGACGAGTGCGAGCTCAAGGACGCCGCCGACAAGGGCGCGGTGGTCAAGTGCCAGCGGCAGGAGCTGCTCGGCGACGAGATCGGCAAGCACCTGGAAGCGGGCAAGCAGGTCACGCGGCTGGCGCTGACCCTCGACGACCATGTCTCGTTCGTGCTCGGCGAGGACCTGGTGATCCGCAAGTTCAAGCTGCTCGACGGTGCGGTGGACCAGCTCGAATCGACCGAGCGCGACGACCTGCACGCCGAACTGGACGCGCGCTTCGCGCTGATGAGCGGCGAGGTGAAACGCCTGTTCAGCGTGCTCGAGCCGGCGCTGAAGCTGAGCCGCGCCGACGCGTGACCGCCAATGCATGACCTCCGTTGGGTGACCGCCGCTGGATGACACGCGGGAGTCGCGACCGCGACGGATGACTTCGCGCTCGCGCCATCGGTTCCCACGATGGCGCGCATTGCAATCAATCCGGACGTTGGCGGCCCACACACACGCCACGCGCCTACAATTCCAGCCATGCCCTCCCTCCTCCGTCGCCTGCTGGCGCCGACGCCGCGCGCGCTCGAACGCGATTCGCTGCAACTGCCGCTGGCCGACGGGCGCGTGGTCGAGATCCAGCGCGTGCGCAACCCGCGCGCCAAGCGC
>JAKFES010000084.1:0-13756 GCA_036675585.1 Burkholderiaceae bacterium
CCGCGCGCGCGGGAACGCCGCGTGCGCTCGCTTCCGGCCCTCGCGTTCTCGATCGCGCTCGCGGGCCTGGCGACGTCGGCCGGCGTGTGGTGCGTCGGCGATGCGCGCGCGGCGGGCCCGATCGCGGCGGGCTCGACCGCGGCGACGCCGGCCGCAAGGGGCTCGAGCGCGGCGACGCTGTACGCGCTGAACTGCATGGGCTGTCACCCGGCCCCGAAGACACGCGAGCACGACGCCGGGCCGCTGCGCGGCGAGTTCTTCCACTCGGACAAGGGGCGCAATTTCTTCATCCGGATGCCGGCCGGCGAACGCCGGCTGTCCGCCGCCGAAGACGCGCGCCTGCTCGAGGAGGTGCTCGTGTGGAAACGCGCGTGCGCGGCGATCCGGCAGGACGCGCCGATGGTCGATTACCGCGGCGAGCGCTTCGTGCGATGAACACCGGCCGCCGGCTGCGCATGGCGATCGCGGCTGCTTCGCTCGCGTTCACCGGAATGGGCCTCGCGCTCGCAGCCGAGCCGATGCACGCGGCACGCGTGGCGCTCGGCCGGGAGCTTTTCTTCGAGTCCCGCCTCTCGGGCGACGGCAGCCGCAGCTGCGCGAGCTGCCACGCACCGGCGAAGGGCTTCTCCGACGGCGATGCGCTTTCGCGCGGATACAACCATGCCGGACACTTCCGGAACACGCCGTCTCTGGTGGCGCTGCGGCACAAGGCGCGGCTGACGTGGGACGGACGCTACCGGGCCGATCAGCTCGACGCGCTCGTCGTCGACATGCTCACGTCGCCGGTCACGATGAACGGCGACACCGCGGTCATCGCCGAACGCGTGCGCCAGATCCCGTCGCTGCTCCGTGCGTGGCAGCGCGCATACGGGGAACGCACGCTGCCCGCCATCGACGGCATCGCGCGAGCGCTCTCCGCATACGCGACGTCGCACGAAGGCGGGCAAGCGCCGGTCGATGCGGCACGGCGCGGCGTACCCGGTGCGCTTTCGGCCCGCGCCGCGCACGGAATGCAGCTGTTCGACGGCAAGGCCGGCTGCGCGCGTTGCCACTCGGGCGCGGCGCTGTCCGACGGACGGCTGCATCGGCTCGGCGTTCCGGAGAACCCCGAGATCCTGCGCGATCCGGAACGCACCGTGGGGCTGTTGCGTCACCACGCGGTCCTCGGATCGGCCGACCCGATGGCCGCACGCAGCGACACCGGTGCGCAGGCGTGGACGCATCGCGCTGCCGACCGCGGCCGCTTCGCGACGCCCTCGCTGCGCGGCGTCGCGCACTCGGCGCCGTACATGCACAACGGCATGCTCGCGACGCTGCCCGAGGTCGTCGCGTTCTACGACCGGGGCGGCGGCACGGGATCCGAACTGCAGCCGCTCGGGCTCGATGCGCGCGAACGCGACGCGCTCGTCGCGTTCCTCGAGGCCTTGTCGCCGCCGCAGGCGATCGACGCGCCGCCGAGAGCCGACGACTACTCGACGCTCGCCGGTGCCGGCCGATGAAGCGACGCGCCGCCGTCGTCGCGTGCCTCGCCACGGCCACCGCCGCGGCGTGCCTCGCCGCGGGCGCTGCCGCGGCGTACCTCACCGCGGGCGCTGCCGCGCTCGGCTTCCCCGTTGCGTCCCGATCGACATCGATGCATCCGCCGCTCGCCACGCTGCCCGCCGTGCCCGTTCCGCCCGACAACCCGATGAGCGAGCCGAAGATCGAGCTCGGCAAGCTGCTGTTCTTCGATCCGAGGCTTTCGGGAAACGCATCGACCGCGTGCGCGTCGTGCCACGTCGCCCGGATGGGCTGGACGCACCACGACCCGCTCGCACCGGGGTATCCCGGGCATCGCCTGTGGCGCAACAACCCGTCGGTGCTCAATGCGGCGTATTTCGAACGCCTGATGTGGGACGGCAGCCTCGAGCGCCTCGAGGTGCAGGCGCGTTCCGCGATGCAGGCGCCGGTCGAGGGCAACGGCAAGCCGGAACTCGTCGAGATGCGCCTGCGCCTCGTTCCCGAATACGTCGACCGCTTCCGGCAGGTGTTCGGGACCGATTGGCCCCGGCTCGACGACGCGTGGTCGGCGATCGCCGCCTTCGAGCGAACGATCGTCTCCGACCCGGCGAAGGTGCCGTTCGACCGGTACCTGGCGGGCGATGCCCGGGCCTTGTCGGCCGCGGCGCAACGCGGCTTCTCGCTGTTCACCGGCAAGGCACGCTGCATCGCGTGCCACCACGGCCCGCTTGCGAGCGACCAGCAGTATCACGCGCTCGGCGTGCCCCGCCAGTCGCTGTTCGACTCGCATCCGCTCGTGCAGATCGCGGTGCGCTGGCAGAACGCACAGCGCGACGCCCCGCGCGCGCTGTATCGCGGCGCCGACGAAGACCTCGGCCGCTATTACCGGACGCGGGACGCGGCCGACATCGGCAAGTTCCGCACGCCGTCGCTGCGCGAGTTGCGCCACACCGGACCCTACATGCACAACGGCGTGTTCGCGACGCTCTCCGAAGTCGTCGATTTCTTCGACCGCGGCGGCGGCGACGCACCGAACAAGTCGCCGCTGCTCGCCCCGCTCGGCCTCGACGCACGCGAGAAGAGCGACCTCGTCGCGTTCCTCGAGTCGATGAGCATGGACGAGCCGCTGATCGTCGAAGCCCCGACGCTGCCGCCGATGCGCCCGCTCGTCGACGACGCGGGTGCCTGCCCTTCGCCGATCGACCTCGCGGATGCGCAGCGAGCCGAACACCCGGGCCGCACGCGCTCGACGGGAGCGACGCGATGACGAGCGCGGCCGCGCTGTGGAACCGCTACGTGATGAGCCGGCGGCGATGGTGGATGCCGCTGCTCGCCGTCCTGGCAGTGGGGATGGCGAGCCTGGCATACATGGGGACGCGCACGTACGTCGATGCGCCGCCCGTTCCCTCGTTCGTCGACGAACGCGGTACGACGTTGATCGACCGCGGCGCGATCACGCGCGGCCAGGCGGTGTTCCTTCGGTACGGGTTGATGAACTACGGGAGCTTCTTCGGCGACGGTGCCGGCCGCGGCCCCGATTTCACCGCGGACGCGCTGCACCGGGTCGCGGTCGCGATGCGCGACCATCATGCATCGAACGTGGGCGTCGACGCCGACTCCGCACTCGCGGCCGCGCAGCGCGAGATTCGCCGCAACCGGCACGACCCGGTCACCGACACCGTCACGCTCGGCGACGCGCAAGCCTACGCGGCGCGCGAACTGCAGCGGCACACGGCGGCCCGCTTTCGCGGCGAAGGCAGCGAAGCGTTCCACCCGGCCGGATTCATTCGCGACGAAGCCGAGTTGCGCGACCTGGCGTCCTTCTTCTTCTGGGGCGCCTGGGTCTGCGGCGTCGAGCGTCCGGGCAAGCCCTACACGTATACGCACAACTGGCCCTACGACGAGCTCGCCGGCAACCGTCCGAGCGCGCAGGTCGTGCTGTGGAGCGTCGTCGCGGTGCTCGCCCTGGTGGCGGCACTCGGTGTCGTGCTGTTCCTGTACGGACGCTATTCGACGCTGGCCGGCTGGCGGGCGGCGCCCGAGCGCGAAGCGGGTGCGCGGGCCGGCGGCTTTCCGGGCGCGGACACCGTGCGAGCACCGTTGCTCGCCCGGCCGTCGGAGGTGCAGCGCGCGACCTACAAGTTCTTCGTCGCCGCCGTCGTGCTGTTCGTCCTGCAGATGATCGCCGGCATCCTCACCGTGCACGACTTCCTCGGCATCACGCGCGTCTTCGGCGTCGAGCTCGCGCACGCGCTGCCGTTGCCGGTGGTGCGCGGCTGGCACCTGCAGCTCGCGCTCCTGTGGATCACGTCGTGCTGGATCGGCGCGTCGATCTTCGTGATCTCCACGGCCGCGCCCCGCGCGCCGGCCGGGCAGCGACGCCTGGTCGACGCGCTTTTCGCGCTGCTCGTCGCGACGGCCGCGGGCGGGCTCGTCGGCATCGCACTGGGGCCGCACGGGGTGTTCGGCGAGCACTGGAACTGGCTGGGAAGCCAGGGTTGGGAGTTCGTCGAGCCGGGACGACTCTGGCAGGCGATGCTGTTCGCCGTCATCGGATTGTGGGCGTTCGTGCTCGTGCGCGCGGTCGCGCCGGTGTGGCGCGCAGGCGACGCGTGGACGCTGCCCAAGTGGCTCGTCTACTGCGTCGTCTGCGTGCTCGTGCTGTTCTCGTCGGGTTTCGTCGCGACGCCCGAGACGAACTTCGTCGTCGCCGATTTCTGGCGCTGGGCGGTGATCCACATGTGGGTCGAAGCCTTCTTCGAGGTGTTCACGACGGCGGTGCTCGCGTACTTCATGGTGCTGATGCGACTCGTCAGCCATGCGGCGGCCTCGCGCATCGTGTACCTGGCGACGCTGCTGTTCCTCGGCTCGGGCCTGCTCGGCATCTCGCACAACTTCTACTGGAACGCGAAACCGGTCGAGACGCTCGCCGTCGGCAGCGTCTTCTCGACGCTGCAGGTCGTTCCCCTGATCCTGCTCACGCTCGAGGCGTGGCAGTTCCGCACCGCGCCGCAGCGCGCACAGGCGCGCGGAATCGCGTTCGCGCAGGTCGACGCGTTCCGCTTCCTGCTCGGCGTGAACTTCTGGAACTTCGTCGGCGCCGGACTGTTCGGCTTCCTCATCAACCTGCCGATCGTCAACTACTACGAGCACGGAACCTATCTGACGGTGAACCACGGCCACGCCGCATTGATGGGGGTGTACGGCAACCTCGCGATCGCGATGATCGTCTTCTGCGCGCGCTGCCTGGTCGCGCCCGAGCAATGGAACGAGGCGCTGCTGCGCCGCGCGTTCTGGTCGTTGAACGTCGGCCTGCTCGCCATGGTCGTGATGGACCTGTTCCCGGTCGGCGTCGCGCAGTTGCTCGACGTGCTCGAGAACGGCCTGTGGCACGCGCGCTCGCAGGCGTTCGTGCAGGGAACGCTCTTCCAGACGCTGACCTGGGCGCGCATCGTCGGCGGAGCGCTGTTCGTCGTCGGCGGCGTGTTGCCGCTCGCGTGGTTCGTCGTCAGCCGGGCGGCTGCGCTGAAGGCCGATCGGCCCGATGCGCCGCGCGTCGAGCGACTCGCGCCGCTCGATCCGGTGCGATGAGCGCTATGCGCCGCACTCGCCGAGCGCCGATTCGAGCGCATCGACGAGGAGGTCGATCTCGGCGCGCTGGATGACCAGCGGCGGCGAAAGAATGAGGTTCCCGCCGGACAGCCGGATCATCGCGCCGTTGCGGTACGTCCGCTCGGCGACCCGCGCCGGAAAAAGCGCCTTGCGATCGAACGGCGTGCGCTTCTCCTTGTCGGCGACGAGCTCGATGCACGCCATCAGCCCGATTCCGCGCACGTCGCCGACCGAGGCGAATCGCTGCTCGAAAGGCTTGATCCGCGACATCAGGTATTCGCCCTGGACGCGCGCATTGTCGACGACGTCTTCGCGCTCGAGGAGATCGAGCGCAGCCAGTGCCGCGGCGCACGCGACCGGGTGTCCGCTGTACGTGTATCCGTGCATCAGCGCTCCGCTGCCGGATTCGTCGTCCAGGAACGCCGCCGCGACGCGCTCGCTCACCGCGGTGGCGCCCAGCGGCACGTAGCCCGAGTTGATCCCCTTGGCCAGGCACATCAGGTCGGGGCGCACGCCCCACAGTCGCGATCCGAACAGCGAACCGGTTCGCCCGAAGCCGGTGATGACTTCGTCGGCGATGAGCAGCACGCCGTGCCGGTCGCACACTTCGCGCACCAGCGGCCAGTAGTTGGGCGGCGGGACGATGACGCCGCCCGCCCCCTGGACCGGCTCGGCGATGAACGCCGCCACGGTGTCCGGACCCTGGAAGCGGATCTCGCGATCGAGCAGTTCGGCGCAGGTTTCGGCGAGCGCATGCGCGTCGGCCGTATACGGGTTGCGGTAGACCCACGGCGTGTCGACGTGGAAGCAGCCGGCCAGCAGCGGCTCGTAGGCGCGCCGGAACGTCGTGTTCCCGTTGACCGACATGCCACCGAAGTGCACGCCGTGGTAGCCCTGCTTGAGCGAGATGAACTTGTAGCGGTCGCCCTGCCCCATCAGCTTCCAGTACTGGCGCGCGATCTTCAGCGCGCCTTCGACGGCGTCGGAGCCGCCGCTCGAGAACGCGACGCGCGCCATGCCCTCGGGCTGCATCATCGAGACCAGGCGTGCCGAGAGCTCGATCGCACGCGGGTGCGTCGTTCCGCGAAAGCACGAATAGAACGCCAGCTCGTCGAGCTGCTCGGAGATCGCGCGCTTGATCTCTTCGCGCCCGTAGCCGAGATTGACGTTCCACAGCCCGCCGACTCCGTCGACCATGCGATTGCCGTCGACGTCGGTCACCCAGACGCCTTCCCCGCGCACGACGATGATCGGCGGCTGCTCCTGCATCTGTCGCGGATGCGCCATCGGATGCAGCATGTAGCGTGCATTGTCGGCACGCAGCGTCTCGCTCTGCTTCATGGACAAGTCTCCGATTCGGCCCGCTCGATGCCGAGCAGGGTACGCGCGGCGGCGAAACTCGCATCGGGTCCGGCGACGTCGAACAGCAGCGCGGTGATGCCCGCGCGCCGGGCGCCTTCGACGTTGCGCGGCTGGTCGTCGACGAACAGCACCCGGCCGGCGGGCGACTGCAGCGCGTCCAGCGCGAGCGCATAGGCGCGCGGGTCGGGCTTCAGGATGCCGGTGTGCGTGCCGTCGACGAGCACGTCGACCTCGCGCAGCAGTTCGAGCCGGTCCATGAACGCCCTTCCCCAGAACAACTCCAGCTCGTTCGAGAGGATTCCGACGCGCAGGCCCGACGCGCGCGCCGCGGCGATCGTGCGGCGCGCCGACCCGCGAATCGCGAGACCGGGGTCGCTGCCGCGGATCGCGTTGAAGAAGTCGAGCGGCGTCCAGTGCGGCTGGCCCAGCATCGACCCGACCTCGCGGGCGCGGCGCGCCCAGTAGTCGCGTTCGCTGATCTCGCCGCGCTCCATGCGCCGCCACAGCGCGTCGGTACCCGGGTCGATCGGACCGAGCCAGCCGAGCGTGCCGCGTTCGAGACCGAGCAGGATCTCGCTTTCGCGATGCCGCTCGAATGCGGTGAACGTGATCACGCTGCCGAAATCGAGCAACAGCGCATCGAAGGGCCGCGCGGCGTGCTGCGGCGAGGTTGCGGCGAGCGCATTCACGGCAGACGCGCCCCGTAGCGCAACGCGTAGCGGACCGGATCCCAGCGCACGGGTTCGCCGGCGCGCGTCGTGACCGGGCGCGCCTGCACCAGCACCACGGGGTCGCCCGCGCGCCGATCGCGCTGGATCACCCATTCGATGTCCACCGGATGCCCGTAGTGCGTCTCGACGTCGACCACCGCGCGCGCGATCGCGTCGAGTTCCTCGTCGTCGAGCACGCGCGCATCGCGAAATGCCGACGGCATCGACCGCTCGACGACGGCGCCCCGACGATAGTCCATCACCGAAACCGTCTCCTTGTTCGCGACCCGGTAATCGAGCAGCCGCAGGCCTTCCTTGTCGAGCTCGGCGTGATCGGGAACCACCACGCCCTGCACGACCGCTTCGCCATACCCCCAGGACCCTTCCACGACGATGCGGTCGAGCCGCCCGCTGACCGGGTGCATCGAGAACGCGACGCCGGACGCGCGTGCACGGATCAGCTCGAGCACGCCGACCGCCATCGGCGTCGCGTCGGCGCCGAGGCCCGACTGCAGCCGGTAGCCGAGCGCGCGCGCCGAGAACAGGCTCGCCCATGCGCGGCGCACGCATCGGTTCACTTCGTCGAGCCCCGAGACGCCGAGCCACGTCTCGTACTGCCCGGCGAAGCTGTGCTCGGCCGCGTCCTCGCCGACCGCGGAGCTCCGCACCGCAACCGGCTTGTCGACCTCGCGCACGTCGAAGCACAGCGCGTCGTAGGCACGGGCGAAGCAGTCGGTCATCGCCGGCGCAAGCGCGGCGTCGTCGAAACGTTCGCCGATTCGCGCGGCGGCCGCGTCGAGCGCCTCGAAGCTGCGATCGCCGAGGTTGCGCAACTGCGCGGCGATCGCGTCGTCGAGCCCCGTCGCGCGAACGAAATCGAGGTACGCGTCGGTCGTGATCGCGTAGCCCGTCGGCACGCGGAACCCCACGCGGCCGAGCTCGGCGAGCCGCGCGACTTTCGGGCCGACCCGCGCGCGATCCGACGCCTGCAGCTCGCGCATCGGAACGATCCAGCGCTCGCAGCGCGTCTCGTTCATCGCGCGCCGTCTCCGAGCAACAGGACGGTTCCCGCGTCGCCGTCGACTTCGAGCAGGTCGCCGGTGCGGATCGTCTGCGTCGCGACCGCCGTGCCGACGACGCACGGCACCCGGTATTCGCGGCTGACGATCGACGCGTGGGCGAGCGTTCCGCCCTGGTCGCAGACGCAGCCGGCGATCTTCGTGAACGCGGGCGTCCAGCTGGGCGACGTACCCTCGCAGACGAGCACTTCACCGGCCTGCACGCTGTGCAGATCGTGCGGGCCGTGCAGCACGCGCGCCCGGCCGCGGCCCTTGCCGGGCGCGGCGCCCAGTCCCTTGAGCAGACCGCCGGCGGCTCCGCCCGCGCGCACCGCCGCGAGAAACTCGGCGGTCACGCCGTCGAGCTCGATCAGGATCGGATCGCAGATCGCGTCGGGCGCGGCGCCGAGGTACTTCGGCATGTCTTCGCGGCGCGCGAGCCAGGTTGCGTGATAGGCGCGACGCGCGTCGATGCGGTCGTCGAAACGATCGAACGCGGCTTCGCCGCGCGCGATCCGCTCGAGCTCGGAAAAGAACAGGAAGAAGACACCGTCCGCATCGTGCACGCCCGCCTGCGATGCGATCGCAAGCGCTGCGCGCCGCAACGGGATCGTCGCGCGCAGGTCGATGTAGTGATTGTGGTCCTCGTTCCAGCGGACGAAGTTCGCCCGCTCGCAGGTGGCGAGCGCCGCATCGAACGCGTCGCGTTCCGAGCGCGTGAGCCGTGCGTGAACCGACTCGATCGCCGCCTCGCGCTCGCTGCGCGCCGCCCGCAGCCCGGCATCGAAATCGTGCTCGCGGCAGCCTTCGAGCACGAAGGTGCGCAGGTTCCCCAGCGGCGTGAGCGGCGCCTCGCGCCAGCTCGGCAGGCGCGGGTCGGCCATCGAATCGGTGCGCCATCCCCATTCGTCGAGAAAGGCATCGAAGCGCGCGAGCCAATCGCTCGCCGCCGGACCGCAGCGAGCCAGCGCGGCACCGATCTCCTCGGCGGCACAGTCGTGAAACAGGCGTTCGAGCGGCGTCGCGCGCAGCGCGCGCGCGAGCGCCCACAACGCTCGGTCGCAACGGGTGATCTGCGTCTCGTGCCCCTGCAACAGGCGTGGCACCTCGACGCGGTCGATGCCGAGCTCCGCACACAGGCCGTAGAAGCCGGCCTGGTTCAGGATCAGCGGGTACATCAGCTCGAAGTGGATCTCCCACGCGCGACGCTGGAAAGCGCGCGCTTCGTGCAGATAGGCGACGAGCCCGTCGCGCGAGAGCGCCGACACGTCGTTGCGCTCGAGTCGTCGTGCGGCCGTGTCGAGCTCGCGTGCGTGCGAGTCCCACAGGCCCGCGAACCCGTCGAGGAACCCCGGCAAGGTCCGCGCCAACCGCTCCGCACGCCGAGCGGTCTCGTCGCGCGACGGCTGCTCGATCTCGGTGAAATACGGATGCGTGCCCGCGGTCCGGACGGTGAGACCGTTCGACGTCGGCAGCGGCACCCGATCGGCGGCTTGCTGCGTCGCCCAGGCGAAGCCGTCGTCGAGGTAGCACATGCCGAGCGGCGTCACGCCTTCGGGGAACCGGTACTCGAGCAGCCAGAAGCGCTCGAGATCGGCCGCGCGCAGCGGCGCGACCCGTTCGTGACGCACCCGATCGGGACAATGCGCTTCGTTCGCGCCCGGATAGCCGCCGTCTTCGACGATTGTCTGCAGGAGATCGGGAACCATCGGATGCCAGCGCGCCGGGGGCGGTCGTGCCGGCCAGTGTGCAACACGCCGCGAATCGTTGTCAACGAAACCAATCGAACCGGGACCTCGAACCCGCCGGGAACCGAGCGAACCGGACCCGGGGCGATCCCTACCCATGCAGTCCGGCGGGCTCCTCGCCCTGCCGCGGCACCGCCCGGAATAGTTGCATCGACAACGATCCGATGGTAGAACGTGCAACGAAGCGGCAAGCGCCCGATCGAGGCGCGCGGCTGCGATCAGGAGACACCATGGACACCACCCCGTCGGGCCGGCTGCGCCTGCCGGCACTCGTCGCGACGGCAGTCGGCGTCGTCGTCGTGCAAAGCACGATGATCAGCATGCTGAACGGCGCCGGGCTGGGCGCGCTCAACTATCTGGCCGCGATCGGACTCGCCGCGCTGCTCGCCTCGAGCTACGTGCTGTCCTTCGCCGAACTGTCGCTGATGATGCCGCGTTCGGGCTCGGTGAGCGCGTACACGCAGGCGGCCGTCGGCCCCGGCCTGGCGATCGTCGCCGCGCTCTCCGGCTACGTCGCCGTCGCGCTGCTCGGCATCCCCGCCGAACTGATCCTCGTCGACGCGCTGGTCGAACGCCTGGCGCCGGACTTCTCGCGCGCGGTCGGGCAACCGAGCCTGCTGCTGCTCGCGCTCTTCTGCCTGCTGAACCTGCGCGGCGTCGACATGTTCGCCCGACTGCAGAGCGTGCTGGTCGCCGTCATGTTCTCCGGCATCCTGCTGCTCGGCATCGTCGGAGCGGCCGGCGGAAACCCGGCGGCGGTCGCCACGGCGCAGCCTTTCGATTCCGCGGTCGCCATATCGCTCGTCGCGCTCGCGATCTGGGGCCTGGTCGGCCTCGAATTCGTCTGCCCGATGATCGCCGACGCCCGCCATCCCAGACGCGACGTGCCGCGGGCGATGTTCATCGGACTCGCGCTGATCGTGCTCGCGTACGGGCTGTACTGCCTCGCGGGCATCGCCCGGCTCGCCCCCGATCGGCTGACGTCGGCCACGCCGCACATCGATCTGGCGATCGAGATCTTCGGCACGCCGGCGCGCATCGGCTTCGGGCTGCTCGCGATCCTCGGCAGCGCGACGTTGCTCAACACGGTCCTCGCCAGCGTATCGCGGATGATCCAGGGCATGGCGCAGAGCGGGCAGTTGCCGTCGCTGTTCGCGCGCCAGAACCGCGCCGGCGCGCCGGCTCCGGCGCTCGTCGCACTCGCGCTCGCGATCGGCGCGGTGCGCTGGCCGCTGGGCATGGACGCCGGATCGATCCTGTCGCTGACCGTGGCCGCGGCCGGCTGCTGGCTGATCGCATATATGATCGTGCACCTGGACCTGATCGTCCTGCGCTTCCGGTTACCCGACACGCCGCGCCCCTTCCGCTCTCCGTGGTTCCCGGTGCCGCAGCTGCTGGGCATTCTCGGAATGGGCTACGTGTTCCTGAACATCTCTCCGACCCCCGAACTCGCCGCGCCGATCTATCGCAACGTCGCAACGATGCTGGGCGTGACCTGCGCATTCGCTCTGTTCTGGACACTCGGCGTGCAGCGGCGCAATCCGTTTCGCGCGATGCCGCTCGCCGCCGTCGGCGCCTTGCCCGAATGAGCGGAGCCCCCACCGTGCGCCGACCGGCTTCCCCGCGCGCACGCCGCGTCGCACAGCCGCTTCCCGGCGACGGCGACGCGCTCTGGCTGCACGAGTTCATCCCGTACAAGCTCGCGGTCGTCGCCAACCGCCTGAGCCAGTCGATCGGGTCGGTCTTCGAGGAACGCTTCGGCATCCAGATTCCCGAGTGGCGCATCCTGATGGCCTTGCACGCGCACGGGCCGACGGCACCCAACGAAGTCGTCGAGCAGACGAGCATGGACAAGGCGCGCGTGAGCCGCGCGCAACGCCGGCTGGTCGAGCTCGACCTCGTCGCGGTCAGCGAAGACCCGCGCGACCGCCGGCGGCTCGTCCTGTTCCTCACGAAGAAAGGCACCGCGCTGTGCCGCTCGATCATCCCCGAGGTCCGGCGCATGGAGTCGTGGTTCCTCGCGGTGCTCGACGCGCGCGAGCGGGCGGCGCTCGACGGCGCACTCTCCCGGCTGTTCGAGCGAAGCCAGCAGTTGCGCGCCTTCGGCGGCCGGATTCCTTCCGCGGACGAGAGCGACGACCGCTCGATCGACTAGGGTCTGTTCACACACCGGTCATCCGCGAAGGCAGCCACGTCGCGAGCCACGGGAACACGCCGAGCAGCACGAGGCGGATCGCGTCGACGACGGCGAACGGCGCGATGCCGCGCACGACGGTGGCCAGCGGAACGTTCGCGATCGACTGGATCACGAACAGGTTGATGCCCACCGGCGGCAGGATCATGCCGATCTCGCACACGGTGATCAGCATCACGCCGAACCAGATCGGATCGAAGCCGAGCGCGGTGACCAGCTGGAACACCGGGCCGACGGTGAGCAGGATCATCGACAGTTCGTCCATCGGCGCGCCGAGGACGACGTAGGTGAGCATCAGCGCAGCCAGCACGAACCACCGGTTCCACTGCAGCCGGTCCACGGCGGCGACCATCGTGTCGGTGAGCCCGGTCGACTCGATGAACGCGTTGAAGATCCCGGCCCCGATCAGGATCAGGAAGATCATTCCGCTGGTCAGCGCGGTTTCGTTGAATCCCTTGCCGAGCACGCGCAGCGTGAGCCGGCCCGACAGCGCCGCGAGCCCATCGCGATCGCGACCGGCAGGCGCAGCATCACGAGCACGACGACGGCGACGAAGCCCGCGACACCGAGCAGCGGCGAAGCGATCATTGCGCCGGCGCGCCTTCGGTGCGCTCGAGCAGCGAATGCAGCAGCTGGAGCACGCAGACGACGGTGGAGACGATCGTCCCGAACAGGATCGGCGCCCAGTACCGGATCATCGGGATCGCCACCGTCGGCGAGCGGTCGCCGTATTCGAGCACCTGGCCCGCCGCGGCACCGACGTACCACGCGATCGCAACGAGAAACGCCGCGCCGGTCAGCGACCACAGCCGGGAAAGTCCCCGGCGCGCGGCGCTCGGCAGCCGGTCGTACAGCAGCTCGACCTCGACGTTCGCGCGCTGCTCGAAGACGAACGGAATGCACAGGAACACGCCGGTCATCACCATCAGCTGCGTGATGTCGACCATTCCGGGAATCGCCTCGCCGTTCACGCGGCGCAGGACGACGTCGGCGACGGTGAGCAGCGCGCAGCCGACCAGGATCACGACGCCGATCGACGCGCACGCGCGACAGAACGCGAGCAGCGCCGACTCGACGCGCGTCAATGCGCGGAACGCGCGCTCGCGCATCCGGCCCGTGCCAGTGCCTCGGGTATCGTGGCGTCCAGTACCGCAATGTCGGGCAGGGATACCGTGCCGGGCGCTCGTCCACGGTGCTCCGACCCGCGGATAGAATGGCGCGTTTGCGCCGGCCGCCGGCACGTGCCCTGCGCGCGCCGTGCGGCCGGCGCACGCGTCCCGCGCCCCGGCGCCCCGGCCTTCCCCGTACCCGCATCGTCTCGCCGCCTTGCGCACCACTCGCCTGATCCGCATCCTCTTCGTCGCCTGGCGCTACGGACTCGACGAGATCGCCGTCTCCGGCGCCGCCGCGACGACGGGCTCGCGCTGGGCCGTGGCGGGCGGGCGCATCCTGCGCTTCGGCCGCCGGCTCGACGCGCCGGCGGGGGCGCGGCTGCGCATGGCGCTCGAGAGCCTGGGCCCGATCTTCGTGAAGTTCGGCCAGGTGCTGTCGACACGGCGCGACCTGCTCAGC
>JAKFES010000272.1:0-13737 GCA_036675585.1 Burkholderiaceae bacterium
CGGTGTCGTCTTCGTTGGGCGGCTGCGCAGCCGGTTGCGCCGCGCCAACGGGTGCGGGGTCGACGTGATCGGGTCGCGCGGGCAGCGCCGCCGTGTCGGCGCCGGATACGGCCGCGGCCGCATCCGGCCCGTCGGGAATCGGTGCCAGGCTCGAGCAGCCGGCGACGAGCGTCGTCGCGGCGATGCAGCCGGCCCTTCGCAGCCATCGGGAAGGCAATGCGCCGCGGCCAGGAAGCGCTCGTAGAATCGACAACAAGGACGCCCCCTAACTCTCTGATTCGCCGCGACAAGCTCGCCGCGATCCTACGGGAACGGCGGGGCTGCGGTCAAGTCGCCCACGCGGTGTCCGCCCGGTACAATCGCCTCGGAGCGTGCAAGGCCATGATCGATCAGCAAACCACCGCGGAGCCCGTCGAGCCAAGGCCCGACCGACTGACGGCGTGGCGCAACTGGCTGGCGTCGCCTCCCGGGCGCTACGTGCTCGCATGGCAGCAGGCGCATTTCGACGCCGCGGTCGCCGATCTGTTCGGTTTTCACGCGCTGCAACTGGGCGAGCCCGGGTTCGACGCGCTGCGCGATAACCGGATGCCGCATCGCGTGCACGCGTGCCGGCCCGACGGCTTCGGCGAGGGCATCGTCGCCGATCTGCTGGTCGATCATTTCGAGGAACTGCCGATCGCGACCCAGTCGCTCGACCTCGTGGTGCTGCCGCACGTGCTCGAGTTCGCCAGCGATCCGCACCAGGTACTGCGCGAAGTCGACCGCGTGCTGCGCCCCGAGGGGCGCGTGATCGTCTCGGGCTTCAATCCGGTCAGCCTGTGGGGCGCTCGCCAGTGGTGGACACGCGCGCTCGCCGGCGATGCCTTCGTTCCGCGCGAAGGCCAGTTCATCGCGCTGCCGCGCCTGCGCGACTGGTTCAAGCTGCTCAGCTTCGAGTTCGACCGCGGCCGCTATGGCTGTTACCGTCCGCCGTGCCGCACGCAGAAGTGGCTCGACCGGACGCGCTTCATGGAAGATGCGGGGGATCGCTGGTGGCCGATCTGCGGCGCCGTCTACCTGGTCTCGGCGATCAAGCGGGTGAACGCGATGCGCCTGGTCGGTCCGGTGCGCCGCGCCGCGCTGCCCAAGCGTGCGCCGGTCGCGATCGCGGCGTCGCGCCGCAGCGCTACGCCGTCGGATTCCTAGACGCGATACATGTACTCGCGCGACATCGGCAGCGGGCTTTCCGCACCGGCCGACCCGCGGCTCGGCTTGATCGCCAGCAACTGGTAGACGTTGACCCAGCCCTGCGCGAACGCGTGCGCGCAGCCGGCGAGGTACACGCGCCAGATGCGCGCGCGCTTGTCGCCGGCGAGCGCGGTCAGCCGCTCGAGGTCGCGCTCGAAGGCGTGCGACCAGAAATCGAGCGTGCGCGCGTAGTGGCGGCGCAGCGATTCGGCGTCGACCAGTTCGAGCCCGGCCGCCGACATCTCGCGGATCGCGAGCGAAACGTGCGGCAGCTCGCCGTCGGGGAAGACGTACTGGTCGATGAAGTCGCCCGCACCCAGACCGACCGAGCGGCTGTCGGCGTCCTCCGACGTGATTCCGTGGTTCATCACGATGCCGCCCGGCCTGAGCAGCGTGTGGACCACGTCGAAATACGGGCGGAGGTTCTTCAGCCCCACGTGCTCGAACATGCCGATCGACGAGATCCGGTCGAAGCTCTCGGGCTCGGGCACGTCGCGGTAATCCTGCAGGCGGATCTCGACGCGGTCCTCGACGCCCGCCTCGCGCACGCGCTCGCGCGCCAGCTCGTACTGGTTCGTCGACAGCGTGACGCCGACCGCCTGGACGCCGTATTCGCGCGCGGCGTGGATGACCATCGCTCCCCAGCCGCAGCCGAGATCGAGCAGGCGCTGGCCGGGCGCGAGCATCAGCTTGCGGCAGATGTGGTCGAGCTTGAGGCGCTGCGCCGTCTCGAGGTCTTCGTCGCCCTTCGGGAAATACGCGCACGAATAGACCATCCGGGAGTCGAGCCAGCGCGAATAGAACTCGTTGGAGACGTCGTAGTGGTACTCGATCGCCTTTCGGTCGGTCTTGCGCGTGTGTCGTGCGAACCAGGAAGGCATGCGCCCGCGGCCCTTGTCTTCGTCGCCCACGCGCGCGAGGTCTTCGGCGATCCGGACGATCTCGCCGATGTCGCCCTCGACGTCGATGTGTCCCTCGACGAAGGCCTCGCCGAGTGCCGACAGCGACGGCTTGAGCAGGTAGCGGGCGGCCGACGCGTCGTTCAGGCGCAGTTCGACGCGCGGGTCGTCGGCGAGCGCGACGTGCGAGCCGTCCCACAGCCGCACTCGCAGCGGGATTTGGTGTTGCCCGCGCAGCGTTTCCAGAAACCTCGTTACCTGTTTTTCGAGCATGCGGTCTTCCTCCGGAAGTGCCCATTACAATGCGTCCGCGATTCGCCTGCAACCGACCGGCGAACTCTGCCGGAGAAGCCGAGCGATGACCGATGCGGTCGAGATCTACACCGACGGGGCCTGCAAGGGCAATCCGGGTCCGGGCGGGTGGGGCGCGTTGCTGCGCTGGGGCCGCCACGAAAAGGAGCTGTTCGGCGGCGAGGCGCTGACCACGAACAACCGGATGGAGCTGACCGCGGTCATCCGCGCGCTGGCCGCACTCGACCGTCCGCTGCGCGTCGACGTGCACACCGACTCTCAGTACGTGCAGAAGGGCATCACCGAATGGCTGGCGGGCTGGAAGAATCGGGGCTGGAAGACCGCCGACCGCAAGCCGGTGAAGAACGTCGACCTGTGGCGTGAGCTCGACGCGCTCGTCGCGCGACACGACGTGCACTGGCACTGGGTTCGCGGACATTCGGGGCACCCGGAGAACGAGCGGGCGGACGCGCTCGCGAACCGCGGCGTTCCATCGCGATGAACGCGCCGGTGACGCTTCGGCGGCGCGGGCATACCCGAGCACCCCGTGTGCTAGATTGAATCGTTGCGCCGTGGATCGATGAAGCGAACCCTTTTTTACCTGATCGCGCTGATCGGGGCCGTGGGCTTGGGCTGGTGGGCGTGGGGGTTGCACCGCAACGTCGCGCCGACGCTCGAGATCGCTGCGCCGGGGTCGTTTTCGCGCGCCGCCACCCGGTTGCCCGCCGACGACCCGAATGCGCGCTCGGTGCCGGCGGCGCCGCCCGGCCAGGCGGAGCCGGCACGCGGCGCCATCGGCGTCGAGGCGGCTCGCGCCGAGCAGGTCTCGCTGGCCGAAACCGTTTCGGCCGTCGGCACGCTGCGGGCCGCCGAGTCGGTCGTGCTGCGCCCCGAGGTGGCGGGGCGCATCGAATCGATCCACTTCGACGGCGGCGCGAAAGTGGGCAAGGGGCAATTGCTGGTCGCGCTCGATGCGTCGATCGTGCGTGCCGAGGCGCAGCAGACGCGCGCCGAGCTCGCACTGGCGCGGGCCAATTTCCAGCGCGCCGCCGACCTCGCCCGTCAGAAATTCCTCAGCGAGCGCGCGCGCGACGAGGCGGCGGCGAACCTGCACGTGCTCGAGGCGAAGCTCGCGCTCGCGCAGGCGCACCTGGCCAGGACGTCGATCCGGGCGCCGTTCGCCGGCGTGCTCGGGTTGCGCAACGTCAGCCCGGGCGACTACGTCGCCGAAGGCGCCGAGCTGGTCACGCTCGAGGACGTCTCGCAGATGAAGGTCGACCTGCGGCTGCCCGAGCGCTACCTCGGCCGGTTGCAGCGCGGGCAGCGGCTCGACGTCGAATTCGATGCCTATCCCGGCCGGCGCTTCGAGGCCACGCTCGAGGCGATCGACGTGCAGGTCGACGCCGACGGGCGCTCGGTCGTCGCTCGCGGACGCCTGCCCAACGACGACGCGCTGCTGCGCACCGGGATGTTCGCCAGGATCGCGCTGACGCTGTCGCAGCGCGACCACGCGGTGATGGTTCCCGAGGAGGCGGTGTTCGCGGTCGGTTCCGAGCAGTTCGTCTACCGCGTCGAGAACGGCCGGGCGGTGCGCGTGCGGGTGCGCACCGGGCTGCGGCGCGACGGGCGCGTCGAGATCGTCGAAGGCGTGCGCGGCGGCGAGCAGATCGTCACCGCGGGACAACTGAAGCTGGCGCCCGAAGGCAGCGAAGTGCGCATCGTCGAGCCGCCGCGCGTGGGCGGTTGAGATGCGCCTGTCGGACGTCTGCATCCGGCGGCCGGTGTTCGCCACCGTGCTGTCGCTGGTCATCCTGCTGCTCGGGCTCGTCTCGTATTCGCGGCTGCAGGTGCGCGAGTACCCGAAGATCGACGAGCCGACCGTCACGGTATCGACCAGCTATCTCGGCGCGTCGGCCGACATCGTCGAGTCGCAGGTAACCAAGCCGCTCGAGGACTCGATTGCCGGCATCGAAGGTGTCGACGTCCTGACCTCGATCTCGCGTCCCGAGCGCAGCCAGATCACCGTGCGTTTCCGGCTCGAGCGCGACCCCGACGGTGCGGCGGCCGATGTTCGCGACCGCGTCGCGCGCGTGCGCGCGAAGCTGCCCGACACGATCGACGAACCCGTGATCGCGAAAGTGGAGGCCGATGCGAGCCCGATCATCTGGCTGGCGTTCTCCAGCGTCTCGATGTCTCCGCTGGAGGTCTCCGACATCGCGAACCGGCTCGTCAAGCCGCGGCTGCAGACGCTGCCGGGCGCGGCCGACGTGCGCATCTTCGGCGAACGCAAGTTCGCGATGCGCATCTGGCTCGATCCCGACCGGCTCGCCGGCTTTTCGCTCACGCCGGGCGACATCGAGGAAGCGCTGCGCCGGCAGAACGTCGAACTGCCCTCGGGGCGCATCGAGAGCCGGCAGCGCGAGTTCACCGTCGTCTCGGAGTCCGACCTGCAGCGCGTGGAGCAGTTCGAGGACGTCGTCGTGCGCACCGTCAACGGCTTTCCGGTGCGCATTCGCGACGTCGGCGGCGTCACGGTCGCGCCGCAGGACGAGCGCAGCATCGTGCGCTTCAACGGGCGCGACGCGATCTCGCTCGGGCTGATCAAGCAGGCGACGGCGAATCCGTTGACGCTCGCACAGGCGCTGAAGGACGAGCTGCCCCGGTTGCGCGAGGAGCTCCCCGAGGGGGTGAACGTCGAGATCGCGAACGACAACACGCTGTTCATCGAGCGTTCGATCGAATCGGTCTACACGACGATCGTCGAGGCCGTCGTGCTCGTCGCGGCGGTGATCTTCCTGTTCCTCGGCACCGTCCGCGCCAGCTTCATCCCGCTGATCACGATTCCGGTGTGCCTGGTCGGCGTCTGCACGCTGATGCTCGTTGCCGGTTTCTCGGTCAACACGCTCACGCTGCTCGCGCTGGTGCTCGCCATCGGCCTCGTCGTCGACGACTCGATCGTCGTGCTCGAGAACGTGTACCGGTACATCGAGGAGGGCATGCAGCCGATCCAGGCGGCGTTTCGCGGCGTGCGCGAAGTCGGCTTCGCGGTGATCGCGATGACGCTCACGCTGGCGGCGGTCTACGCGCCGGTGGCGTTCACGACCGGACGCACCGGGCGGCTGTTCATCGAGTTCGCGCTCACGCTCGCCGGCGCGGTGCTCGTCTCGGGATTCCTCGCGCTCACGCTCACGCCGATGCTGTGTTCGCGGCTGCTCCGGCACAATCCGTCGCCGGGGCCGCTGCTGCGCACGATCGATCGAGTGCTCGGCGCCGTCACGCGCGGATACGAACGCGCGCTGCGTGCGACGCTGCGCGTGCGCTGGTTCGTCGTGCTGGTCGGGCTCGCCGTCGCCGGCGCGAGCGTGTGGCTGTTCGACACGACGAAGCGCGAGCTCGCGCCGATCGAGGATCGCGCGACCATCGTCGCCATCTTCAACGGCCCCGACGGCGCGTCGATCGACTACACCGACCGCTACGCACGCCGCATCGAGAACGCCGCGCTGTCGATCCGCGAGGCCGACCGCGTCTTCGTCGTCTCGGGCAGCCCGACGGTGACGCAGGGCATCTCGTTCATCCGCGTCGTCGACTGGGCCGAGCGCGACCGCAAGGTTCCCGAGATCCTGCGCGAATTCCAGCCGAAGCTGCACGACATCCCCGGGGTGCAGGCTTTCGCCGTCGCGCCGGCTTCGCTCGGGCAGTCGCCGCGCGAGCGCCCGATCAACGTCGTCGTGCTGAGCTCCGACCCGTACGAGCAGATCGAGAAGACGCTCGAGCCGATGATGCAGGCGCTGCGCGACGACGAGCGCTTCCAGGGCGTCGACACCGACCTGCGTTTGAACAAGCCGGAACTGAAGGTGCAGATCGACCGCGACCGGGCCGCCGACGCCGGCGTCGCCGTCGACGCGATCGGCCGGGCGCTCGAGACGGCGCTCGGGGGCCGGCAGGTCACGCGCTTCAAGCGCCAGGGCGAGCAGTACGACGTGATCGTGCAGTTCGCCGCCCCCGACCGCAGCACCCCGCAGGACATCGCGAAGATCTTCGTGCGCGGGCGCAACGACACGATGGTGCCGCTGTCGAGCCTGGTCGAGGTGCGCGAAGGCGTAAGCGCGCGCGAGCTGAACCATTTCGGCCAGCGCCGCGCGGTGACCATCACGGCGAATCTCGCGCCGGGCGCTTCGCTCGGCGAGGCGGTCGACGTCATCGAGTCGCTCGCGCAGCAGCACCTGAGCATCGGCTACGCGCTCGACTACAACGGGCAGACGCGCGAGTTCAAGCAGTCCTCGGCGACGCTGCTCGTGACCTTCGCGCTCGCGCTGTGCTTCATCTATCTCGTGCTCGCCGCGCAGTTCGAGAGCTTCGTCGATCCGCTGATCATCATGTTCACGGTGCCGCTGTCGATGACCGGCGCGCTGGCGATGCTGCGATGGGGTGGCGGAACGATGAACGTGTACAGCCAGATCGGCCTCATCACGCTGGTCGGGCTGATCACGAAGCACGGGATCCTGATCGTCGAGTTCGCCAACCAGATGCGCGACCGGGGCGTGGCGCTCGTGCCGGCGACGATCGAGGCGGCTCGCCTGCGCCTGCGGCCGATCCTGATGACCACCGGCGCGATGGTGCTCGGCGCGCTGCCGCTCGCGCTGGCCAGCGGCGCGGGCGCCGAGAGCCGGATGCAGATCGGCCTCGTCGTCGTCGGCGGCATGACCTTCGGCACGCTGCTCACGCTGTTCGTATTGCCCACCGCGTACACGCTCGTTTCGCGTCCGCGCCACGTCCTGCCCGAGCACGTCGAGCCCGCCGCCGCCGGCACGGGCGTGCCGGGCGGCGAGCACGGCGCGCCGGCGCCCCATTGAGCGCGCATCGCGCGAAACCCGTTCCCGGAGCCCCATGCGACAGATCGTGCTCGATACCGAGACGACCGGCCTTTCGGCCGAAGACGGCCACCGCATCGTCGAGATCGGGTGCATCGAGATCGTCGACCGGCGGCTCACCGGGCGCTCGTTGCATCTGTATCTGAACCCCGAGCGCGACCTCGACGAAGGCGCGCTCGCCGTGCACGGCCTCACGCGCGAGCGGCTCGAGCACGAACCGCGCTTCGCCGACGTCGCCGACCGGCTGCTCGAGTTCGTCGGCGACGCCGAGATCCTGATCCACAACGCGCCGTTCGATCTCGCTTTCCTCGACGCCGAGTGCGACCGGCTGCGCCGGCCGCCGTTCCGCTCGATCTGCGCGAATGTCGTCGACACGCTCGCGATGGCGCGCGAACTGCATCCGGGCCGGCGCAATTCGCTCGATGCGCTGTGCGAGCGCTACGGCGTGTCGAACGCGCATCGCACGCTGCACGGCGCGCTGCTCGACGCCGAGCTGCTCGCCGACGTCTATCTCGCCATGACGCGCGGACAGGACAGCCTCGAGATCGCGATCGGCACCGGCATCGAGCTTCGCGATGCGTTCGGCGACGGCGATTCGTGGCCGCCCGCCGGGCTCGTCGTGCTGCGCGTGACCGACGACGAATTGCGCGCACATCGCGAGATACTGGCGACGATCGAGGCGCAGTCGCGCAAGCCCGCGCTGTGGACGATGCTCGATGCGGCGCCCGTAAGCGCGCGGGCGGAGCGCCTGTCGAATTCGACTACACTTGCCGCAGAATGACCAAGACCAGCATGAAGGAACATCGCCCCGCGCGATCGCGTGACCGCAAGAGCCACCTGTCGCCGGACGCCGAACGGCTGGTTTCCGCGGCGCTCGGCCTCGCGAATTCCGGCAGCCGCCTCGAAGACCGCTTCTGGGAGGCGCAACTCGCCGCACGCATCGAGCGCATGCTCGACGGCGGCCACGTGCAGGGCGCGCACGACGCGCTCGACCGGCTGAACCAGACCGACGGCGAAGCCTATGGTGCGTTGGTCGAGGCGGTCGAGGAGGCCGCCGAAAGCGTCTCGATCGAGTTCGAAGGCCAGCGCTGGAACGCGCTGCTCGTGCTCGCACCGCTCGTCGTCTGGACCCGTTTTCGCATTCCGTCGGGGCCGATTCCCGCCGCGGCAGCCGAGACGCTCGTTACGCACTGGCAGGCGCACACCCTCGCGCGTGCGGCGCGTTTCCAGATGCTGCCGTACCTGTTCAGCATCGATCAGCTTCCCGACGACTACGCCGAGTTGCGCCGGCTCACGCGGCGCATCGGACAGGCAGCGCTCGCCGGGCAGGCGCCGCGCGTCGACCTGAAATCGATGCCCGAAACCGCCGACATGCTCGCCGACACGCGCTTTCTGCTCGGCGTCGTCGCCGCGCCCGAAGGCACGCCGGTTTTCCGCTGGCAGGAGGCCGACGCGGGCGATCACGCCGGACGCGTTCCGTGCCTCGAGGCCTGGATCGCGCAGGCGCGCCCGACGATCGAGCCGCTGCTTCCGGGTTGCGGCTTCGAGTGCCTGCTGCCCGATGCCTACCACATCAACCTGCGCGAATCGGATCGGCGGGTGCGGCCGTATTCGATCCGTGCCGCCGTGCACTACCTGACGCATGCGCTCGACATCGAGCCGTCGGACATCAAGGCGACGGTGGCGGGTTTCGGCCACGAGCGACTCGACGAATACCGGATCGGCCTGAGCATCCGCGACGAGGACGAGGTCGCGCACGGCATCGTCTGGCCGCTGCTCGGCGCCGAATCCGACCAGGACGATCCGGCGCCGATCGAGCAGGTCCGCGAGGTGTTGCGCGAAGTCGGCGTCGCCGAGGTGCGGCTGTGGCGCGACCTGAGCGAGCCCGAGTTCTGCGAGGACTGCGGAGTGCCGCTCTATCCGAACGGCAAGGGCGAGATCGTGCACGCCGAGATGCCGGGCGACGTCGAGCCGGAGTCGACGCACTTCCATTGAGCGAACGCGTCGGCGCGTCGTGCGTTCGTGCGACGCGCCGCGCGGCAAGCCGCGCGGGTTCGCTTCACGCTCCGTTCTTCTGCGCCCGGGCGCGCGCGGTCTCGATGCGCCGGTCGAGATACGCGCCGTAGAAGTCGGGCGACGTGTAACCGACCAGTCGCTCGGCGAGTTCCTTGCCGTCGGGCCCGATGAACGCGACGGTCGGCGCGACGCGGATTCCCATCGATTCGGCCAGCACCGCCGGCGACGCGGGCGCTCCGGGCCGATCCTTCGCATCGGCGAATCCGCGCCGGTCGGTGAGGTCGTACTCGACGACGCGCAGCGCGCGCGCTTCGCCGCCGTCGGCCAGGTGGCGCAGGTAGTTCGTGCGGACCGCCTCGCAGTACGGACATCCGGGCAACGAGAACAACGCGACGACCACCGTACCGGGCGCGCTTTCGCCGAGCCACGCCGACGGCGAGCGCGGCGCAGCCGCCGCCGGGTCCGACCCGGGCGAATGCGCCGAGGCTATCGGAGCCGAGCCGAGCCCGCACAACGCGAGCGCGACGAGACGCAGGCACCGTCGTCGCCGCGGAGAGATCGCGGCGCGCGGCAGGGGGCGGCGGGAGTTCATCGTCGGCAGGGATGGAAACCCAGAATAGTATGTCTTGACCATATGCGTGGTTACTCATATAGTCACCCAATCATGCCGCAGCGTCGATAGAGCGCAGGCAACGAGGAGACCGAATGGATTCGCTGGGCCACGTTTTCGAGGCGGTGTCGGGCTATTTCGCGCTGCTGTCCGAACCGATGCGCCTGCGCATCCTGCATTCGATCTGCCGCGAGGAGAAAAGCGTCTCGCAGATCGTCGCCGAGATCGGCGCCTCGCAGACGAACGTCTCGCGACACCTGAACACGCTGTACCGGGCCGGCGCACTGAACCGCCGCAAGGACGGCAACTTCACCTATTACGGCGTGCGCGACAGCACGTTGACCGAGATCTGCCGCACCGTCTGCACGCACATCGCTGCGCGCGGCGACGCGCTTGCCGAGGAGCGCTCCGGAATGAGGTACCTGGCCGAGCAGATGGGGTCGCCCGCCGAATCGCCCGACGCCGAGCGCTTTGCCGACGAGGACGCGCTCACCGTCGGCGCCGAGCGTTCGCTCGATGACGCGGGCCGGCGCGGGGCGCGACGATGAGCGCGTTTCGCGCGCCGCCCGGGCCCGTCGGGTCCGCCGCCGATGCGCCCGCGCGCATGCCGGGACGTATCCGGCCGGCGCCCGAGAACGTGCTGTCGGTCGAGGAGATCGACCGTGCACGCCGCGCGCGCCGCAGTTTCATGGGCAAGGCGCTCGCGATGGGCGCCGGCGCGGGCGCCGGCACGCACGCGCTCGCCGCGGCGCAAGCGCGCGAAGCGCCCGGCGTCGACGGCCCCGGCGAGAAGGCGATCGTCGAGTTGCCGGCGCACACGACGGGACTCGGCCAGCCGGTCGCCGCGCGCGGCTACGGCGTTCCGTCGCAGTGGGAACGCAACCTGCAGCGCCGCGAAAGCCCCGGCCTGACCCGCGTTTCGGCTTCCTCGGTGAGTTTCGCGCCGCTGCAGGGAATGTTCGGGATCATCACGCCGAACGGCCTGCATTTCGAGCGTCATCACCAGGGCTGGTGGGACATCGACCCGAGCCAGCACCGCCTGATGATCAACGGGCTCGTGCGCGAGGCACGGGTGTTCACGATGGACGACCTGATGCGCCTGCCTTCGGTCTCGCGCATCCACTTCATCGAGTGCGGCGCCAACAGCGGCATGGAATGGTCCAACGTCGCGGT
Organism: Burkholderiaceae bacterium; assembly: GCA_036675585.1. GTDB lineage: Bacteria > Pseudomonadota > Gammaproteobacteria > Burkholderiales > Burkholderiaceae_E > Zeimonas. The sequence goes on from JAKFES010000272.1 coordinate 11,088, forward strand.
GCCCACCGTCCAGTACACGCACGGCATGCTCTCGTGCGCGGAGTTCACCGGCGTCGCGTTGTCCACGCTGCTCGACCTGTGCGGTGCGGATCGACGCAACGGCCGCTACGTCCTCGCCGAAGGCGCCGACGGCTCTTCGATGACGCGAACGATTTCGATGGAGCGCGCGCTCGACGACGCGATCGTCGCGTGGGGCATGAACGGCGAAATGCTGCGGCCGGAGAACGGCTATCCGCTGCGTCTCGTCGTCCCCGGCGTCCAGGGCGTTTCGTGGGTCAAGTACCTGCGCCGCATCGAGGTCGGCGACCAGCCGTACGCCACCAAGGACGAGACGATCCATTACGTCGACCTGATGCCCGACGGCGTGCATCGCCAGTACACGTCGATCCAGGAAGTGAAGTCGGTCATCACCACGCCTTCGGGCGGACAGGTCCTGCTCGACAAGGGCTACTACAACGTCTCGGGGCTGGCGTGGTCGGGGCGCGGGCGCATCCGCCGCGTCGATGTCTCGTTCGACGGCGGGCGCAACTGGCGCACCGCGCGGCTCGAGAACCTGGTGCTGCCGAAGGCGCTGACGCGCTTCAACGTCGACTGGACCTGGGACGGATCGCCCGCCGTGCTGCAGAGTCGCGCGGTCGACGAGACCGGTCACGTGCAGCCGAAGATCAACCAGCTGCGCGCGGTGCGCGGGACGCGGTCCATCTATCACAACAACGCGATCCAGTCGTGGCGCGTCGCGCAGACCGGCGAGGTGTTCAATGTCCAGGCCTGGTGACCGGGCCGGCGGCGCCGTGCCGGGGTTGCGCGCCCCGCGGTGTGCTTCGGCCGCGCGCGTGCGGGTGATTGCCGTCGCGGCGGTCGCGGCCATCGCGTCGTTCGTGGCGCTCGGCACGACCATCGCGTTCGCCTCGCCGGTCGTGCCCGTCGCTTCCGCCGCGCCGAAGGCGGCTGCCGAAACGGATTCCGTCCCGTGGGCCCGCATCGGCCGCGCGGCGACGCGTTCGGAGATCCGGGCATGGGACATCGACGTGCGCGCCGACCTCAAGGGCCTGCCGCCGGGCTCGGGCTCGGTCGCGGCCGGCGAAGCGGTGTGGGAGGCGAAGTGTGCGTCGTGCCACGGAACCTTCGGCGAATCGAACGAGGTCTTCACGCCGATCGTCGGCGGCACGAGCGCGAGCGACATCGAAACCGGACGCGTCGCGAATCTCGCGCGGAACGATTTCCCGCAGCGAAGCACGCTGATGAAGCTGGCGCAGATCTCGACGCTGTGGGACTACATCCGGCGCGCGATGCCGTGGAACGCGCCGAAATCGCTGTCGCCCGACGAGGTCTACGCGGTGACCGCGTACATCCTGCATCTGGGCGACATCGTCCCGGCCGATTTCGTTCTGTCCGATCGGAATATGCTGGAAGTCCAGAACCGCTTGCCCAATCGTCGCGGGATGGTCTTCTACGAGCCGCTCTGGCGCGTCGACGGAAAGCCCGACGTGCAGGGCGACTCCTGCATGCGCGACTGTCCCGTCGCGCCGTCGCGCCAGCCGGTCGGCCTGCCCGAGCACGCGCGCGACGCACACGGCAACCTGATGGCGCAGAATCGCGTGGTCGGCGCGGTGCGCGGCGCCGATACGTCGCGCCCGGCGCTCACCGAGCCGCCCGGTCCGGAGGCGGCGGCCATTGCGGCGGCCACGATGCTCGCCACCGTTCCGCACGCGCGCAAGCCCGAGGACCTCGCACGCGAGGCGAACTGCATGGCGTGTCACGCGGCCGACGGTCGCATGGTCGGTCCCTCGTTCCGCGAGGTCGGGGCGAAATACCGGAAGCAGCCGGGTGCGGCCGAGCTGCTCGTCGGACGCGTGAAGAACGGCACGCGCGGCACATGGGGCGACGTGCCGATGCCGCCCAACGCCGCAATCGCCGACGACGACATCCGGGTTATCGTGAACTGGATCCTGGCCGACCGACATTGAAGAATCGGTTGATCTTCACCCACCCGCCGATTCGCCGTGGCAATCGGCTCATCAGGAGAATCGACGCATGAACGTTTCGAGACGCACGACGCTGCAGGCCGCCGGCAGCGCGGGCTTGTACGGCGCGTTGCTGTCGCTCGGGCTGCTGCGCCCGGGCACCGCGGCCGCGGAGGCTTTCGACCAGGCGAATTTCCAGGTGCCGGGCGTCGCCGAGACGCTCAAGGCGCTCGGCGCGCAAGGCGCGACGGAATCGAAGGACGTCGTGATCGTCTCGCCCGACATCGCCGAGAACGGCGCCGTCGTTCCGGTGGCGGTCAAGAGCAGCGTCCCCAACACCGAGTCGATCGCGTTGCTCGTCGACAAGAACCCGAACGCGCTCGCCGGCGCCTACGAGATCCTCGACGGCGCCGATCCCGAGGTCAGCATGCGGATCAAGATGGGGCAGAGCTCCGACGTGGTCGCGCTGGTCAAGGCCGACGGCAAGTACTACATGGCGAAAAAGGAAATCAAGGTCACGCTCGGCGGCTGCGGCGGCTGATCGCGCTTCGCTCGTACCCGATTCCGGCAGACTCTGGAGACACTCCGACATGGCAGACCCGATGAAGATCCGCGCCACCGCCAAGGACGGCGGGGCCGACGTGCGCGTGCTGATGGCGCACGAAATGGAAACCGGACAGCGCAAG
>JAKFES010000262.1:0-1946 GCA_036675585.1 Burkholderiaceae bacterium
ACGTTTTCGACTTCGCGCGGGGAGACGGCTTCGTGGATCTCGGCGCCGCGCGTGTCGGGCAGGAAGAAGGTCGCGCCGGGGCGGGTGGAGACGTGGCGCACGTGCACGATGGGGAGCTTCTTCGCGCGAAAGGCCTCGAGCACGCTCGCCGCTTTCCGGGCCGCCGCGTCGCTGCCGACGAGCTCCATCGTGCCCCCGGGGAAGTAGTCGTTCTGGATGTCGACGATCAGCAGTGCGGTCTTCATGGCGGCCCCTCGGAACGGAAAGAACGCACTGTAGCAAGGTCGTCGCGGCACACGTCCTCGTCATCGGGCGGGGGAAGCGATATCGTGGCCGATACTTCGATCGGGCCGGCTACGACACGATGCGAGCGCTTCGGGCAGGAATCGTCGCGGTCTTCGCCGTGCTGTCGGTGGCCTGCGGCAGCGGCGTGGACGTGCGCCTGTTCGTTTCGTTCAACGCGCCGCCGACCCTCACGAGCGGCTCGGTCGTCATCCTGAGCGGCGTGGCCGCGTTGCCCGACGGATCGGTGCGCACCGGCGGCACGCTGTTCCAGCCGATCGTGACCTGCCAGCCGGGTACGTTCTCGATGACCTGGACGAACGACGCGAACGGCACGCACGGCGCCGTCCTTGCGCTGTGGGATTGCCCGGCCGACCGGCTGAGCTGGAGCACCGCTGCGATTCCGCTCGCGCGCGGCGACAACCGGATCACGGTCACGATGGTCGACGCGCTCGGCAGCGCGTCGAGCGCCGTCGAAGTGCGACGCGAGTGAAGGCGGCGGGCGTCTTTCGCGCCCGCCGCCCCCGCTCAGCCCGGGGACTTCTCGAAGCGGAACTCGCCGTCGGCGAGATCGACCTGGATCACGTCGTCGGGGCCGAAGCGCCCTTCGAGCACCGCGCGCGAGATCGGGTTCTCGATGCGCTGCTGGATCGCGCGCTTGAGCGGGCGGGCGCCGTACATCGGATCGAAGCCGGCGCGCCCGATCTCCTCGAGCGCGCGCTCCGACACCTCGAGGCCCATGTCGTGATCGGCGAGCCGCTTGCGCACGTTCTCCATCTGGATCCTCGCGATCGCCGCGATGTTCGACGGCCCGAGCGCGTGGAAGACGACGATCTCGTCGATCCGGTTGATGAACTCGGGGCGGAAATGCGCGCGCACCTCGACCATCACCGCGTCCTTGATCACGTCCGGATCGTTGAGTTTCGGGTCGGCGCTCAGCCGCTGAATCTCGTGCGAGCCGAGGTTCGACGTCATCACGATGACCGTGTTGCGGAAGTCGACCGTGCGGCCCTGCCCGTCGGTCAGGCGCCCGTCGTCGAGCACCTGCAGCAGCACGCCGAACACGTCGGCATGCGCCTTCTCGACTTCGTCGAACAGGATCACGCTGTACGGCTTGCGGCGCACCGCTTCGGTGAGGTAGCCGCCCTCCTCGTAGCCGACGTAGCCCGGAGGCGCGCCGATCAAACGTGCCACCGAGTGCTTCTCCATGAACTCGCTCATGTCGATGCGAATCAGGTGGTCTTCGCTGTCGAACAGGAACTCGGCGAGCGCCTTGCACAGCTCGGTCTTGCCGACGCCGGTCGGGCCGAGGAAGAGGAACGAGCCGTACGGGCGGCGCGGGTCGGCCAGCCCGGCGCGCGAGCGGCGGATCGCATCGGACACGAGGCGCACGGCTTCGTCCTGGCCGACGACGCGCCGGTGCAGGTAGTCCTCCATGCGCAGCAGCTTCTCGCGCTCGCCCTGCATCATCTTGCTCACCGGAATGCCGGTGGCGCGCGAGACGACTTCGGCGATTTCCTCGGCGCCGACCTGCGTGCGCAGCAACCGCGGTCGCTCGGCCGCCGTGCCGCTCGACTGGCGGCTGGCTTCGGCTTCGCTTGCCGCGCTCAGCCGGCCTTCGAGCTCGGGCAGCTTGCCGTACTGGATTTCGGCGAGCTTGTCGT
>JAKFES010000059.1:0-13634 GCA_036675585.1 Burkholderiaceae bacterium
CGGGCCGTCTGCCGCGGGCGCGCAAGCGCTTGCCCCCGCTTCGCGGGGGTTCGCTGCGATGCTCGCAGCGCCGGCTGGCGCCGCGTAACTCGCTGCGCGAGCTACGCTCGCTCCGCTCGGACAGACGCGGCGAGCATGAAGACGACACGCGCTTCGCGCGCGCGCCGGCGCTGCTGCGCTTCTCGCCTGCGCACAAGCGCGCCCGCGGCAGACGGCCCGCGCCTTTGCAAGAGAGGTTCGCTGTTCGCGCCGCGAATGCCGCCGTTCGTGTGCGACGCGAACGTCTGCGTCGTTGTGTTTCGTTCGTGCTCCACCTGCGTGGGTCGAGCGCGGCGACGTCGGAAGGCGGAGAATGCCCACGTCAGATCGGGCGGTTGTCGTCGCGGTCGACCGCGCGCCGCTGCGGCGCGAGCAGCAGCCAGTCGGCGAGCGGCCACAGCAGCGTGCAGCTCACACTCGGCAGGAACCACTGCCACCCGGGAAACGCACCGCCGATCGCCAGGCGCACGAGCAGCACGACGAGCTGCGTGAGCAGGAACAGCGGCAGCACGTGCAGCATCTGCCCGGCCATGTGGAACCACGGGACGCGCCGATGCATGCTGATCGCACCGTACGAGAGCAGCGTGTAGGCGAGCGCGTGCTCGCCGAGCAGTGCGGCGTCGTGCACGTCCATCAACAGCCCGAACAGGAACGCGATCCCGATGCCGACCATCCGCGGCTGGTGGATGTTCCAGAACACGAGCACGAGGGCGAGCATGTCGGGAACGCCGATCGCGCGCCCCCACGGCAGCACGTTCAGCACGAACGCCGAGACGATCGTGAACGTGATGAAGGCCCGATTGGCCGGCAGCAGCAGGTAATGCGGCTGGATCTGCACGGCGCCTCACCCTCCGCGCGTGCGACGACGCGAGTCGTCGCCGGGTATCGAAACGCTCGGCGCCTGCGGCGGCTCGGCGAGCAGCACGAGCAGCAGCCGCGTGCGCTCGACCTGCGCCGCCGGGTCGACGACGACGTTCAGGAAAGCCGACGAACCGGCCTCGACCGAGCGTACGGTGCCGACCGGCAGCCCGGCGGGGAACACCCCGTCGAGCCCCGAGGTGACGAGCACGTCGCTCGCGCGCACGTCGGCGTTGGTGCGCAGGTAGCGCAGCTCGATCGTACCGCCGATCGATCCTCCGTAGGCGACCGAGCGCTCGCCGGTGCGGCGCACCTCGACGGGAATCGTCGATTCGCGGTCGGTGACCAGCGTGACCTCGCTCGAGAGCGGGTAGACGCGCGTGATCTGCCCGACGATGCCGTCGGCGTCGATCACCGGCTGCCCGGCGGCCACTCCGTGCTGCACCCCCTTGTCGAGGACGAGTCGACGCGAAAACGCGTCGCGCGCGTCGTACAGCACTTCGGCCACCGTCGAGCGCAGTACGGTGCGCTCGCGCATCGCGAGCAACCGGCGCAGCTGCCGGTTCTCGGCGGCGAGCTGCTCGCTTTGCAGCAGCGCATTCGCGTTCGACGCCTCGATGCGGCGCAACTCGGCATTCTCGGTGCGCAGCCGCGTGACCTCGGCGACGTATTGCGCGCCGGCGTCGACCATGTCGCGCGGGACGAGCAGCGTGCGTTGCACCGGATACAGCACGGTGGCGATGCCCTGTCGCAGCCGGCCGAGCACGTCGAGCCGCGCGTCGATCACGAGCAGCGTGATCGCGAGCAGCGAGAAGAACACGAGCCGGGCGTTGGCCGAAGGGCCCTGCTTGAAGAACGGCGGCGGACTGCTGTTCACGGGGCGCCGTTGATTCGACGAGCAAACTCGCGCCGGGCGAAGTGCCCTGCGCGAGCCGTCACTCGCTGGTGAAGATCGTGCCGAGCTTCTCCATGCGCTCGAGCGCCATGCCGCACCCGCGCACGACGCAGGTGAGCGGATCCTCGGCGACGAGCACCGGCAGCCCGCTTTCCTCGATCAGAAGCCGGTCGAGGTCGCGCAGGAGCGCGCCGCCGCCGGTGAGCATGATGCCGCGCTCGGTGATGTCGGCACCCAGCTCGGGGGGCGTCTGCTCGAGGGCGATCTTCACCGCCGAGACGATCTGGTTCAGCGGGTCGGTGAGCGCTTCGAGAATCTCGTTCGACGTGATCGTGAAGCTGCGCGGAATGCCTTCGGACAGGTTGCGGCCCTTGACTTCCATCTCGCGGATCTCGGAGCCGGGGAACGCCGAGCCGATCGTGTTCTTGATCGACTCCGCGGTGGGCTCGCCGATCAGCATGCCGTAGTTGCGGCGGATGTAGTTGATGATCGCTTCGTCGAACTTGTCGCCGCCGACGCGCACCGACCCCTTGTAGACCATGCCGCCGAGCGAGATGACGCCGACCTCGGTCGTGCCGCCGCCGATGTCGACGACCATCGAACCGGCGGCTTCGGACACGGGCAGGCCCGCGCCGATCGCGGCGGCCATCGGCTCCTCGATCAGGAACACCTGCGAGGCGCCGGCGCCGAGCGCCGATTCGCGGATCGCGCGCCGCTCGACCTGCGTGGAGCCGCACGGCACGCAGATGATGATGCGCGGGCTCGGCGAGAACAGCCGCGACTCGTGCACCATCTTGATGAACTGCTTGAGCATCTGCTCGGTGACGGTGAAGTCGGCGATGACGCCGTCCTTCATCGGGCGGATCGCCTCGATGTTCCCGGGCACGCGCCCGAGCATCTGCTTGGCTTCGGTACCGACCGCGGCGATCGTTTTCTTGCCGTTCGGACCGCCTTCCTGCCGGATCGCGACCACCGAGGGCTCGTTGAGCACGATGCCCTTGGCGCGTACGTAGATCAGCGTGTTGGCCGTGCCGAGGTCGATCGCCAGGTCATTGGAGAAATATTTGCGCAAGAACCCGAGCATTTCGCTTCCGTGCAACGTCGAAGGTTCAGGGCTGTCGCCCCGGCTCGTACGCGGCGAACGTCATTGCCGCCCGCGATTTTCGTTTTCGGTGTGGGGGCAAGCCTGCTGCAGCGCAAAAGACCTCTGAAATTTGGGTCGCATGATACCGTATAATTCCTTGTCGACCCGACGGTTTTCTCGTCGTTTCCGTGCGGGCGCCGTCTGTCGGGTCGACTCGGCGCACGACGCGCGTTCCCGCGGTGCGGTTCCCGCGACGCGCATTCCCTCTCCACCGCCCGTACCATCGATGCCACTGTCCCGTACCGAGGTCCAGCGCATCGCGATGCTCGCGCGCATCGCGCTGACCGACGGAGAACTCGACCGCACTGCCGAGCAGCTCGGCGGCGTGCTCGCGCTGTTCGAACGGCTGCGCGCCGTCGACACCACCGGGGTCGAGCCGATGACCCATCCGCACGATCCGGTCCTTCGCCTGCGCGACGACGTCGCCGACGAAACCGACCGGCGCGAGGCGGGACAGGCGGCGGCGCCGCGCGTCGAGCGCGGGCTGTATCTCGTTCCGAAGGTCATCGAATGAGCGAGGTCGGCACGCCGCAGGCCGCGGGCTCGGCGCTGCCCGCGCGCGCCTCGCTGCGCGAGTGGCGCGAGCTGCTCGACTCGGGACGGGCGTCGGCCGTGGAGCTTGCGCAGGAATGCCTGCGCCGCGTCGCGGCGAGCGACCTCAACGCATTCATCGACGTGCAGCCCGAACGCACGCTCGAGCAGGCACGCGCCGCCGACGTGCGCCGCGCGCGCGGCGAGCGCGGCGCGCTGCTCGGCGTTCCGCTCGCGCACAAGGACGTCTTCGTCACGCGCGGCTGGCGAACCACGGCCGGCTCGCGGATGCTCGAGCGCTACGTCAGCCCCTTCGATGCCGCGGTCGTCGAGCGGCTCGTCGCCGCGGGCTCGGTCTGCATCGGCAAGACGAACTGCGACGAGTTCGCGATGGGCGGCTCGAACGAGCATTCGCATTTCGGCCCGGTGCGCAATCCGTGGGATCGCTCGGCGATTCCGGGCGGTTCGTCGGGCGGCTCCGCGGCGGCAGTGGCGGCAGGGCTGGTCGCAGTGGCCACCGGCACCGATACCGGCGGCTCGATCCGGCAGCCGGCGGCGATGTGCGGCGTCACCGGCCTGAAGCCGACCTACGGCCGCGTGTCGCGTCACGGGATGATCGCCTACGCGTCGAGCCTCGACCAGGCCGGCGTGCTCGCGACCACCGCCGAGGACTGCGCGACGGCGCTGGGCGCCATCGCCGGATTCGACGCGCGCGATTCGACGAGCGTCGAGCGCGCGGGCGAGGATTTCGCGCGCCGGGTGGGCGAATCGATCGCGGGGCTGCGCATCGGCGTGCCGCGCGAGTTCTTCGGCGCGGGCCTGTCCGACGACGTGCGCGCCGCGGTCGAGGCGGCGCTCGAGGTGCTGTGCGGGCTCGGCGCGGTGCGCGTCGACGTGTCGCTGCCGAAGACCGAGCTCGCGATTCCCGCGTATTACGTCCTCGCGCCGGCCGAGGCGTCGAGCAACCTGAGCCGTTTCGACGGCGTGCGCTACGGACACCGCGCCGAACAGTACGACGACCTGCGCGACCTGTACTGCCGCACGCGCGCCGAGGGCTTCGGCGACGAAGTGAAGCGGCGCGTCCTGGTCGGCACGTACGTGCTCTCGCACGGCTACTACGACGCGTATTACCTGCAGGCGCAGAAGCTGCGCCGGCTGATCGCCGACGACTTCCGCCGCGTCTTCGATGCGGTCGACGTGGTCGCCGGCCCGGTCTCGCCGAGCGTCGCGTGGGACATCGGCTCGCGCATCGACGATCCGGTGCGCAACTACCTGGCCGACATCTATACGCTGCCGGCGTCGCTCGCCGGGCTGCCGGGCGTGTCCGTTCCCGCCGGATTCGGCGAAGGCGGGCGCCCGGTCGGGCTGCAGCTGATCGGGCGCGCGTTCGACGAGGCGCGCCTGATCGGCGTCGCGCACGCGTTCCAGCAGGCGAGTCCATGGCATCTGCAGCGGCCGGCCTGAACGTACGGGCGGCGCGCCGATGGACGCCGGCGCTGCGTCGCCTTGCCCGCGTCGCGGTGCCGCTGGCGCTCGGCGGGTGCTCGATGCTGCCGTCGTTGCCCGGCGCGCACCGCACGCCGATCGCCGACCGGTCGATCGACCTGGACGGCGTGTGCACGCAGACCGAGGAGGACGGCTTTCGCGAGGACGCGCGGCTGAGCGTGCGCGACAACCGGGTCACCGCGCTCGCCTGGCAGCTTCAGGTCGGCCGCAGCGGCAGCTGCCGTTTCGAGCAGGCCGATTTCCGGCAGACGAAGCGCAAGCCTCACATCGAGCTGCTCGCGCGCGACGGCAGCGGGTGTCGCCTGATGATCTGGCAGGAACCGCGCCGCGTCACGCTGGCGCACGCGGGGTGCGAGAACCGGTGCACGCCGGGCATCTACGACCAGGCGTGGCCGGTGATGTTCGATCCGGGCACCGGGCGCTGCGCGCGCCCGTGAGCGCGCGCCGGCAATTCGAATCGGGAACGGACGGACGATCGACGTGATGCAGTGGGAAATCGTGGTCGGGCTCGAGACGCACGTGCAGCTCGCGACGCGCTCGAAGATGTTCTCGGACGCCTCGACGGCGTTCGGCGCGCAGCCGAACACGCAGGCGAGCTTCGTCGATCTCGCGCTGCCCGGCGTGCTGCCGGTGGCCAACCGTGCGGCGGTCGAATGCGCGATCCGGTTCGGACTCGCGGTGGGCGCGCGCATCGTCGAGCGCTCGGTGTTCGCTCGCAAGAACTATTTCTATCCCGACCTGCCCAAGGGCTACCAGATCAGCCAGTTCGAGGCCCCCGTCGTCTCCGGTGGCGCACTGGCCGTCGTCTGGCAGGGCGAGGCGAACGGCGAAGCGCTCGAGCGCACCGTACGGCTCGTGCGCGCGCATCTCGAGGAAGACGCCGGCAAGTCGTTGCACGAAGATTTCCATGGAATGACCGGAATCGACCTGAATCGCGCCGGCGTTGCGCTGCTCGAGATCGTCACCGAGCCCGACATGCGTTCGGCACGCGAGGCGGTGGCGTACGCGCGCGCACTGCACGCGCTCGTCGTGTGGCTGGGCATCTGCGACGGAAACATGCAGGAAGGGTCGTTTCGCTGCGACGCCAACGTGTCGGTGCGGCCGGCCGGGCAGGCCGAGCTCGGCACGCGCTGCGAGATCAAGAACCTGAACTCGTTCCGCTTCCTCGAGCGCGCGATCGAGTTCGAAGCCGCGCGCCAGATCGACCTGATCACCGACGGCGGGCGCGTGGTCCAGGAAACGCGGCTCTACGACCCCGATCGCGACGAGACGCGCACGATGCGCGGCAAGGAAGACGCGCACGATTACCGGTATTTCCCCGATCCCGACCTGCCGCCGCTCGTCATCGCGCCCGAATGGATCGAGCGCGTGCGCGCGACGCTGCCCGAGCTGCCCGACGCGATGCGCGCGCGTTTCGTCCGGGCATACGGCCTGTCGGCCTACGATGCGGCGACGCTCACCGCGTCGCGCGGCATCGCCGACTACTACGAAGCCGTCGTCGCCGCGTTGCCCGCCGCCGCGCAGACCGGCGTGCCCCCGCTCGCGAAGGCGGCGGCCAACTGGGTCATGGTCGAGCTGGCCGCGGCGCTGAACCGCGAGGACCGCCCGATCGAAACCTGCCCGGTCGCACCCGCGCAGCTGGCCCGGCTCGTGCAGCGCATCGGCGACGCGACCATCTCGGGCAAGCTCGCGCGCGACGTCTTCGCGGCGCTGTGGAGCGGCGAGGGGCGCGAAGCGAGCGGCGCGGCTGGTGCGGGCGTGGCGGGCGACGCCGATGCGGTCGACCGCATCATCGACGCGCGCGGGTTGCGCCAGATCAGCGATGCGGGCGAGCTCGAGCGGATCGTCGACGACGTCCTCGCCGCCAACGCCCGTTCGGTCGAGGAATTCCGCGCGGGGCGCGACAAGGCGCTCAACGCGCTGGTCGGCCAGGTGATGAAAGCCACGCGCGGAAAGGCGAACCCGCAGCAGGTCAACGACCTGCTGCGTCGGCGACTCGGCTGAGGGCAACGCGCCCGACGCGATCGACCCTGCCGCGATCGCGACGGTTGGACGCGGAGCACGGCGAACGTGCTACAAGAAAAACCCATCCGCCCCGAACGGAGCGCACCATGTCCGTCGCCAAGGTCATCGAAGTCATCGCGTCGAGCAACCAGAGCTTCGACGATGCCATCGCACAGGGAATCGCCCGGGCGACCGATTCGCTCGACGACGTCGCGGGGGCCTGGATCCAGGATCAGCAGGTCTCGATCCGCAACGGGCAGATCGCCGAATACAAGGTGACGATGAAAGTGACCTTCGTGCTCAAGCCGGCCGCCTGAGCACGGGCCTCGGGCAATCGATCGCTGCGCGCGCGAGCGGCGGGCGCGAGCCGGTTCGCCGGCGGGCTACGTCGCCGCTCCGGCGCCGTACCGATCGCGATACTCGGACACCTTCTGTCGATGCGCGGCGAGCGCGTCGTCGGAATCGAGGAATCGAAGCAGGTCGCCGAGGCTCGCGATGGCCAGCACCGGAATGCCGTAGGTGCGCGCGATGTCCTGCGCGGCCGAACGATCGCCGACGCGCGTCGCATCGCCGCTTCGTTCCTCGCGGTCGAGCGCGATCAGCACCGCCGCGGGCTCGGCGCCCTGCGCCCGGATCAGCCGCATCGACTCGCCGACCGAGGTTCCCGCACTGATCACGTCGTCGATGATGACGACGCGGCCGGCGAGCGGCGCGCCGATCAGCACGCCGCCTTCGCCGTGGTCCTTCGCCTCCTTCCGGTTGAAGGCGAACGCCACGTTGCGCCCGCTGCCCGCGAGCGCGACCGCGGTCGCCGAGGCGAGCGCAATGCCCTTGTACGCCGGGCCGAAGAGCATGTCGAAGGCGACGCGGCCTTCGCGTTCGGCCTGCAGCAGCGTGTCGGCGTAGAACTGCGCGAGCCGGCCGAGCGACGCGCCGTCGCAGAACAGCCCGGCGTTGAAGAAATACGGCGACAGGCGCCCGGCCTTGGTGCGGAACGAACCGAAGCGAAGCACGCCGCTGTCGACGGCGAAGCGGATAAACTGCGCGCGCAAATCGTCGCCCATCGAGGCAATCCGGGGAAGGAACGAGACAGCGCAATGATACGGGTCGTCACGCTGAACCTGAACGGCATCCGTTCGGCCGCGCGCCGCGGCTGGATCGAGTGGTTCGCCGCGCACCGCGCCGACGTCGTCTGCGTGCAGGAAGTGCGCGCGCAGGAATGCGACCTCGACGAGGCGACACGGTCGATCGACGGATTGCGCGCGCATTTCCATTGCGCGCAGCGGAAGGGCTACAGCGGCGTCGGCATCTATGCGCGGCGCCGGCCGCGCGCGGTACGAACCGGCTTCGGCAGCGACGAGTTCGACGGCGAAGGCCGCTACATCGAGCTCGATTTCGGCTCGTACGCGGTCGTGTCGGTGTACGTACCCTCGGGATCGAGCTCGCCCGAGCGACAGGCGGCCAAGTTCCGCTTCCTCGCCGAATTCCACGCGCGCCTGCGCGCGCTGCGCGCGAGCGGCCGCGAAGTGATCCTGTGCGGCGACTGGAACATCGCGCACCGCGAGATCGACCTGAAGAACTGGCGCTCGAACCAGAAGAACTCGGGCTTCCTGCCCGAGGAGCGCGCGTGGCTGAGCGGCGTGTTCGACGACCTCGGCTTCGTCGACGTGCATCGCAGCCTCGACCCGCGCCCCGAGCAGTACACGTGGTGGAGCAACCGCGGGCAGGCGTGGGCGAAGAACGTCGGGTGGCGGATCGATTACCAGATCGCGACGCCGGGCATCGCGGCGAAGGCGCGGCAAGCGGAGATCTTCACCGCCGAGCGATTCTCGGACCACGCGCCGGTGACGATCGAGTACGCGGTTCGCTGAGGTTCGCCTCCTCGGTTCGCGGAGGTTCGCATTCGCGGCGATTCGTTTTCTGGACGTGCCGCGGACGTCGCGCCGCAGTGCCGTTGTGGGGCGGGCCGCCGGTTTCCGGGAATCGGCGCGATTCGACCGGTGGCGGCAGCGCCAAGCGGCCCCACCGACACATCAACGACTCGCGTACGAACCCACCTCCGCTCGTCGACCCGATGGCCCGCGCGATGAGCAGCCCCAGGGCGACCCATCGCCGCCGCCCTTCCAAAACCTGCCCCAGCGTTCGTTTGCGAAACTCCTCGGCGTATCTCGCCGCGGCGGATTTCGAGCGCACACGTCGGCCACGATCGGGCACGGCCCGCCTCTCGACCGCGAACCCCGGTCCAGCGAGCGGCGCGAGCGCAGCGCGGGGCGGCGGGCCTCGAAGCCGCCGAGCAGCGCAGCCCTCGCGGGGGCCGTCGGCGAGCACTGTTCGAGCTCCGAGGCGCAAGCCCCGAAGGGGCGCCGCGACGAGGGCGAGTTGCGCAGCCGCCCGCGGGGGCGAGCAGCGCAGGGAAGCCGAAGGCCGGCTTCGCGGCCCGCCGTCCCGCGCTGCGCTCGTGCCGCTCGCGTGCGAGGACAATGGACTCCCGGGTCGCTCAGACCGAGTACCCGTGGAACTCCTTGACCGTCGCCAGCTCCGTATGCGAAACGATCCGCGCCACCCCCATCGTGCGGTCGTTGATCCACGCGTCGGACAAGCGGCGGTAATGCTCGATGTCGCTGCACGCGAAACGCACGAGATAGTCGTACGGGCCGCTGAGCAGGTAGCAGGCGACGACCTCGGGGCATTCGGCGGCACGGCGCTCGAACTGCTGCAGCGTGGCCTGGCGCTGATCGACGAGCGTCACTTCGGTGTGCACGACGAGCCGCTCGCCGTGCGCGTGGCGCCCGACGATCGCTCGATACCCTTCGATGAAGCGTTCGCGCTCGAGCCGGCGCACGCGATCGAGGCACGCGCGCGGGGACAGGCCGATGCGTTCGGCGAGCGCCTGGTTGGTGATGCGCCCGTCGGTCTGCAGTTCGCGCAGGATTCGCTGGTCGATCGCGTCGAGCGCCTTCATGCGGCGAGTGTACGCGCGCCGTTTGCCTCGTCGCGGCGGCGTTCGTCGAGCCGCAAGGTCAGGCAATACGCGGCGCCGCCCGATCGGTTGAACGCGTCGAGCGCGACGACGTGCACGCGGTAGCCGCGCGCCTCGAGCCGTTCGCGCAGCACGGGCGATGCGTGGCACAGCACGACGTCGCGGCCGATGCTCACGGCGTTCACGGCGAAGCGCGCGGCATCGGCCTCGTCGACTTCGATCAGCGCGTCGGCCGCGAGCGTGCGCAGCAGCGCCCGCGACGCTTCGGTGAAGGCGGGCGGGTACCAGACGATCTCGCCGCCGGAGAGCACGCACAGGCAGGTGTCGAGGTGGTAGTAGCGCGGCGTCGCGAGCTCGAGCGACACGGTATCGGCGCCGAACACGCGCCGGATCGTGTCGCGCGCGGCGAGGTCCGAGCGCGGTCCGTATCCCATCCAGAAGACGTCGCGCGTCGAATCGCGGATCGCGTCGCCCGCCCCTTCGAAATACACGCCTTCGGGCATCTCGTGCAGCGATTCGACGATGCCCCGCTGCCGCAAGGCCTCGAACACGCGCCGGTCGTGCGCTTGCTCGCTGCGCCGCTCGGGGCTGCGGAAGCGGGCGAGCACGACCTTTCCGTCGTGCACGACCGCGCTGTTGGCGGTGAACACGAGGTCGGGCAGGCCGGGCTGTGCGGGCATCGTCTCGACGCGTGCGCCCAGCCGGCGGTACAGGTCGGCGAGCGCGCGCCATTGCTCGCGCGCTTCGCGCGAAAGGCGCGCCGCATCGAGCGACCAGGCTTCCGGATGCATCCAGGGATTGATCCGGTAACGCACCTCGTAGTGCTCGGGCGGGCACAGCAGCAGGTGCGCCGCTTCGCGCTTCGGTGCGGGGGCGTCGCGGGGCGTGCGCCCGGTGCGCGGCATCGCTTCGTCGAGCACCGAGTCGAGTCGATCGAGTCCCCAGTCGAGGTCGGCCTTCGAGATCGTCAACGGGGGCGCGATCCGGATCGCGCGCCCGTGGGTCTCCTTCGTCACGACGCCGAGGCGCGCGAGCCGTTCGACCGCCGTGTGCGCGTCGATGTCGCTGCCGGCGAGCAGCTCGACCGCGGCCCACAGCCCGAGCCCGCGCACGTCGATCGCCCGTCCGGCGGCCGACGCGCGCAGTCGGGCGAGCAGATGGCGGCCGAGCACCGCGCTGCGTTCGGCGAGTTGCTCGTCGCTCAGCACGCGCAGCGCTTCGAGGCCGACGGCCGCGGCGAGGGCGTTGCCGCCGAACGTCGAGCCGTGGCTGCCGGGATCGAAGACGTCCATCACCTCGGCATCGGCGAGGAAAGCCGACACCGGCAGGATGCCGCCGCCGAGCGCCTTGCCGACGACCAGCGCGTCGGGGCGGATTGCTTCGTGCTCGAACGCGAACGTTCGTCCGGTACGCCCCAGTCCGGACTGCACTTCGTCGAGGATCAGCAGCACGCCGCGCCGGTCGCACCACGCGCGCAATGCGCGCAGCCAGCCGCGCGGCGGTACGATCACGCCCGCTTCGCCCTGGATCGGTTCGACGAGGACCGCGCAGACGTCGTCGTCCCAGGCGGCGTCGAGCGAATCGATGTCGCCGAAGCGGAACCGGCGAAATCCCGGCGCGAACGGGCCGAAGCCGTCGCGGTTCGCCGGCTCCGACGAGAAGCCGACGATCGTCGTCGTGCGGCCGTGGAAGTTGCCGTCGGCGGCGAGGATCGTCGCGCGCTGCGCTTCGATCCCCTTGACCCGGTAGCCCCAGCGCCGCGCCGCCTTGATCGCGGTCTCGACCGCCTCGGCGCCCGTGTTCATCGGCAGCGCGCGCTCGAATCCCGACACGCGACACAGTTCGGCGAGGAAAGCACCGAGCCGATCGCCGCGCAGTGCGCGCGACGTGATGCACACGCGCTCCATCTGTTCGCGCGCCGCCGCGACCAGCCGCGGATGCCGATGTCCGTGGTTGACCGCCGAGTACGCGCTCAGGAAATCGAGGTAGCGCCTGCCGGCCACGTCGTACAGCCATACGTCGCGCGCACGTTCGACGACGATCGGCAGCGGCGCGTAGTTGTTCGCACAGACTTCGCTTTCGCGTTCGATATGCGCACGGGTCAGGGGGTCCATGCCGGTCTCCTCGAGGCGAACCGCGCCGGCGCGGTTCCTCCCGGATCATCGGCGCTCTGGCGGCCCGATCTTGCGATCCTTGCAGGCCGGCACCGCCGTTGCGGTGGCCGCCGGCGAGGGTCGCCGCCGATTCGGCGAGCGGCCCGAGTGCGCTATCGCCGTTGCGCCGCCTGCACTTCGCGCAATGCCTGCAGCGTGTTCGGCACGTGTCCGTCGGGGCTCATCGACGAGTACACGTGGACGATGCGCCGGTCGGTGCCGATGACGTACGAAACGCGTTTCGCATAGCTGCTCGTGAGCGGCATCACCGCGTCGTACGACTTCATGATCCGGCCGTCGGCGTCCGAAGCGACGGCGAAGCGGTTGCGGCATTCCGCGACCGAGAACTCCTTCAGCGTCGCGAGGTCGTCTCCGGAGACGCCGATCACCGTCGCGTTCAGCGCCCGGTATTCCTCCTGCGCCTCGGCGAAGCGGTTCGCCTCGATCGTGCAGCCCCTGGTGAATGCCTTCGGATAGAAATAGACGACGACGGGACCCCGGGCGAGCGCCTGCTCGAGCGAGAACTCGAAGACCTCCCCGGCGAGCGCGGCGGGTGCGGTGAAGACCGGGGCCGGGTCGCCGGGCTCGAGCTCGGCGTGCGCCGTCGCCGGCGCGATCAGCGAAGCGAGCGTCGCACCTGCCAGGGCAAGGCGCGTGATCCAGGTTTCGGTGCGCATGGTGCCTCCGCGGCAACGATGTTCGCTTGGTTCATCGTAGCGCGGGGACGAGCGAGGGGCCGGTGCCGTTCCGCCGGCGGGTCGACCAGCGGTCGTCGTGCGCTTCGGCGCGCCCGGGCTAGCCGAGGAGCGCCGGCAGCCACACGGCAACCGGCGGCCACAGGAACACGAGCGCGAGCAGCAGCAGGCTCATGAAGACGTACGGCGTGACGGCCTGGAAGATGTGCGCCATCGTCACCGGGGGCGGCGCGACGCCCTTCATCGTCATCAGCAGCATTCCGTGCGGCGGCAGCAGCAGGCCGAGCTGCATGCAGATCAGGAACATGACGCCGAACCACACCGGGTCGATGCCCAGCCGCTGGACCACCGGCATGAAGATCGGCAGCGTGATCATCATCATGCTGACTTGGTCGACGAACAGGCCGAGGAAAATCAGCACGCCCATCATCGCGGCGACGACCGCCATCGTCGTCAGCCCCTGGCCGGTGATCAACTGCACGAGCCCGTTGCTCGCGCCCGAGAACGACAGGATCTGCGCGAACGTCGTCGCGCCCAGGATGATGAACAGGATCATCCCGGAGATCGCCACCGTTCCGCGCAGCGCCTGCAGCATGTTCGACGTGGTGAGCGCGCCGTAGACGAGCGCCAGGACGACGGTGGCGAACGCGCCGATGGCCGCCGACTCGGTCGGCGTCGCCCACCCTGCCGCCATCGACGCGACGACGATGACGAAGATCGACACCAGCGGGATCACGTACTGGACGAACGGGCGCCAGTGCTCCCAGCCCGTGTGCCGTTCGATCTTCGTTTTCGGTGCGAGCGACGGATCGAGCTGAACGCGCACGAC
>JAKFES010000066.1:0-1934 GCA_036675585.1 Burkholderiaceae bacterium
TGCGGTTGCGGATCGTCGGCCGGCCCGCCGAACTCGACCCGATCGCCGACCTGCAGGCGCTCGGCGAGTGCCGCCAGACGCGCGCGCATGCCCACCCCCGTCTCGTCG
Source organism: Burkholderiaceae bacterium (assembly GCA_036675585.1). Classification (GTDB taxonomy): domain Bacteria; phylum Pseudomonadota; class Gammaproteobacteria; order Burkholderiales; family Burkholderiaceae_E; genus Zeimonas. The sequence goes on from JAKFES010000066.1 coordinate 109, forward strand.
GGCCAGTCACCGCCGACGACGAGTGCACGAACGTCGCGATGCGTGCGGCGCACGATCGCGAGCGCCTCGATCAGCGTGTCGATGCGCTTGATCGGGCGCAGGTTGGCGACGATGCCGACGATCGGCTCGCGCGCGCCGGGTTCGCCCGCGCCCGCGTCGAACCGATCGGCACGCCCGTTGTAGATCACCGAGACCCGGGCGGGCGGCGCTCCTTCGATCCGGCAGACGCGGTCCTTGACGGCATGGCTGTTCGCGACATAGCGATCGACGAACGGAACGGCGAGCCGCAGCGCGCGTACCACGCCCGGCGTGTACCAGAAGCCCATGTCGCGCCGCGAGACGATCACGCGCAGTCCGAAGCAGCGGAAAAGCGGGGCGACCAGCGAGGCGTCGTTGAAGAAGCAGTGCACGAGCCGGTTGCCCGCGCGCCGCGCCCGCCACGCATAGCGCAGCAGCGACAGCGCCGTGCGCGGACTGCGCAACGCGCCGACATCGAGCACGTCGACCGGGCACGGAAACAGCGCGTCCGCCGCGACGCTTGCGCGACGCATCAGCGCGAGCGTCGGCCGATACCGCGCGCGGTCGAGCCCCTCGATCAGCCGGCGCAATTGACGTTCGGTTCCCGCCTGCGTGTTGTCGTAGCAGTCCGCGAGAAACAGGACGCCGACCGGCTGCCCGCGGACCGCGTCGACCGGGCCGACCTGCGTCGGGCTCAAGTGCCGCGCGCGCGGTATTGCGGTTCGTCGCCCGCGCGAGGCTTCCATACGGTGACTTTCTGGCGCATGAAGAACTTCCACAGCGCGACCACGCAAGCTGCGTTGACGACGCAGAAATAATACGGTGCGAACAGCAGCGCGGGCACGAAACGGGTATTGCGCGCAAGGTGTCCGGCCGCGGCGAGCGTGTAGCACGAGAGCTGCGCGACCAGGAACCCGAGGTAGAACGGGTGCCGCGCGGCCACCCAGGCGTTCAGCACCAGCAGCCCGGCGAGCGGAACGAATGCGAGATAGCGAATGGCCTTGTGCGACAGCAGCTGCCACGCATACAGCGCGCCGCGAAACGGGTTGAGCAAAGGCCGCTTGTCGTGCAGCGTCCACAGCGCACGCAGCGCGACGCGAACGCGCATCCGCATCTCGTCGGACGCGCGCGCGAGCGCCGGCTCGAACAGCACCGCATCGGGTTCGAACACGACCCGACTGCCGCGCTCGACGACGCTCAGCGGAAGCGCGAAGTCGGGCAACTCCTCGGGTCGCATCCACCCATACAGCTCGCGTCGGATCGCGTCGATGCCGCCGTCGACGCCGACGATCGAGCCGACGCGCGTCTCGAGTCGTCGCAGCAGGTTCTCGTAGCCCATGTACGCCAGGCACCCGCCGGCGACACCGGACCCGTCCGCGTTCGTATACGACATGCGCCCCGTTACGTACCCGACCGACGGATCGGCGAAGTTGCGCACCAGCGCACGCACGGCGCCGCGCGCATAGATCGAATTCGCATCGGCGAACGCGACGATCTCGGCCGAAACGAGCCCCATCGCGAGATTGAGCGCAGCCGTCTTGCCCTGTCGGGGCTCCTGGCGCACGGTCCTCAGACGCGGGCCGTGCCGTTCGACGAGTTCCGCGAGAACCTCGTCGGTGCGATCGGTCGAGCCGTCGGAGACGACCAGCACGTCGAGCCGCTCGGGGGGATAGTCCTGCTCGAGCAGGTTCGAGACGGTGCGCCCGATCTCCGCTTCCTCGTTGAACGCCGCGATCACCACGGTGACCGTCGGCTCGATGTCGGCCTTGCGCACCCGACGGTCGAGCAGCGGAGCGAGAATCAGGACG
>JAKFES010000189.1:0-13394 GCA_036675585.1 Burkholderiaceae bacterium
CGAGGCGGACCTCGGCGCCGGGGGGCGCGAGCGCGCGCTGCGCCAGCGGCACGCAGGCGCCGCCGGCGAGCTCGACGCTGGCCGCGTCGGCGCCGAGCCGTCCGGCGAGCAGGTTCATCGCCGGAGAGCCGATGAACGTCGCGACGAAGACGTTGGCCGGATGGTCGTAGATCTCCAGCGGCGTGCCCGCCTGCTCGACGAGGCCGTCGTGCATGACGACGATCCGGTCGGCCATCGTCATCGCCTCGATCTGGTCGTGCGTCACGTAGATCGACGTCGTCTGCAGCCGCTGGTGCAGCTCGCGGATCTCGGCGCGCATCTGCACGCGCAGCTTCGCATCGAGGTTCGACAACGGTTCGTCGAACAGGAACACCTGCGGCTTGCGCACGATGGCCCGGCCCATCGCGACGCGCTGGCGCTGGCCGCCCGAGAGTTGGCCGGGGTAGCGCTCGAGATAGGGACTGAGGCCGAGAATGGCGGCCGCCTCGTCGACGCGGCGGGCGATCTCGGCTTTCGGACGCCGCGCGAGCACCAGCGAGAACGCCATGTTCTCGCGCACTTTCATGTGCGGATAGAGCGCGTAGTTCTGGAACACCATCGCGATGTCGCGATCGCGCGCCTGCACCTCGTTGACCACGCGATCGCCGATCCGGATGCGACCCGAGGTGATCTCCTCGAGCCCGGCGATCATGCGCAGCAGCGTCGACTTGCCGCATCCGGATGGCCCGACGAGCACGCAGAACTCGGCGTCGGCGATGTCGACGTCGACGCCGTGTATGACTTCGGTCGCTCCGTACGATTTGCGAACGTTCGTGATCGAGACCGATGCCAAACGCGTCTCCTTCGCAGACGATGCGCGCCATGGTACCGAAGAAGCGGCCCGGTTGACTCGGGTCAAACCGGTCGGCGGGGTGCGCGGGCACGATACGACGATGATGTCCGGGACGGATCCCGTCGCCTCGTTGCGAGATCTGCTCGCAAGAACGCTCGCGCTGCGGCGCGAGGCGTCCGCGCGCTATCGGCGTCTCGCCGGCAGCGCCGCCGTGCGCGAGCATCCGGCGCGTGCGCGCCTGTATTCGCATCTCGCCGTCACCGAGTCGGAGTTCGCCGCGCGCATCGAACGCGACTTGCCCGATCTCGACATCGGAACGATACTGGCCGAACGGGTGACCTGGACGGAAGGAATGTCCCAGTCGATGCTCGAGGATCTGACGACGCCGGAAGGCGTGCTCGAAGCGGCTCGCCGCAACGAGCGCGCAATGCGGGCCGTATTCGAGCACCTCGCAGCCACCTCGCCGAACGAGTCCGTTCGCATGCGTGCGCTCGAGTTCGCGCTCGCCGAGACCCGACACCTGTCGTCGATCGAGAAACTGGTTGCACCGCTGCGTCGCCTGCCGGCTTGTGGGGGGCGGTGATGAAGAACCGGACGATCCCGACGACCTCTCCCGAATTCGACCATACCCGCATCCTCGAGCGGCCCGACGGCTTCTACTGGATCGACGAGGCGGATTCGCGCGAATACGGGCCCTTTGCCACCTTGATCGAAGCCGTCGAGGACATGCTGGCCGACGACGACGACGCGCCCCCGGAAAATCCCGACGACGCCGTGCGCAGCGCCGGCGAAGCGCTGGGCGTTTCCGACTGGATCGACCCCGAAACAGGAGAACTGGCCGAAGACGAGCGAACGAGAACCGACGAGCACTGACGATCCCTCGGCGCCCGGGCCGCAACCGGGCAGTCCTGAAGAGAAGGAGCCGTATGCGTACACAGCTGCAGATCCATTTCCACGGAATCGACGCTTCGCCTGCCCTCGAGGCTTCGATTCGCGAGAAGTCGAACAAGCTGGAGCAGTTCCACCCGAACGTCACCAGTTGCCGCGTCGTCGTGCACCGGCCGCACAATCACAAGCAGCAGGGCGAGGAGTTCCTCGTCTCCATCGACGTTTCGGTCCCCGGCGGCAACATCGTCGCCAACCAGGCACGCCGGCAGGACGTCCACGTGGCGCTGCGCGATGCGTTCTTCGCGGCACGGCGCCAACTCGACGAACACGCGCGTCGCCTGCGCGGCGACGGAAAGCGTCGCTTCGAGCCCCATGCGGCCGATTCGGCAGTGATCGCGGCGGCCGAACCGGCCCCGTTCGCATCGGCCATTCCCGGCTGAATCACCGCCTCTGCGCCTGCGCGCCGATCGTCGATCGGCGCCGCCCCGCCCGCCCGCCGAACCGGTTCGCCCGGCCCTCGCGGGCGCGGCCGAGAAACCCCGCTCCGTTGCCTCGCCCGGCTTGTGACAGACTTCCGTTCGTGCAGCCACGGAGAGGCGGATCGATGACCGACGATGCGAACCAGCAGGCAGTGGTTCTCGTGACGGGTGCCAGCAAGGGGATCGGGCTGGCCTGCGCACGCGCTTTCCTGCGCGCGGGAAGGCGCGTCGTCGGCGTGGGACGCAGCCCGGCGCATCTCGACGCGGCGCTCGAGACGCTCGTCGAGCCCGACCCCGCCGCGCCGGCTGCGAAGCCGATCGACCGGGGCGCATTCGTTCGCGAAGCGGTCGACCTCACCGACCCGCAGGCCGCGCTGCGGCTCGTCGAGCGCGTGGAGGCGTCGATCGGCCCGATCGACGTGCTGATCAATTCGGCCGGTGCGGCACGGCGCTACGCGCCCGACGAGCTCGATGCCGCTGCGTACCACCAGGCGATGGAAGCGAAATACTTCACGTACGTCCACGTCCTGCAGCCGGTGGTCGAGCGGATGGCGGCGCGCGGGCGCGGCAGCATCGTCAACATCGTCGGGCAGGGCGGCCGGCAGGCGGGTCGGCTGCACATCGCCGGCGGCGCGGCGAATTCGGCGCTGATGCTCGCCACGGTCGGGCTCGCGCAGGCGTGGGCGCGCAGCGGCGTGCGCGTGAACGCGATCAACCCCGGGCTCACCCGCACCACGCGCGTCGACGAAGGGCTCGAAGCGGCCGCGCGCGCGTCGGGCCGCAACAAGGCGGAACTGCTCGAGGAGGCGATCGCGCGCATCCCGATGGGCCGGATGGCCGAGCCCGACGAGATCGCGCAGGTCGCTTTCTTCCTGGCCTCCGATGCCGCATCGTACGTCTCGGGCGCGATCATCCCGATGGACGGCTGCGTGACCTCGGTCATCTGACTGGCCGGCGGGCGCGATTGGAAGAGGTCCAGTCGATCCCGCACCTGCGCGAGACGTTGCTGTTTCTCGCGCTCGCCGGCGTGCTCGTTCCGCTGCTGCAACGCTTTCGCGTCGGCAGCGTGCCGGGCTTTCTCGCGGTCGGAATGCTGCTCGGGCCGTTCGGACTGGGCCGCTTCGCCTCCGATGCGACCACGCTCGGCCGCGTGCTCGGCTGGCTCGCGTTTCCGCAGATCGAGGCCGTCTCGGTGCTCGCCGGAATCGGCGTCGTCTTCCTGATGTTCGCCATCGGGCTCGAGCTGTCGGCGCGCCGCCTGTGGGCGATGCGCGGTTGGGTCTTCGGCGCCGGCGGTGCCCAGGTGGTCGCGACCTCGGTGCTGATCGCGGCCGCAGCCGTCGCGGCGGGTTTCGAACGGGGAACCGCGCTCGTCGTCGGACTCGCCCTGTCGTTCTCGTCGACCGCCGTCGTGATGCAGCTGCTCGCGTCGCGCCGGGAGCTCGGCACGCCGATCGGCCAGGCGTCGTTCGCGATCCTGCTTTTCCAGGACCTCGCCGTGGTGCCGGTGCTGATTCTCGTGTCGTTGCTCGCGCAGGCCGATGCCGCTTCGGTCGGAACGGTGCTCGCGTCGGCGATCGGAAAGGCGGTCGCGGCGATCGCCCTGATCTTCCTGCTCGGTCGAATCGTTCTCGCGCCGCTGTTTCGCCTGTTCGCCTCGAATCGGCAGTCGGACACGTTCATGGCGCTCACGCTGCTCAGCTCGCTGAGCATCGCGTCGCTGACCTGGCTCGCCGGCCTGTCGATGGCGCTGGGCGCCCTGCTGGCCGGGCTGCTGCTGGCCGAAACCGAATATCGCCACCAGGTCGTCGTCACGATCGACCCGTTTCGCGGGTTGCTGATGGGCGTGTTCTTTCTTTCGGTCGGCATGTCGATCGACCCGCTGGAGATCGTGCGGCAGCCGGTGCCGTTGCTCGGCGCGGTCGTCGGGTTGTTCGCGGCGAAGGCGCTCGTCGTCGCGCTCGTGCTGCGCATCGGGCGCCTGTCGTCGGCGCGCGCGATCCGCGGCGGATTGCTGCTCGGCCAGGGCGGCGAGTTCGCCTTCGTCGTGTTCGGCGTCGCGATGACGCTCGGTCTGCTCGAAGTCGAAACAGGTCGTTTCCTGCTGCTCGTCGTCGGGCTGTCGATGTTCGCGACGCCCTGGGCGGCTGCGCTCGGGCGTCGCCTCGAGGCGCGCACGTCGCGGCCGGTCGCCGCGGAATCGAACGGCGAGCCCGGGTGGTCGCCGCGTGCGGGAGGCCACGTCGTCATTGCCGGCTTCGGTCGGGTCGGCCAGTCGCTCGCGCGACTGTTCGACTCGCAGGGCATTGCCTATGTCGCGGTCGATCCGGATCCCGACGTGGTCGCCGGCTATCACGCGAAGGGCTGGCCGGTCTACGTCGGCGATGCGAGCCGTGCCGACCTGTTGCGTCGCCTCGGCCTCGCGCAGGCGAGCGCGGTCGTGCTGACGATGGACCAGCCCGCCGCCGCGGTTCGGGCCGTCCGGGCAATCCGGGCCGATTCGCCCGACACGCCGATCCTCGCGCGCGCGCGCGACGAGCGGCACGCCGCGGCGCTGCACGAGGCGGGCGCCGATGCGGTGATTCCGGAGACGCTCGAATCGGCGCTTCAGCTGGGCGCGCTCGCGCTCGCACGCGCCGGCGTGCCGGAATCGGATCTGCATGCGCTGCTCGTGCGCGAGCGCGAGCAGCGCATCGCCGTGTATCGCACGCGCGACGAGAAGGAGGCGATCGAGTGAACGCCGGGTCGGCCGATATCGTGGTTGCGACCGATTTTTCCGACGGCGCGTGGCGCGCTGCGCTGCGCGCTGCCCGGCTGTCGACCGAGTTGCGCACGCGCGCGCCGTGTCTCGTGCACGTCCTCGACGAGCCCTGGTTCGCGGCGCTTCGCGAGCGTCTCGAAGGGGCCGACGTCGCGTTCGAGCGCCTGCTCGACGAGGCGCGCCGCGCGATGCGGGCGCTGATCGAGTCGCTGTTCGAGGCGAGCGGCGTGCGTTTCGACGGCGTGGTGCGCAGCGGCCCGGTGGTCGCCACGCTCGTCGAGACTGCGGCCGATGCGCCGCTGCTCGTGCTCGGAGCGCGCGGCGAGCACCCGGTTCGCGACTTCGTGCTCGGCACGAGCGCCGAGCGCGTGCTGCGCAAGCGAGACGGGTCGGTGCTCGTCGTTCGGGGTGAAGTCGAGGGTCCCTACCGACGCTTGCTCGCGGCCGTCGACTTTTCCGTGCTGTCGCCCGAGGTCGTGCGGCAGGCGCGTGCGCTCGCGCCCGAGGCGTCGCTCGACGTGCTGCATGCCTTCGAGGTTCCGTACGAGGGAGGCTTGCGGCTGGCCGGCGTCGACGAGAGCGTCGTGCATGCGCACCGGCTCGCGGCCCGCCGCGAGGCGATCGACGCGATGAGGCTCCTGCTCGACGGGCTCGGCGAGACGCGTGCGCAACGCATCGTGGAATGCGGCTATCCGCCGCGCCTGATCGTCGAGCGCGCGCGAGAGGGCGCGAGCGATCTGGTCGCGGTCGGCAAGCACGGACGGACGGCCGTCGAGGATCTTCTGCTCGGCAGCGTCACGCTGCACGTGCTCGGCGAGGCGAGCGGCGACGTGCTCGTCGTCTCGGCTCAGTCCTCGAACGGCAGCCCGACGTAGTTCTCGGCGAGCGAAGTCGATGCGGCTTTCGAGCCGGTGAGGTAGTACAGCTCGGTCTCCTGGATCTTCTGCCCCATCTCGCCGGTGTCGGGAAAGCGGTGCATCAGCGACGTCATCCACCACGAGAAGCGCACGGCCTTCCAGACGCGGCGCAGGCACTTGTCGGAATAGGCGTCGATCTCCTTCATCGATGCGCTGCGATAGTGGTCGATGAGCGCGCGCGACAGGTAGCGCACGTCGCTCGCCGCGAGATTGAGGCCCTTCGCCCCGGTCGGCGGAACGATGTGCGCGGCGTCGCCGGCCAGCAGCAGCCGTCCGAAGCGCACCGGCTCGGCCACGAAGCTGCGCAGCGGCGCGATGCTTTTCTCGATCGACGGCCCGGTGATCATCGTGCGTGCCGCTTCGGCATCGACGCGGCGCTTCAGTTCCTCCCAGAAGCGATCGTCGGACCAGTCTTCCAGTTTCTCCCCGACCGGTACCTGCAGGTAATAGCGGCTGCGGGTGCGCGAGCGCATGCTGCACAGCGCAAAGCCGCGCGGGTGATTGACGTAGATCAGCTCGTCGGACACCGGGGGTACGTCGGCGAGCAGCCCCAGCCAGCCGAACGGGAAGATGCGCTCGTATTCCTTCATCGCGCTGCGCGGAATCGTCTCGCGGCACACGCCGTGAAAGCCGTCGCAGCCGGCGATGAAGTCGCACTGGATCTCGTGCTCGGTGCCGTCCTTGCGATAGCGCACGGTCGGCGTCGCGGTGTCGAAGCCGTGGATGCTCACGTCCTGCGCTTCGTACACGGTGGGCGCGCCGGCGGCCGCGCGCGCGTCCATCAGGTCGCGCGTGACCTCGGTCTGCCCGTAGACGGTGACGTGCTTGCCCCCGGTCAGGCCGGCGAGGTCGATGCGGTGGCGCACGCCGTCGAAGCACAGCTCGATTCCGCCGTGCACGAGCCCCTCGGCGTGGACGCGCCGGCCCACGCCCGCCTCGTCGAGCAGGTCGACCGCAACCTGCTCGAGTACGCCGGCGCGGATGCGACCGAGCACGTACTCGGCGCTCTTTCGCTCGAGGATGATCGCGTCGATGCCGGCGCGCTGCAGCAATTGGCCCAGCAGCAGGCCCGCAGGGCCCGCTCCGATGATCGCGACCTGAACTCGCATGTCCGTTCTCTCCCCTTCTCGGGTGCGTTTTCGACAAACGCAATGGTAAGCCTGTCGGGAAGCGGCTTTCGCGGGCGGCGATAATGCCGCTTTTGTCCGGCGATTCCGAACCGATGTCCATCGTCTTTCTGGTCCGGCATGCGCAGGCGTCGTTCGGCGCCGAGAACTACGACGCGCTCTCGGCGCTGGGCGCGCGCCAGGCGGCCTGGCTCGGCGAATACTTCGCCGAGCGCGGCGTGCGCTTCGCACGCGCGATGTCGGGCACGCTGATCCGCCAGCAGGCGACCGCGCGCGCGATTCTCGACGCGATGGGCGCGCCGGGCCCATCGCTCGATACGCACTGCGGGCTGGACGAATATCCCGGCGAGGCGCTGTACACAGCGCACACGGGCCGCGCGCCGCGCGCGCACCAGCTCGCCGATGCGCGCGACTACTGGCGCACGTTCCGCCTGGCGATGCAGGCGTGGGCCGAAGACCGGCTGGTCGAGGTTCCCGAAACGTGGTCGGATTTCGGCGCCCGCGTGCGCGACGCGCTCGACGAGGCCGTGCGCGACACCCGGCGCGACGACTCGATCCTGGTCGTCAGCTCGGGCGGGGCGATCGGACGGGTGATCGCCGAGATCGCCGGTGCGCCCCCGCTCACCGCGATCGAGCTCAACCTGCAGTGCCGCAACAGCGGCTTCAGCGAGCTGATCGCCGGCGGCGGGACGCTGCGGCTGCTCAGCTTCAACAACGTGCCGCATCTCGACACCGCGCAACGGCGCGGATCGATCACGTTCGCCTGAGCGAAGACGCACTGCCCGTCGTCGTGTCGCGCTGCGGCAGCGGCAGCGAGCCTTGCACGCGCAGCCCGCCGAGTCGAGGCGATCGCAGGTACTCGATCGTCCCGCCGTACTGCGCGACGATGTCGCCGACGATCGTCAGGCCGAGCCCGTGGCCGGGCCGGCTCTCGTCGGCACGCAGCGCGCCGCCGCCGAGCCGGCCGAGCAGCGGCTGCGCCACGCCCGGACCATCGTCGTCGATGCAGAACGCGACCGCATCGCCGCGATCGACCAGCTCGACGCGCACCGCGGCATTCGCCCATTTGCATGCGTTGTCGAGCAGGTTGCCGAACAACTCGAGCATGTCCTCGCGATCGAGCGGCAAGCGCTCCTCGGGCGCGACGACGTCGATGCGCAGTGCGCGCCCGGCATGCAGGCGGCGCAGCGCTTCGACGAGCGCCGCGAGCTGTTCGCGTGCCGCGAAGGCCTGCGTGCTCGCGCCGCTGCCCGCCAGGCGCGCGCGTCGCATCTCGCGCTCGATCGTCGCGCGCATGGACGTCGCCGGCCGACGCGCGCTCGTCGGCGATCTGCGCGAGCACGGTGAGCGGGGTCTTCAACGCGTGCGACAGGTTGCCCGCAGCGTGCCGCACGCGCGAAAGCCGTTGCGTCTGGTGGTGCACGAGGCGGTTGACGGCATCGAGCATCGGCCGCACTTCGTCGGGCGCGACGTTCGGGATCGCCACGCTCTCGCCGCGCTCGAGGCGCCGGCAGGCATCGACCGCGCGCTGCAGCGGGGCGAGGCCGCTCACGACGATGCCTCGCTGCAGCCAGGCGAGCACGAGGATCGCCGCGAGCATCGCGCCGAGCAGTCCGTTGCGGAAGCGGGTGATCGCCGCGTCGAGATCGGAGACGTCCTCGGCGACGGTGACGACCCAGTCGGCCTCGGCGCCCGAGAAGCGGCGCGTGTAGGCGAGCAGCGTCTGGTCGTCCGGCCCCGGCTGGCGATGCACCCGTTCGCTGGTGTCGCGCAACGCGACCGGCGGCAGGTCCTCGTCCCACAGCGAGCGCGAGCGGATCGTCCGTCCGGCGTGCGCGGGCGACGGCGGGCGCGCGACCCGGTCGATGCGGAAATAGTGACCCGAGAGCGGCAGGCGGTACACCGGTCCCATCGAGTCGGCCGCGGCCTGCTCGGCGTCGAGGGCCGACTCTGCCGCGCCCGGCGTCGCGCGGCTTGCCTCGTCCGCGCCGGCAAGCTGCACGTAGAGGGCGTCGGCGTCGTGCTCGAGGCGCGACGCGATGTAGCGCTCGACGAGCTCGCGCGGGAAATGCTGCAGCCCGGCGGCGAGCAGCGCGGCGGCCACGACCAGCACGAGCGACAGGGCGAGCGTCAGCCGGTTGCGCAGCGAGCTCATGCGTCGGCGCGAAAGACGTACCCCTGTCCGCGGCGCGTCTCGATCCGGTCGGCGCCGAGCAAGGCGCGCAGCCTGCGCACGTAGACCTCGATCACGTTGCTGTCGCGCTCGGCGTCGAATTCGTAGACGTGCTCGGTCAGGCGCGATTTCGACAGCACCTGTCCCGGATGCCGCATGAAGTAGCGCAGCAAGCGGAATTCGGTCGCCGTGAGCGGCTGCTCGCGTGCGTCGTCGTGCACCAGGCATTGACGCGTTTCGTCGAGTCGCCACGCTCCGGCACGAAGCTGCACGTCGGCGGCCGGCGCGGCGCGGCGCATCAGCGCGTGCAGGCGCGCGACGAGCTCCTCCGGGTGGAAGGGCTTGCCGAGGTAGTCGTCGGCGCCCGCGCGCAGCCCTTCGACACGATCGCTCCAGCCGTCGCGCGCGGTGAGGATGAGCACCGGCACCCGGTTGCCCGCTGCGCGCCAGTCGGCGAGCAGCTCGAGGCCGCTGCGTTGCGGCAGTCCGAGGTCGAGCACGATCGCGTCGTACGGCTCGGTCGCGCCGAGATGCCCTGCATCGACGCCGTCGTGCGCCACGTCGATCGCGTAGCCCTCTCTCGCGAGCCGCTCGCGCAGGCGCGCGGCGAGCGGCTCGTCGTCCTCGGCGATCAGCACCCGCATCGGCGCGACCGGCTATTTCCGCCGGCGCTGGACGATCTCGCCGGTGCTCGCGTCGAGTTCGATCTTGTGGATCGCGTCGGCATCGTCGATCAGCTTGACCTCGTAGACGTAGCGTCCCTGTTCGCGGTCGAGCTCGATCTCGACGATCTGCCCCGGCTGCGCGGAACGTACCCGACCCAGGATCTCTTCCATGGGCAGGATCTTGCCCGCTTCGCGCAGTTCGCGCACTTCGCCCTGTCGCACGCGGTCGTCGGCCTGTGCGAAGCCGCCGGCAAGCGCGACGGCCAGTGCGACCGACGTGCCGGCCAGCGCCCATGCGGGTGTGATTTTCGGCATGATGGAGTGCTCCCGTGTCAAGATGCCGCCAGTATCGGCGGGCGAGCCTGAAGCCAGGCTGAATCGCGCGTTGCACCGGCGACTCGGTCTGCAGCCCGGTTTGCAGATGCTTCGAGAGGAAGGATTTCGATGTTCCGCAATCGTGACGACGCTGCCGACCGCCTCGCGCAGGCGCTGGCGCCGTGGGCCGGCAGTCATCCGCTGGTGCTCGCGATCCCGCGGGGTGCCGTGCCCATGGGCCGGCGCATTGCCGACGCGCTCGGCGGCGAGCTCGACGTCGTGCTCGTGCGCAAGATCGGCGCCCCCTACCAGCCCGAGCTCGCGCTGGGCGCCGTCGACGAAGCCGGCGACGTGCATTGGGCTTCGCCCGAAGCGGCGCGCAGCGTCGATCCGATGTGGCTCGAGCACGAGAAGCATGCGCTGCGCGAGCGCATCCGCGAGCGACGAGACCGCTATCGCGCCGGGCGCCCGGCGATCGATCCCGCCGGCCGCGTCGTGATCGTCGTCGACGACGGCATCGCGACCGGCTCGACGATGATCGCCGCGCTGCACGCGACGCGCGCGTGCTCGCCGGCGCGGCTGATCTGCGCGGTGCCGGTGGCGGCGCCCGATAGCCTCGAGCGGGTGCGGGGCCATGCCGACGAAGTCGTCTGCCTGCACGCGCCGGCCGGGTTTCGTGCGGTTTCGATGTATTTCGACCACTTCGAGCAGGTGGAAGACGACGAAGTGGAGCGTCTGCTGGCCGGCTGATCGCGCGCCAGCCTCAGGTGGCGCCGCGCGGTGGCGCCGTGCTGTCGCGCCGAGGATCCGGGCCGGGGGCTTCGCGTTCGATCCATTCCTCGCAGCCGTGTCCGCCGTCGGTGCGCCGCCCCCACCAGGCCGGACCGAGGTGCCCGAGCACGAGTCCGAAGGCGACGACCCACGCGAGTGCCGAGAGCGCGACCAGTCGATCGCCGGGCATTCCGGCAACGCCCGCCAGTGCGCGCGCGAGCGCGGCGATCGCGACGAGCGCCGCGCCCGCCGGCGTCCACGCGCGCGCATCGAGCGGGCGTCCGGCGTGCAGTCGCCCGGCGATGCCGAGCACCGCGAAGATGGAAAGACCCATCGCGCCGACCGTGAGCAGGTGCCTTCCCGCGCTCGCCGCGATCGGCGCGCCGAGCAGCGCCGCGCCGATCGCTGCGTAGCCGAGCGACATCAGCCAGTACACCGCGTAGAGCATCCAGGCCCAGCGGGTCAGCAGCGCACGGCCGACGTGCCAGTCGTTCATCAGGTTCAGCACCGCGGCCGCCGCGGCGAGGGCGATCCAGCCGGCCACGGCGGAGCCGGGCGCGAAGAACGCCACGCCCGCGTGCAGCGCGATCGCGAAGGTCGCGAGATTGCGCCGCGGCGGGCGGGCGCGGTATTCGGGCAGTTCGTCGCCGGTGCGCGTTCGCCGCGCGTCGAGCGCATCGTTGACCACGCGCATCGAAATGCGGCTCATCGCGACGACGATCAGGATCATCATCGCGTCGACCGCCGCATGCACCCAGCGCATCGGCCAGGCACCGAGCAGCGTGTCGAACCAGAAGCCGGTGGCCGCCAGCGCGAACGCGACGAGTCCCCAGAAGAATCCGGCGTGCCGGCCTGCGCCGTCGCGCAGCAGCCGCGCGCCGAGCAACGCCGGCAGCGCGATCGCGAAACCGGCGTTGGCCAGCGCCGCGGGCCAGAGGCCGAGTGCGGGCGCCAGCCAGAAGGCGATGCGCGCGACGAGCCACCACCCTGCGATCGCGAGCGAGACGCGCGCGGGCAACGGTGCCGTCGACGTGAACTCGGGCACCGCCGTGAGCACGAAGCCGGCGACCGCCGCGAGGCCGAAGCCGAACATCAGTTCGTGCGCGTGCCATGCAAGCGTGCCCCCGGGCACCTCGGGCAGCGCGAAGCCGAAGCCGAGAGCCGCTGCCGTCAGCGCGATGCCGAGCGCGCCCTGCAACGCGGTCGCGAGGAACATCGCGCGAAACGGGCACGCGAACAGCGGCGCTCGCTCGATGCGTGCGATCAGCATCGGTTCGCCCGGGCGCGCAGGGCGACCCCGGGCGCCGCGGCGACTTCGAACGCATCCGGTGCGTCGGGTGCGCGCGCTGCGGGCGAGGGGGCCGGCGGCAGGCCGAAGCTCGCGCGCACCTCGCTTCGTGCGAGCAGCCGCGCCGTGCCGGCGTGGATCCATGCGTCGTCGCGCAGCGAAGCGGCGAGCGCGAGCTCGAAGCGCGTGACGATGCGCCCGGGGCGTGCCGCCATGACGAGGATGCGGTCGCACAGCCGCACCGCTTCGCTCAGGTCGTGCGTGATCATCAGCACGCCCGCGCGTCGCGCCGCCAGATGGTCGAGCAGCAGGCGGTACATCTCCTCGCGCAGGCCGATGTCGAGCGCCGAGAACGGCTCGTCGAGCAGCAGCAGGTCCGGGTCGACGACCAGGGCGCGCGCCAGCGCGATGCGGCTGCGCATGCCGCCCGAGAGCTGATGGGGATACTTGTCGAGATCGGCGTGCGCGAGCCCCAGGCGCAACGCCAGTTCCCGCGAACGGTGCTCGCGCTCGCCGCGCGCGACGCGCCGTGCGGCGAGCGCGAGCGCGATGTTGTCGAGTGCGGATTTCCACGGCAGCAGGCGCGGCTGCTGGAACATGCACGCGCGCGTGCGGAAGCCGTCCTCGACGGTGCCCTCGTCCGGGCGCAGCAGCGCGGCGCACAGGTGCAGCAGCGTCGTCTTGCCGCAGCCCGAGGGCCCGACGAGCGCGACCACTTCGCCCGCGCGCACGTCGAGGTCGATTCCGTCGAGGACTCGCTGGCGCACGAAGGCGTGATGCACGCCGCGCACGCGCAGCGACGCAGCGGCAGCGTCGCTCATGGCGTGTTCGATGCGGCCGGGTCGGATTCGTGCCACCGCTCGACTTCGCGCTTCACCGGTTCGAGCAGCAGGTATTCGACGGCGAGCAGCAGGCCGACCACGGCGACGATCCAACCCATCGTCGCGGCGGTGTCGAGTTGCGAGCGCGCGACTGCGAGCGCGGCGCCGATGCCGTCCGGGCTCGAGAGCAGTTCGGCCATCACGACGACTTTCCACGAGATGCCCAGCGCGGCGATCCATCCCGGGAACAGGTACGAGACGACGTGCGGCAGGTAGACGTCGACGAGCATCATGCGCGGCGGCAGCGAGAACGCGCGTGCCATCGTCTTCAGTTCGTTGTCGAGCGTCCGCGCGCCT
>JAKFES010000267.1:0-1882 GCA_036675585.1 Burkholderiaceae bacterium
TCTGCTGCTGACGCGATCCGAGGAGGGCATGACCCTCTTTTCGGCGGGCGGCGCGCTCGACGTGCCCGCGCAGGCGCGCGAGGTTTTCGACGTCTCGGGCGCCGGCGACACCGTCGTCGCCGTGCTGGCGTCGATGCTCGCCGCCGGCCGTCCGATCGACGAAGCGGTGCAGTGGGCGAACCGGGCCGCCGGGATCGTCGTCGGCAAGCTCGGCACCGCGGCCGCTACGCGCGCCGAGCTGTTCGGATGAGCACCCGCTCGGCCGCGCGGCGCTGGCTCGTCGCGTTCGCAGCGACGTGCGTCGGCTGGTGCGCCGGCGCGGCGTGGGCGCTCGACGCGAACACCGCGTCGGCCGACGAGTTGCAGACGATCCGCGGCATCGGACCGGCGACGGCCGCGCGCATCGTCGAGGCACGACAGCGCGAGCCGTTCCGCGATCTCGACGACCTGCGCGCGCGCGTGCGCGGAATCGGCGAGAAGAACCTGCGCCGGATGCACGATGCGGGGCTCGACGTCGGCGGCGCGGGACGCGTCGGCACCGGCGCGGTCGAAGCGGGCGGTGCGCATCGCACCAAGCGCATCGCACGCCCGCGCGTCGAGCACCACGTCGGGCGGCCGCGATGAACGTGTCGGACGACCCTTCGCAACGCCGGCCCGGAGCGATCGAGCGGCTGCACCTGTACGCGCGGCTGACCCGGCTGCACCGGCCGATCGGGACGCTACTGCTGTTGTGGCCGACGATGTGGGCGTTGTTCGTCGCCGCCGACGGAAGGCCCGACGCATACCTGCTGTTCGCGTTCACGCTCGGCACGCTGTTGATGCGCTCGGCGGGCTGCGCGATCAACGACTGGGCCGACCGCGATTTCGACGGGCGCGTCGAGCGCACGCGCGAGCGTCCGCTCGCCACCGGCGCGCTGCGCCCGCGCGAGGCCGTCGCCGTCTTCGCCGTGCTGTCGCTGCTCGCTTTGCTGCTCGTGCTGCCGATGCACCGGCTCGTCTGGCTGCTGGCCGGGGTCGCCGCATTCCTCGCCGCGAGCTATCCGTTCACCAAGCGCTTCCTCGCGCTGCCGCAGGCCTACCTCGGCATTGCGTTCGGCTTCGGCATTCCGATGGCGTACGCCGCGGTCCTCGGCTACCTGCCGGCGAGCGCGGGATGGATGCTCGCCGCCAACGTGTTCTGGGCGCTCGCCTACGACACCGAATACGCGATGGTCGACCGCGACGACGACCTGAAGATCGGGATCCGGACCGCCGCGATCACCTTCGGCCGCTTCGACGTGCGGGCGGTGATGCTGTGCTACGCGACGACGATTGCGCTGCTCGCCTACGTCGGTCGGCTCGAATCGCTCGGCGCGGCGTACTGGATCGGCCTGGCCGGCGCGGCGGCGATCGCCGCGTGGCATTACACGCTGATCCGCGACCGCAGTCGCGCCGGCTGCTTTCGCGCGTTCAACCACAACAACTGGTTCGGCGCCTCGGTGTTCGCCGGCATCGCGGCGCACTACGCGTTGGGCTGACGGCGAGCGGCGTTGGCGCGCTCGATCGGGGACGCGTCGTCGGCCCCCGCCGGCGGCGCGCGGCGGCCCCGCCGTGCCGCTCAATCGCGCCCGAACTGCTCGCCGAGCTGCTCGCTTCGGCGTTGTGCGGCGAGCAACGCGTCGGTGAAGGCCGCGCGCAGGCCGCGCGCCTGCAGGACTTCGAGCGCGGCGGCCGTCGTTCCGCCTTTGGAGGTGACGCGCTCGCGTAGCGAGGCAACCGGCTCGTCGCTGCGCAGCGCGAGTTCCGACGCGCCGGCAAAGGTGTGCAGCACCAGCGCGCGCGCCTGCCGTTCGTCCAGACCGATCGAGCAGGCCGCCTGCTGCATCGCCTCCATCATCAGGAA
>JAKFES010000228.1:0-13223 GCA_036675585.1 Burkholderiaceae bacterium
AACCTGGTGCAGATGGCGTGGTTCGAGCACCCGGTGAACGAGCGGCGCGCCGGCGAAGGACGCCTGCCGATCACCGGTCTGTGGCTCGAAGGCCGCGCAGGCGCCGCGCGCCGGCGTGCCTTCGGACGCGTGTGCACCAGCGACCCGGCGCTCGCCGGGCTCGCGCGCCGCACCGGTGCCGACGTCGTCGCGTTCGACGCCGACGATGCGGCGAACGGCGCACCGCTGGCGCCTGCCGAGGCCGGCGACACACTCGTCGATGCGGATTTCTGGAAACAGGCGATGGCCGAGGGCGATCCCGCCGGCTGGGGCCAGGCGTGGGGCGCGTTCGGCGACTGGTTCGGGCACGTGCGCGATGCGCGCCGCTTGCGCATCGTGCTGACCGGCGAGCGCGACGCGGTCGAGCTCGCCTTCGAGCCCGCCGACCGCTTCAAGCCCTGGCGCTCGTTGCGCTGGGACGCGCTGCTCGAAGGCTGAGATGAAGCCCGCCCTCCTCCCGGCCTCGGCGCGTTGGCGGCGGGTGGCGCGCAGCGCAAGGGGCCGCTGATATGGCGGCGCATGCCGCGCGCATCGTCGCGCGCCCCGTTCCCGAAGACGCGCATCGCCGGCTGCTCGACAGCGGAGTCGCACCGGTGCTCGCCCGCCTGTACGCGGCGCGCGGAATCGACGACGCGGCCAAGCTCTCTCGCGACCTCGCCCGCCTGCTGCCGCCGCAGCCGATGAAGGGAATCGGCACCGCGGCGCGCCTGCTCGCCGACGCCATCGCCCACGGCGAGCGCATCTGCGTCGTCGCCGATTACGACTGCGACGGCGCGACCGCCTGCGCCGTCGCGCTGCGCGGCCTGCGCATGCTCGGTGCACGCGAGGACCGGATCGACTACCTGGTGCCGAACCGCTTCGAGCACGGCTACGGGCTGAGCGTTCCGATCGTCGAGCTGGCCGCCCGCCACCCGCGGCTGGGCAAACCCGACTGGCTGGTCACGGTCGACAGCGGAATCGCCAGCGTCGACGGCGTGGCCGCGGCGCGCGCGGCCGGAATGCGCGTGATCGTCACCGACCATCATCTGCCCGCCGAGACGCTGCCCGCGGCCGATGCGATCGTCGACCCGAACCAGCCGGGCTGCGGTTTCGGCAGCCGTCATCTGGCCGGAGTCGGCGTGATGTTCTACCTGCTGCTCGCGCTGCGCGCCGAACTGCGCGAGCGCGACCGCAATGCGCCGGCCGCACGCGCGCCGCTGCAATCGCTGCTCGATCTCGTTGCGGTCGGCACGGTCGCCGACCTCGTCGCGCTCGACGCGAACAACCGGCTGCTGGTCGCGGCCGGCCTGCGGCGCATCCGCAGCGGCCAGGCGAGCGCGGGCGTGCGCGCCCTGCTGCAGGTGGCCGGGCGCGACGCACAGCGCGCGAGCAGCGCCGACCTCGGCTTCGCCGTCGGCCCGCGAATCAACGCCGCCGGACGACTCGCCGACATCTCGGTGGGCATCGAGTGCCTGCTCGCACGCGACGACGAACGCGCCGAAGCGCTCGCGCGCGCGCTCGACGCGATCAACCGCGAGCGGCGCGGGATCGAGCAGACGATGCGCGAAGAGGCGCTCGCGGCGCTCGACGAACTCGACGCCCTCGCGCTGCCCGCCCCGGACCCGACGCACGACCCCGCGCACGACGACGCACCGGCCCGTCCGCGCAACGCGCTCGTCCTGTATCGCGAGCGCTGGCACGAAGGGCTCGTCGGCCTCGTCGCCGGTCGCATCAAGGACCGCGTGCACCGCCCGGTCGTCGCGCTGGCGCCCTCGGCACACGACGCGTCGGTGCTGCGCGGCTCGGGCCGATCGATCGCCGGCGTGCACCTGCGCGACGCGCTCGACTGGATCGACAAGAAATCACCCGGCCTGCTGCTGCGCTTCGGCGGACACGCGATGGCGGCCGGCTTGTCGATTCGCGCGCACGACGTCGACGCATTCGCCGCGCTGCTCGAGCGCGCCGTCGAGGTCTTCGCCGATCCGGGCTGCTTCGCCGCGTCGTGCCTCACCGACGGCCCGCTCGACCCGGAACTGATCGAGCCGGGCCTGGTGGCCCGCATCGACGCGGAGGTCTGGGGCCAGGCGTTCCCGCCACCCCTGTTCGACGGCGAGTTCGCCGTGACGCGCCAGTCGATCGTCGCCGAACGGCATCTGCGCGCGGAACTGCTCACCGACTGCGGTCGCCGGCTCGATGCGATCGCGTTCGGGCGCACCGAACCGCTTCCGGCGCGCGCCCGGATCGCGTACCGGCTGATTCGCGACGAATACCGCGGCGTGGCGAGCGCGCGCCTCGTCGTCGAAGCGGTCGAAGCGCTCGACGCGCCGCCACGCGCGAACGACCCCGCTGCCCGCCCCCTATAATCGCGGGTTGACCCCAAAGCGTGCGAACCATGGAAGCCGAGCGCCAGAACCAACTCGAATCGCTGATCGACGACCTGCGCGCGCGGGTCGGCGAGCTACGGAGGTACCTTTGACTACGACGAGAAGAAAACGCGTCTCGAAGTAGTCAATCGGGAACTGGAGACGCCCGACGTCTGGAACGACGCCCGGCAGGCGCAGGACCTCGGGCGCGAGAAGAAATCGCTCGAAGGCATCGTCGAGCGCATCGCTTCGATCGAGGCCGCCGTCGCCGATGCGACGGGCCTGTTCGAGATGGCCGCCGCCGAGGACGACGACGAGACGCTGATCGCCGTCGAGGCCGACGTGAAGGCTGCCGAGGCGATGGTCGAGGACCTCGAGTTCCGGCGCATGTTCTCGAACCCGGCCGATCCGAACTCGTGCTTCGTCGAGATCCAGGCCGGCGCCGGCGGGACCGAGGCGCAGGACTGGGCCGCGATGCTGCTGCGCCAGTACCTGCGCTACTGCGAGCGCAAGGGCTTTGCCGTCGAAGTGCTCGAGGAGTCGCCCGGCGACGTCGCCGGCATCAAGGGCGCGACGATCCGCGTCGACGGCGAATATGCGTACGGATACCTGCGCACCGAGACCGGGATCCACCGGCTCGTGCGCAAGTCGCCGTTCGATTCGAGCGGCGGGCGCCACACGTCGTTCGCTTCGGTCTACGTCTATCCGAAGGTCGACGACTCGATCGCCATCGACATCAATCCGGCGGACCTGCGCATCGACGTATATCGCGCGTCGGGCGCGGGCGGCCAGCACGTGAACAAGACCGAATCGGCGGTGCGCATCACGCACAACCCCACCGGAATCGTCGTGCAGTGCCAGAACGACCGCTCGCAACATCGCAACCGCGACGAGGCGATGGGGATGCTCAAGGCGCGGCTCTACGAGCTCGAGCTGCGCAAGCGCCAGGCCGAGCACGACAAGGTCGAGGCCGGCAAGACCGACATCGGCTGGGGGCACCAGATCCGCTCGTACGTGCTCGACCAGTCGCGCATCAAGGATCTGCGCACCGGCGTCGAGGAGAGCAACACGCGCTCGGTGCTCGACGGCGACCTCGACGAGTTCATCGCGGCGAGCCTGAAACAGGGAGTCTGAACGCGTGTCCGACACCGAAACGCCGCAAGGCGCCCTCTCGTCGATTGGAGAGATCCTCGCGCGCGACGACAACGCGATCGTCGCCGAGCGGCGCGCGAAGCTCGCCCGCCTGCGCGAGCAGGGCCCGGCTTTCCCGAACGACTTCGTCCCCGCGCATCGCGCGCGCGCGCTGGTCGAGCACTACGATTTCAAGACGCGCGAACAGCTCGAGAGCGAGAACGTCGAGGTCTCGCTCGCCGGGCGCATCGTGCTCAAGCGCGTGCAGGGCAAGGCGAGCTTCGCGACCATCCAGGACGCCACCGGGCGCATGCAGCTGTACCTGAACGACCAGGGCGTGGGCGCCGACGTGCACGCGGCGTTCAAGCACTGGGACCTCGGCGACATCGTCGGCGCACGCGGCGTGCTGTTCAAGACGATGAAAGGCGAGCTCTCCGTGCGCTGCACCGAGGTCCGCCTGCTGGTCAAGTCGCTGCGCCCGCTGCCCGACAAGTTCCACGGCATCGCCGACCAGGAGCTGCGCTACCGGCAGCGCTACGTCGACCTGATCGTCACCGGCGAGACGCGCGACACGTTCATCGCGCGCAGCCGCACGATCGGCGCGATCCGCCGCTTCATGGATGCGCACGCCTTCCTCGAAGTCGAGACGCCGATGCTGCACCCGATCCCGGGCGGCGCCGCGGCGCGTCCGTTCGTCACGCACCACAACGCGCTCGACCAGCGGATGTACCTTCGCGTGGCGCCCGAGCTGTACCTGAAGCGGCTGATCGTCGGCGGATTCGAGCGCGTCTACGAGATCAACCGGAATTTCCGCAACGAAGGCATCAGTCCCCGGCACAACCCCGAGTTCACCATGCTCGAGTTCTATGCCGCCTACACCGATTACCGCTGGCTGATGGAGTTCACCGAAACGCTGCTGCGCGAAGCCGCGCGTGCTGCGACCGGCTCGACGACGGTCTCGTACCAGGGACACAGCATCGACCTCGGTCGCCCGTTCGAGCGGCTCACGATCGCCCAGGCAATCGCGAAATACGCGCCGCAGTACACCGCCGGACAACGCGACGACGTAGCCTTCCTGCGCGCCGAGCTCGCCCGCCTCGGCGAGAACGTCGAGTCGCCTGCGCTGAAGTCGGCCGGGCTCGGCGCGCTGCAGCTCGCGCTCTTCGACGAGGTCGTCGAGCACCGGTTGTTGCAGCCGACGTACATCGTCGACTACCCGCTCGAGGTCTCGCCGCTGGCCCGCGGCTCCGACACGCGCCCGGAAATCACCGAGCGCTTCGAGCTGTTCATCACGGGGCGCGAGATCGCCAACGGCTTCTCGGAGCTCAACGATCCCGAAGACCAGGCCGCGCGCTTCCTGAAACAGGTCGAGGCCAAGGACGCGGGCGACGAGGAAGCGATGTATTTCGATGCCGACTACATCCGGGCGCTCGAATACGCGATGCCACCGGCCGGGGGCTGCGGAATCGGCATCGACCGGTTGATGATGCTGCTCACCGACAGCGCGAGCATCCGCGACGTCGTGCTGTTTCCCGCGCTCAAGCGCGAAGACTGAGCCCGCGCAGCGCCGCGACGCAATCCGGTCGCGGCACCCGGCCGGCGCGCGCCGCGGGAAGGCGCGAACCGCCGAGCAAAAGACGGGCGCGGGAACGCCCGCGAAGGTTCAGGCGGTGAACGACTCGCCGCAGCCGCACGTTCCCTTGACGTTCGGGTTGCGGAACTTGAAGCCTTCGTTGAGGCCTTCGCGAACGAAATCGAGCTCGATGCCGTCGAGGTACGGCAGGCTCTTCGGGTCGATCAGCACGCGCACCCCGTTCGATTCGAACTCGACGTCGTCCGGCTGGCGATCGTCGGCGAACTCGAGCTGATACGACATTCCCGAGCATCCCGACGCCTTCACGCCCACCCGCAGACCGAGACCCTTGCCGCGACGTTCGAGCGAGCGCGCCACGTGCCGCGCGGCCGATTCGGTCAATTGCACTCCCATCGTTTCCTCTCCCATTGCCTTCACAGCGTCGTGATTCGACCCTTCTCGAGCTTGATCGGCTGCAGCGTCGACGTCGGAAACTCCAGTGCCGCGCGATGCTCCTTGAGCACCGAGATCTCCTTCGGATGCGCCTTCGTCTCGCGGCCCTTCTGCTGCTCGACGAGATCGGCCAGCGACACCGAGTCGAGATATTCGATCATGCGCTTGTTCAGGTTCGCCCACAGCTCGTGCGTCATGCACGGGCCGTCGTCGTGGCAGTTCTCCTTGCCGCCGCACTGCGTCGCGTCGAGCGGCTCGTCGACCGCGAAGATCATATCGGCAACCGTCACGTCCTTCATCGGCCGGGCCAGCGTGTAGCCGCCGCCCGGACCGCGCGTGCTCTCGACCAGTTCGTGGCGGCGCAACTTGCCGAACAACTGCTCCAGATACGACAGCGAAATTTTCTGCCGCTGGCTGATTCCCGCCAGTGTGACCGGTCCCTGGTGCTGCCGCATGGCAAGGTCGATCATCGCTGTCACCGCAAAGCGTCCTTTCGTCGTGAGTCGCATGGAGAGCTCCGAATGGTTGACTAGCTTAGTCAAGTATACCCAAATGTTTCTGTCGTTCTTACTGGTCACGTCCGGAGAAGCGATGATTCCGCACCGACGCGTGCCCGGCTCTGCCTGGGGTTCGGGCCGCCGGCCTCGATCGCGACCGGCGTCCACCGCCCTTTCCGGCGAATCGACACCGGATCGAGTCCCGGATCGGTAGAGCGCCGAAACCTCTAGCATTCCCTGTTCCCGGCAGGGTAATCCCTAAGCGGACCGGACCCTGCCGGCCAAGGGTCGCGCTGCGTCGGCCCATCGGATGTCGCGTCGGAGCCGACGGACGGGCCGGCGCCGCCGCAAATGCGCACGCGCGCAGGCAATCGTCACCGGCGTCACCGCGACGGGCAGCCACGTGCGAACAGCGCAGCGACGGGCTGACGACCGGGTCGACCGGGGTTCCGAGAAAGGGTTGTCAGGTTCGGCACCGACGCTGATCCACGCCGCATCGGGGCGAAGGCCGGGCGCGGGGCGCCCGGCGCACGACGAAGGCCGGGCGAGTGCCCGGCCCTGGCGGCAATCAGGCTGCGGCGACCTGGGTGGCGCGGCGCTTGGCCAGCTCGAGCAGGCCCGCGCAGGCGTCTTCGATGTAATCGAGCGTCTGCTCGAAGCCCTGGACGTTGCCGTAATAAGGGTCGGGAATCGTCGCGGTTTCGTGCTCGGTCGCGAAACGCATCAGCAATTGCAGCTTGTGGTGCGCCGATTTCGGCGCCATCTGCTGCAGCAGCGCGAGATTGTCCCAGTCCATCGCCAGGATCATGTCGAACTCGTCGAAATCCTTCTCGCGAACGCGCCGCGCGCGCAGGTCGCCGATTTCGTAGCCTCGCTTCGCCACGGCGCCCTGCGCGCGCCGGTCCGGTGCCTCGCCGAGGTGAAACGCGTGCGTGCCCGCCGAGGCGACGCGCACGACGTCGTCGAGCCCCGCCTGGCGCACCAGGTGCCGGAACACGCCTTCCGCCATCGGCGATCGGCAGATGTTGCCCATGCAGACGAACAGCACGCGCGTGTTCATCGCGAGCGAAACCGGTTCTCTCTTTGCCATTTTCGTTTCCGTATCCGCGTGAGTCGAAAGAAATCGTTCAGGCGCTCTTGCGCCGAGCTGCGGGCTTACCGCGTTGCGAAGCCTGGTCAGCCACGAACGGAACCACATTGTTCCCTCCGTCCGAACCGAAAAATCGTTGCTTGAGCGCGGCGAGCTGATCGCGCATCTGGGCGGCCTTCTCGAACTCGAGGTTCCGCGCGTGCTCGAGCATCGCTTTCTCGAGCCGACGGATCTCGCGCGCGAGCCCTTTTTCGCCGAGCGTCTCGTACCGGACCTGATCTTCGGCCGCGCGCAGCTCGGTCCTCGCCTGCTGCGGGTCGTACACCCCGTCGATCAGTTCGCGAACCTGCTTGTGCACGCCGCGCGGCACGATGCCGCGGCTGGCGTTGTGTGCGACCTGTTTCTGCCGTCGCCGCTCGGTCTCGTCGATCGCCCGGCGCATCGAGTCGGTCACCCGATCGGCATACAGGATCGCGCTGCCGTTGAGGTTGCGCGCCGCGCGGCCGATCGTCTGGATGAGGCTTCGCTCGGAACGCAGGAAACCTTCCTTGTCCGCGTCGAGGATCGCCACCAGCGAGACTTCCGGCAGATCGAGCCCCTCGCGCAACAGGTTGATGCCGACCAGCACGTCGAAAGCGCCCAGCCGCAGGTCGCGGATGATCTCGACGCGCTCGACGGTATCGATGTCCGAGTGCAGGTAGCGAACGCGAACCCCGTTCTCGGCGAGGTAGTCGGTGAGCTCCTCGGCCATGCGCTTGGTCAGCGTCGTCACCAGCACGCGCTCGGAGGCGGCGACGCGCAGATGGATCTCCGAGAGCAGATCGTCGACCTGCGAAGCCGCCGGGCGCACCTCGACTTTCGGATCGACCAGCCCGGTGGGTCGAACCACCTGCTCGACGACCTGCCCCGCCTGCCTGGACTCGTAGTCGGCCGGCGTCGCGGAAACGAACACGCACTGGCCGACCTTGCGTTCGAACTCCTCGAACTTCAGCGGCCGGTTGTCGAGCGCCGACGGCAGGCGAAAGCCGTACTCGACGAGCGTTTCCTTGCGCGAGCGGTCGCCGCGGAACATTCCGCCGAGCTGCCCGATCGTCACGTGGCTCTCGTCGATGAACATCAGCGCGTCGTCGGGCAGGTAATCGACGAGGGTGGGCGGCGGATCGCCGGGACGCGCACCCGACAGGTGCCGCGTGTAGTTCTCGATGCCCTTGCAGAAGCCGAGCTCCTGGAGCATCTCCATGTCGAAGCGCGTGCGCTGCTCGAGGCGCTGCGCCTCGGCGAGCTTGTCGTGCTCGTAGAAGAACTTCAGCCGGTCGGCGAGCTCCTCGCGGATCGTGTCCAGCGCGCGCAGCACGGTCGCGCGCGGCGTCACGTAGTGCGACGACGGGTACACGGTGAAACGCGGGATCTTCTGCCGTACGCGTCCGGTCAGCGGATCGAACAGCTGGATGCTCTCGATCTCGTCGTCGAACATCTCGACGCGCACGGCGACTTCGGCGTGCTCGGCCGGGAAGATATCGATCGTGTCGCCGCGCACGCGGAACGTTCCGCGGGCGAAATCCGTCTCGTTTCGCTTGTACTGCATGGCGACCAGGCGCTGCAGCACGTCGCGCTGCGAGATGCGGTCTTTCGCGCGCAGCACGAGGATCATCGCGTGGTAGTCGCGCGGGTTGCCGATCCCGTAGATGCACGAGACGGTCGCGACGATGACGGTGTCGCGTCGCTCGAGCAGCGATTTGGTCGCGCTCAGCCGCATCTGCTCGATGTGCTCGTTGATCGACGAGTCTTTCTCGATGTACAGGTCGCGCTGCGGGACGTACGCCTCGGGCTGGTAATAGTCGTAGTACGAAACGAAGTACTCGACCGCGTTGTTCGGAAAGAACTCGCGCATCTCCGAGTACAGCTGCGCGGCGAGCGTCTTGTTCGGCGCGAGCACGAGCGCCGGCCGGCCGAGGCGCGCAATCACGTTGGCCATCGTGTACGTCTTGCCCGAACCGGTCACGCCGAGCAGCGTCTGGAAGCTCAGCCCGTCCTGTACCCCTTCGAGCAGGCGCTCGATCGCCTCCGGCTGGTCACCGGCCGGCGCAAACGGCTGGTACAGCTGGAACGGGCTGCCCGGAAAACGAAGGAGCGCAGTCTCGGCTTGCGCGGGTTCGGTCATTCGGATGGCTGCAATGGGGCTCGGATCGACGAAGAAAGCACCGTGCTACACTCTTTTCGGGTTCTCTCGGAGCGTTTGTGGCCGTCATTGTGCTGCATCGCACAAAGCAGAGAAACACCGGATTCGTCCGGTCGATCCCGTGGCTCGCGTACGACGCAGGCACTTCGAAAACCCATGTGCCCCGTGCACTTCTTCGGCGCGCGGCAAAACCGTAATTATCGCCTTCGCGCCCTCAAAAATCCAGCATCGCGCACGCTCATGTTGCAGCGCACCGAGCGACGCGCCCCCGTTCGACACCCCTTCACCCAGAGCCCCGACCGCATGAGCCCGTCGATGTTTTCCGCCGTCGAAATGGCGCCGAGAGACCCCATTCTCGGCCTGACCGAAGCGTTCAACGCCGATACCCGCCCGGAAAAAGTGAACCTGGGCGTGGGCATCTATTACGACGACAACGGGCGCATCCCGCTGCTCGAAGCGGTACGACAGGCCGAACAGGCGCGCATCGCCGCCGCGCCGGCCCGCGGCTACCTGCCGATCGAAGGCTTCGCGGCCTACAACCGGGCGGTGCAGGGGCTGCTGTTCGGCACCGATTCGGCGCTGCTCGCCGACGGACGCGTCGCGACTTTCGAAGCGCTCGGGGGTACGGGTGCGCTGCGCGTCGGCGCCGACTTCCTGCGCCGGCTGTATCCGCAGGCGGGCGTGTGGATCAGCGATCCGAGCTGGGAAAACCACCGCGCCCTGTTCGAGGCCGCGGGCTTTCCGGTGCACACCTACCCGTATTACGACCCGGCCACCCACGGCGTTCGCTTCGCGGCGATGCTCGCCGCGCTGCGCGACCTGCCGGCGCGCTCGATCGTCGTGCTGCACGCCTGCTGCCACAACCCGACCGGCGTCGACCTGGACGCCGCGCAGTGGGACGCAGTCGTCGAAACGGTGCGTGCACGCGAGCTGATCGCGTTCGTCGACATGGCTTACCAGGGTTTCGCCGACGGAATCGAGCCCGACGCGCTCGCCGTGCGCAAGTTCGCCGACGCCGCGATGCCCTTCTTCGTGTCGAGCTCGTTCTCGAAATCGTTCTCGCTGTACGGCGAGCGCGTCGGCGCGCTGTCGATCGTCACCGCCGATCGGGACGAGACCGCCCGCGTGACGAGCCAGGTCAAGCGCGTGATCCGCACGAACTACTCGAACCCGCCGACGCACGGCGCGGCGATCGTCGCGGCGGTGCTGTCGACGCCCGCGCTGCGCGCGCTGTGGGAGAGCGAGCTCGCCGGCATGCGCGAGCGCATCCGCGCGATGCGCGTCGGCCTCGTCGAGCGGCTGCGCCGAAACGGCGTCGAGCGCGACTTCTCGTTCGTCGAGCGCCAGCGCGGCATGTTCTCGTACTCGGGGTTGAACCCGGCGCAGGTCGACCGCCTGCGCACCGAGTTCGGCATCTACGCGGTCGGCACCGGGCGCATCTGCCTGGCGGCGCTGAACAGCGGCAACATCGACGGCGTCGCGAAAGCGATCGCCCGCGTGCTCGAGCGCTGACCGCACGCCGCGGGACACGCACGAATCGCTTCGCCGCTCTTTCTGCGCGCCGCGCGAATCCGATATAATCGCCGGTTCTTCCCCGATAGCTCAGTCGGTAGAGCGACGGACTGTTAATCCGCAGGTCCCAGGTTCGAGCCCTGGTCGGGGAGCCAAGACACTCGAAGGGATGGCTGCGGCCATCCCTTTTCGATGTGCGCGCGCAATGTGCGCACGTAATAGGCGCGCTTGTGCGGGCACACGTGCCCCGCAAGTCGATCACGGCGAACGAAGCGAAGCGCAACGGCCGAACCGCCGACGGCGAGGAACGCTGGCTCGTACTTCGGACCTTCGGACAACGTTCGGCGCGTCGCGCGGAGCCGTCGAAGACGAAGCCCGCGCGCCGTCGACGCGATGGCGGCGGCATGCCTCGAGGGGCGGCGCCAGCCGCCTCACGCCTTTGACCGAGCGCAAGATGCGAGGCGCGGGCCACGATAGCCTGCGACGGAAGGCGAGGCTCCGATGCCGCAAGGCACCCCACCCGACACGCGCGCGCCCGGTACCGCGGAGAAACTGCGCTTCCTTCGCTCGCGCGAGGCGCACGACTGCGATCCGGCAGCGATCGAGTGGATCGAAACGCACATGTCGTGGGTCGTCCTCGCCGGCGATCGCGTGCTGAAGATGAAGAAGCCGGTGCGCTTCCCCTTCCTCGATTTCTCCACGCTCGAGGCGCGCGAGCGCAATTGCCGCGAGGAATTGCGCCTGAACCGGCGTCTGGCCGCCGACGTGTACCTGCGGCTGGTCGCGCTGCAGTGGCACGACGGTGCGCTGCATCTGGTTCCCGAGGAACGGCTGCCGGCGCCGGGCGCGACGGTCGACTGGCTGGTCGAGATGCGCCGGCTGCCTGCCGAGCGGATGCTCGACCGCCGGATCGCCGCCGGGCGCATCGAGCCGGCTGCGATCGACGCGCTGACGCAAACGCTCGCGGCGTTCTACCGGAGCGCGCCGCGCACGACGATGAGCGCGGACGACTGGCTCGCGCGCCTGCGCCGCGAATACGCGACCACCGAAAGCATGCTGCAACTGCCGCGCTTCGCCACGCTGGGCGCCGCGCCGTTGCTCGGCCGCCTGTCGGCGGCGCTCGACGCCCACGCCGACGCGCTGCGCGAACGCGTGCGTGCCGGCCGCGTGGTCGAAGGCCACGGCGATCTGCGCCCGGAGCACGTCTGCCTGCTCGACCCTCCGCTCGTCATCGATTGCCTCGAGTTCGACGCCGCCTTGCGGCAGGTCGACCCCTTCGACGAGCTCGCGTTCCTCGGACTCGAATGTGCGATGGCCGGGGCCGAATGGATCGGCCCGCGGATGATCGCAACCGTAGGCGCCGCCCTCGGCGAATGCCCGCCGCAGGCGCTCGTCGCGCTGTATACCGCCAACCGCGCCGCGCTGCGCGCCCGCCTCGCAGTCGCGCACCTGCTCGACAATGCGCCGCGCACGCCGCAGCGCTGGCTGCCGCTCGGCGAACGCTACCTGCGGCGTGCCGCTGCCGCGCTCGATGCGCTCGATCATCGCGCGCCGGTCTGCACACCGCCTTCACCGGCGTCTTGCCCGCCCTTTGCCGGGTAGGCGCTCGTGTCGGGTCAGTGCACCGCACAAACCGGGTTTACGTCCCCACGCCGAGCACGCCCGCGAACAGCGGCGCGCACGAGACGATGCGCATTTTCGCGCGCAAGGGATCGTCGTCTGCAACGCGAAAAGACGGCACGCTGTCGCTGACCCATACCTGTTCGATCGCGTCGTCGCGCAGCACTTCGGCTGCCGGCTCGATGAACAACCCGTGTGCGGCGCAGGCGATCACCGATTCGGCCGATGCGCCACGCAGCGCGAGCGCCGCACGCCGCATCGTCTCCCCGCTGGCGATCAGGTCGTCGAACAGCAGCACCGTCGCGCCGGCCACGTCCCCGGCGACGAGACCGGCCGAGCGCACGACGCCCGCGCTTCGGCGCTTGTCGACCATCGCGAAACCCACCGGAGCGCCCAGCTGCGCCTGCAGCGCCTCGCACCACAATTGCGCCCGCTTGACCCCGCCGGGGTCGGGCGATGCGACGGCGAGCGGACCGCGCGCGGCGCACTGCACGGCGAGCGCATCGAAGGCCGGGTACGCATCGAGATGCGTCACCGGCATGCGAAACGCATTCTGCAACGCGGCAACGTTGTGCGCCTCGAGCACGACCAGCCGGTCGGTGCCCACCGCCTCGAGCAGTTGCGCAACGTAGCGCAACCCGAGCGGATCGAGCGGCTTGGTGCGACGATCCTTCCTCGCGTAGGCGAGATACGGCACGAGCGCCGTCACGCGCGCGGCGCCGTGATCGCGCAAGGTGGCGACGAAGGCGAGCAGGCGCCACAGCTTGTCGTGCGGGCTGTCGATCGG
>JAKFES010000015.1:0-13103 GCA_036675585.1 Burkholderiaceae bacterium
GACCCTACGACTATCTGCTGCGGATCGTCTCGGCGGACCTGGCGTCGTTCGCGCAGTTCATGCTGCACAGGCTGATGCGAGTGCCGGGCGTGCGGGGGGTCGAGTCGAGCGTCGTGCTGCAGGAGATCAAGCGCACGACCGAGCTTCCGCTGGAGCAGGCGCAGGCGCAGGGCTCGTGAGAAACGCGCGCCGGCAGCGCGGTCAACGCGCGTCGGCGGCTGCGCGCAGGATCTCGCGCAACCGGTCGGCGGCCACCGGCTTGGTCAGGTGCGCCTGGAATCCGGCCTCGAGCGTGCGCTGGCGATCGCTCGCCTGTCCGTACCCGGTCATGGCCGCCACGTAGAGCGGCTCGCTCGACTGCGCACGCAGGCGTTGCATGACCGAGAACCCGTCGCCATCGGGCATGTTCAGGTCGAGCAGCACGATGCCCGGACGGAACGACTCGGCCACGCGCACCGCGTGCTCGGCTCCGTAGGCGCCGCGCGCATCGTGCCCGAGCAACTGGAGCACGTAGACCATCGTGTCGGTCGAATCGCGGTTGTCGTCGATGACGAGCACGCGCGCCGACCCGGCCGGTTGCTGCGCGTCGCGCTCGTGCGCGGGCGAGCGGTCGGCCACGACGGCCTGGACCGGCAGGACGACCCGGAACTGGCTGCCGCGCCCCGGTCCGTCGCTGTAGGCGGTCAACGTGCCGCCGTGCTGCTCGGTGAGCGTTCGCGCCAGGCTCAAGCCGATGCCGAGCCCGCCTTCGCCGGGATGATCGGGCGAGGCTTCCTGCGAGAAGAGATCGAAGATCCGCTCGAGTGCGTGCGGCGAGATGCCCCGACCGGTGTCGGTGACCGTCGTCACGCTGTTCGGCCCGTCGACGGCCACCGCGACCCGGATGTCGCCGTCGTCGCCGGTATAGCGAACGGCGTTCTGCAGCAGGTTCTGCAGGGACTGCGCAAGGCGGGTCGCATCGCCGATCATGTGGATCGGCTCCTGCGGCATCGACAGCGAGAGCCGCTGCCCGCGCGCCGCGGCGAGCGGGTGCACGGCTTCGATGCTCGACTGCACCACGTCCCGATAATCGAGACGCCGGCGATCGAGGCGGATCTTGCCGGTGGCGACGCGCCCGATGTCGAGCAGGTCGTCGACCAGCCGCGTGAGGTGCGACAGTTGCCGGTCGATGACGTCGCGCACCGGCACGAGATCGGCGGGAAAGCCGGGCTGCGCCTGCAGCACGCTGACGGCATTGCGGATCGGCGCGAGCGGATTGCGCAATTCGTGCGCGAGCATCGCGAGGAACTCGCTCGTGTGCCGGCTCGAACGCTCGAGCTCGAGCAGGCGGCGCGGATCGGTCAGGTCGCGGACGATCTGGGCGTAGCCGCGCAGCACGCCGGCGCGGTCATGGACCGGCGTGAGCACGGTGTTCGCCCAGAACATCGTCCGGTCCTTGCGTACGTGCCAGCGTTCGCTTTCCACCCGACCGTCGGCGAGCGCGCGTGCCATCTCGCGCGCCGGCATCGCGTCGGCTGCGTCGCCGGGTGTGAAGAACATCGAGAAGTCGTGGTGCAGGACTTCGTCGACCGTGTAGCCGGTCATCGCCGATGCGCCGGCGTTCCACGTGACGACCTGGCCGGAGGGGTCGATGAGGTAGATCGCGTAGTCCTTGACCGCATCGATGAGCAGGCGAACCTGTTCCTCGCTGCGGCGCAGCGCCTCTTCCTGATTGCGCCGCTCGGTCAGGTCGCGCGTGACCTTGGCGAAGCCGCCGAGCCCGCCGCTCGCGTCGTGCAGGGCGGTGATGACGACGCTGGCCCAGAAGCGACTGCCGTCCTTGCGCAGGCGCCAGCCTTCGTCCTCGAATCGGCCCTGCTGCGCCGCGGCGCGCAACTCCTCGCGCGGCCACCCCGAGCGAACGGCCTCGACCGGATAAAAAACCTCGAAGGAACGACCGACGATCTCGTCGGCGGAATAGCCCTTGATGCGCTGGGCGCCCGCGTTCCACGTAAGGACGTGTCCGTGGGTGTCGAGCAGGAAGATCGCATAGTCCTGGACGCTCTCGACGAGCACGCGGAACGGGTCCGCGCCAAGGCTGGCGGCCGCATCGCTGTGTCCCGCACGCACCCGAATGCAGTGGGATTCGTCCATCGTCGCCGAAGCCCAGCAAGAACCGCGCCCGGCTCGGAGCGGAACACCCCGTGCGGAACGCGGGCGCGTCACCGCGGTAGTCTTGCGGGTTGGACAAGAACCGGAGAACACGCGATGAAACCTCGCCTCGATTACTTTGCCGCCGCCCCCGCGATGATGAAGGCCATGCTCGCCCTCGAGAATGCGGTCCAGACCAGCGGGCTCGAGATGAGCCTGATCGAACTGGTCAAGACGCGCGCCTCCCAGATCAACGGCTGCGCCTATTGCATCCACATGCACACGCGCGACGCGCGGGCCAACGGCGAGACCGAGGAGCGCCTGTATCTGCTCGACGCCTGGCGCGAGTCGCCGCTCTACACCGCGCGCGAACGGGCGGCGCTGGCCTGGACCGAGGCGCTGACGCTGGTCTCGCAGACCCAGGCGCCCGACCAGGACTACGAGGCGCTGCAAGCCGAGTTTTCCGACGAAGAGAAGGTCAAGCTGACGCTGCTGATCGCAACGATCAATGCGTGGAACCGCCTGGCGATCGGTTTTCGGGCGGTGCATCCGGTGTGAGCCGCCCGCGGGCTGCGACGCCGACGGCCCCGGCGCCGCTCGATGCACCGATCGCGGAAGGTTAGTGCGCGATCCGCACGACGGTGCGCCCCTTGACGCGACCCTGCAGGAAATCGTCGAACGCGGCCGGCAGCTCGGCCAGTTCGAGGGTTCGAGTGATCTCGTGCAGGTGTCGCGGCTTGAGGTCCGTCGCGAGCCGGTCCCACACGCGCTGGCGCGTGGGGAACCCGACGTAGCCGGAGTCGACGCCGAGCAGGCTGACGCCGCGCAGAATGAAGGGAAAAACGGTGGTATCGAGCTCGATGCTCGCCGCGTTGCCGATGCTGGCGACGGTTCCCGCCTGCTTCATGCTCGCGAGCACCCAATGCAGGATCGGGCCGCCCACGCTGTCGACCGCTCCGGCCCACTGTGCGCTCTCCAGCGGCCGGACGCGTGCGGGATCGATCTCCGAAGTCAGCCGCACGGCAGAGGCACCCAGATCGCGAAGGTACTTCTCCTCCGACGACTTGCGCGTCAAGGCGACCACTTCATATCCCAGGCGGGCCAGCATGTCGATCGCCAGGCCCCCGACGCCGCCGGTCGCGCCGGTGACGAGGACGGGTCCGTTCTGCGGGGCCAGCCCGTTGCTCTCCATGCGCACGATCGCCAGCCCCGCCGTGAAGCCCGCGGTACCCAGCGCCATCGACTCGAACAGCGTCAGCCCGGCCGGCAGGCGAAGCACCCACTTCGCCGGCACGCGTGCGTACCGCGCGTAGCCGCCATGGTGCGAAACGCCGAGATCGAAGCTCGTGGCGATGACCGCCTCGCCGGGCCGGAAACGCGGGTCGACGCTCTCGACGACCTCGCCGGCAAGGTCGATCCCGCCGACGCAGGGAAATCGGCGAATGATCTTCCCGGCCCCCGTCGCGGCGAGAGCGTCCTTGTAGTTGATGCTCGAGAAATGAACCCGGATCGTGAGCTCGCCGTCGTCGAGCTGCTCGGGAGCCATCGTCGTCAGGCGGCCGGCGACCCCGGCCGCTGCTTTCTCGATGAGGAACGCGGTGAACGGCGTGAGTGGCACTCGACTCTCCTTGGCCATGCGATCCCGAATCAAGCGGTGCGCACGAGCACCTCGAGCGAGTGCCCGTCGGGATCCTCGAAATAGAAGCCCCGGCTGTCGGCGCGCACGTAGGTTTCGCCGGGACGTCCGCGGCCGGGGTCGGCCCACCACGTCAGGGCGTGCTCGCGTACGCGCGCGAAGATCGCGTCGTACTCGTCCCCGGCAACGACGAACGCATAGTGCGCCCTGTCGAAGGGTTCGTCGGCGTCGGCAAAGTCGAGTGTCACGCCGTTGCCGAGCGCCACCGCGGCGAAGCGGCCGATCGACTCGGGCGGCTCCAGCCCGAGGATCGTTGCGAGGAACGAAGCGCTCGCGTTGCGGTCGCGGGCGCGGACGATCGTGTGGTCGAGACGCGCGGGCATCGCTGCCTCCTTCGCCGCCGGGCCGGACGGCTTTGCATCACCGCGTCAGTCGAACGAGCCGCGCCTGCAGCGTCGCGGCCGAAAGCGCTCCGATCCGCGTGTCGACGAGCTTTCCGTCGGCGTCGAAGAACAGCGTAACCGGATAGCCGTTCTGCCGGAAGACGGCAGTGGCATTCCTTTGCGGATCGAGCAGCACGTTGTCGAGCGACAGGTTCCTCGCACGCAGCCAGTTCGCCACCTGCTGGCGCGACTCGCCCTGGTCGACGAAGACGAAGTGCACGTCCGGACGCTCGCGCTGCGCATCGCGCAGCACCGGCATCTCGCGCACGCACGGCGGACACCAGGTCGCCCAGAGGTTGACGACCACCGGCCGGCCGACGAAGGCGTCGAGGCGAACCGCGCCGCCGTCGAGCGACTCGAGGACGAGGTCGGGAAGAC
This sequence comes from Burkholderiaceae bacterium, assembly GCA_036675585.1. Classification (GTDB taxonomy): domain Bacteria; phylum Pseudomonadota; class Gammaproteobacteria; order Burkholderiales; family Burkholderiaceae_E; genus Zeimonas. The sequence goes on from JAKFES010000015.1 coordinate 4,588, forward strand.
GCCGCTCGCCGCCGGCGCGCGCCGACACGAACGAGTTGCCCGCAACGAACAGGACCGTGGCCGCGAGCAGTGAGGCGACCAGCGGACGTCGCAATGCCGGGGTACGCCAGAACCGGAACCCTGCGTAGAGCCATGCGGCGGCAAAGCCCGCCGGCGCGTTCCACCCGCCGTCGCGCAGGTCGACGATGGCCAGCGCGGATTCGCGATAGACGGAGCCGAACGCGACGACGAAAGCGAGCCGCGCGACGAGTGCGCCCAGCAGCAGCGCCTGCCACAGCACGCCCTCGGCATCGACGCCCGCACGCCGACCCAGGCGCTTGCCGATCGACAGCGCCGCGAAGACCGAGGCGAGGACGACCAGCAGCGAAAACGGCAGCAGCAGCGGGCCGATCGAGAACGCGCCGCTCACTCGCGAGCGCCGCCCGACGCCTTGCGCGAGGCCGGCATCGCCACCATCACCGGCTGCCCCGGCGCCGAGCACCCGACATCGCAGCAGCGCCCCGGCTGGCGGTTGCGCCCGATCGGCCGTTCGGGGTCGTTCACGACGCCGCGCTCGAGCAGCCGCTCGACGAGTTCGACCTTGCTGCCCACCGGATAGTTGCGCCAGATCTCCTGCTTCATCGCGGCCGGCGAGCCGCCGCCGTGCAGGCTGATCAGCGAATACCAGCCACCCTGGTACGACGCGGTCAGGTCCTCGATGAAGCGCGCCGTCTCGATGCGCTTGTCATAGGGCACGTCGGGATTCGCCCGCAGCACCTCGGCGAGCGTGGCCGCGGTGGCCGGATTGTGGTCCTCGTCGGGCCCGGGCAGCGCGACGACGAGCCCGCCCGAGACCTCGTGCGCGAGCCGATGCATGTCGTAGATCTGCGTGGCGAGCAGCAGCTTGCCGATGTTGGCGAACACGGGATCGGGCATGAAGACGCCGCTCGCCTCGTCGCACGTGGCGTAGACGCTCGCCGCCACGCCGCACGCGTAGAAGCCCTCGACGATCTTGATCAGTTCGACCATCGGCTCGCGCAGCGTGCTCTTCGCGCCCGGGTCGTCGAAGCCGTTCGCCTCGCACATCAAGGCCCCCGCTCCGATCAGCAGGTCGCCGAAGCCCGCGCGGGCGGCAATGCAGGTGTGCCGGTGATGCGTCGCGTAGCTGTAGGTGAGCACGTGGCTGTGCTCCCATTCGCCTTCGAAGAACACGCGCTCCCAGGGCACGAAGACGCGATCGAAGACGACGACCGCCGTCGACTGCCCGTACCTGCGCGAGAACAGCGCGTCGCCGTGCTCGAGCTTCTCGCCCGGCCGCCCGGCCGGCCGCGAGACGATCGTCACGCCTTCGGCGTCGACCGGAACCGCGCAGCAAACGGCGAAGTCGGCGTCCTCGCGCCCCATGCTTCGACTGGGCATCACGAGCAGCTCGTGAACGTAGGGCGCACCGGTGACGATCGCCTTCGTCCCGCTGAGCACGATCCCCTTCGCGTTGCGCTCGACGACGTGCACGTAGGTATCGGGGTTGGCCTGCTGGTGCGGCTTGCGGCTGCGGTCGCCCTTCGCGTCGGTCATCGCGATGCCGATCGTCAGGTCCCGATCCTGGACGTCGTCGCGATACGCCTCGAAGCGCGCGCGATGCTCGGTCGAGCCGTGCGCGTCGTCGATGCGCGCGACGGCCTGCGCGAGCCCGGCGAGCGCGTCGTGCGCGAGGTAGCGCTGCGCGCAGCCCGTCTCCTGGCACAGCAACCGGACCGCTTCGAGCTTGTTGAGGAGGTCGCCCGCCGATTCGTCGACGTGCAGCATCCGGTTGACGATGCGGTTGCGCTTCGACTGGTTCGCGAGCGCGACCGGAGCGCGATCGGGATCGAGCGCGAAATCGTAGGTGAAGGCGAGCGCGTTCACGCCGGGGCGCAGCAGGGGTTCGTCGGCGACCTGCTCGACGCGGCGCCCGTCGACGTAGACGACCGGATGCAGGCGGCGCAGCGACTCGCGGTATTCGTCCCCGCTCATCAGCTTCGCTTTCGAGGGGGCGGCGTCGGTGATCTTCATGAGGTCTCCGGAAACGACAGGCAGGGTCCGATCCCCCACGATGAACGGTGTCCGGCCCCGGGGTCAATGGGTACACTCGAAGCGCGTTCCGGCTTCCTGCGCCGGCGGTTCGAGGAGAGACGAAATGGATGCGATCGAAGCCGAGCGCTGCGCGCTCGTCCTGGTCGATTACCAGGCGCGCCTGATGCCCGCGATTCATCGCGGGCAGGACGTCGTGCGCGGCGCGGTGCATCTTGCCCAGGCCGCGCGCGTGCTCGGGATTCCCGTCATCGGCACCGAGCAGAATCCGCAGGGGCTCGGCCCGAACGTCGACGCCGTGCGCGCACTGTGCGATACGACCGTCGCCAAGCTGCGCTTCGACGCCTGCGAGGACGCGCTCGCGGCGACGATCGACGAATTCGCGCCGCGCGCCCGCCAGATCGTCGTCGCCGGCTGCGAAGCGCACGTCTGCCTGCTGCAGACCGCGCTCGGGTTGCTGCGGCGCGAGCGCCGCGTCTGGGTGGTCGAGGCCGCGTGCGGATCGCGCCGCCCCGCCGACCATCGGCTGGCGATGCAGCGCCTGCAGCAGGCGGGCGCGACGATCGTCTCGAGCGAGATGGTGCTGTTCGAGTGGTTGGGCACGAGCGAGCACCCGCACTTCCGGCAAGTGCTGGAAATCGTCAAGCAGGCGCCGGTGGGGTCCGGCTGATCCCGCCCTCCGTGAGGCCGCACGCCGGCTGCGAACGGCGGCTCACGCCCCTCGCGCGATCCCGCTCGGCCGCTGCCACCGCCGCAGGAGGACGACCAGCCCTGCCAGCAGCGCCAGCGAGGCGAGCAGTCCGGTCAAGCTGGCGAGAAAATCGGCCGCGGGCTCGACACCGCCGCTGGCGACGTAGCCGAGCCCGAGATAGGCGGACGTCCAGAGCGCTCGACCGACGAGCGCAAGCAGGATGAAAACGCGCAGTCGATAGCGGCCGATGCCGGCAACGAGGTTGACCGCCGAACTCAGCACCGAGACGAGCGATCGGCTCAGCAACACCCCGAGCGCGCCCCAGCGCTCGAGCAGCCGCTCGACGCGCATGCGTCGCGCGCGCGTGACGCCGAGCCAGCGGCCGTGACGGTCCAGAAAACGTCCGCCGAGCAGGCGGCCCAGACCGTAGCCCGCGACATCCCCCGCGACGGACGACGCCGTGGCGACGGCGGCAACGAGCGGCCAGCTCATGCGGCCCTGCGCGGCGAGCGAACCAGCGACGAGCATCGACAGGGCCGAGGGCAGCGGCACGCCGAGCGCGCCGACCATCAGCGTGAGCGCGATCGCCGGGTATCCGTAGACGAGCACCGCAGCGATGAAGTCGTCGCCCTCCGGCTCGATCCAGCGGAGCCCCGCCGACCCGGGGACAGGGTCCGATTCCGGGGCGGCCGCCGCGATGGCTCGCTGGACTTCCCCGACGTAGTCCGGCAGCGAGACGCCGGCGCCGCGCGCCAGCGCCTTCAGGGTGGTCCGGGACGCCACATCGGGCGCCAGATCGAGATGGCTGCGCAACGCCGCCTCGGGCACGCGATACGTCGAGGCGACGTAGTCCAGCGTCATCCACGGCCGAACGGTGCTCGCGTGCGGCACGCCCGCCTCGTATGCCGACGCGAGCATCGTCGCCGTGCGGTACGTGCGAACGCAGAGGAGCGCGGCCGCAACGGCGATCAACGCGATGAGCAGGACGAGCCAGCGCACCCGCCGGCGCGGCCGTGGAGTACTCGCCGTTGCAGGCGACTGGCGTTCGGTATTCGACAACGTGGGAATCATGCTCGCATCGAGCGTCGTCGTCCTGCACACCGCACACGACCGTTTCATTCGTGGAACAATGCTTTTCGATTCGACCCCCTAGTGATCGGATTGTTGCGCCCTTATCCTCGAGTGGATGCAGACATTCGGGAGTTCGGGATGATCGAACGCAGACCTTTCGAGCGCCTCGGCGGCGCGCACCACGGCTGGCTCGACGCCAAGCACCATTTCTCGTTCGCCGACTACTACGACCCGAACCGCATGGGGTGGGGCGCTTTGCGCGTGTGGAACGACGACACGATCCAGCCGAACACCGGCTTCCCTCCGCACCCGCACAAGGACATGGAGATCGTCACGTTCGTGCGCGAAGGCGCGATCACGCATCGCGACAACCAGGGCAACGTCGGGCGCACCGAAGCGGGCGACGTCCAGGTGATGAGCGCGGGAACGGGCATCGTCCACAGCGAGTTCAACCTGGAACCGGGAATCACCCGGATCTTCCAGATCTGGATCGTGCCGACCCAGCGCGGACTGCCGCCGTCATGGGGCGCCAGGCCGTTTCCCGGCGACGACCGCGCGGGCCGCTTCGTCGCGCTCGCCAGCGGATACGAGGACGACCCGGACACGCTGCGCATCCACGCCGACGCCAGGGTGCTCGGCGCGCGGCTGAAAGCAGGCGAATCGACGACCTACACGATGAGCCGTCAGCGCAGCGCCTATCTGGTTCCGGCGACCGGAAGAATCGACGTCAACGGAACGGTTCTGCAGGCGCGCGACGGCGCCGCCGTGCGCGATGAAGACGAACTGCGTGTGACGGCACTCGAAGACGCCGAGATCGTCCTCGTCGAAGTCGCCTGACGCGGCTTCGGTTCGCGGAGGGAGCGTCCGTTCGCTCCCCGACCTCCCGGTTTCTCACCGGGCACCGGGCCCTTCCCGGGTGCCCGCCCCTTTTTTTTGGCTACAGGAGCGAAACGAGATGGCAAAGGTTCTGGTTCTCTATTACTCGTCCTACGGACACATCGAGACGATGGCCAAAGCGGTCGCCGAGGGCGCGCTCGAGGCAGGGGCGAAAGTCGACATCCTGCGGGTCCCGGAGACCGTGCCGCTCGAGGTGGCGAAGGCTTCGCACTACCAGCTCGACCAGGCCGCGCCGGTCGCGAAAGTCGAACAACTCGTCGACTACGACGCGATCATCGTCGGCACCGGAACACGCTTCGGCCGCATGGGCTCGCAGATGGCGAGCTTTCTCGACCAGGCCGGCGGGCTGTGGGCGCGCGGAGCGCTCAACGGCAAGGTCGGCGGCGCCTTCACGTCGACCGCCACCCAGCACGGCGGCCAGGAAGTGACGCTGTTCTCGATCCTCACCAACCTGATGCACTTCGGCATGATCACCGTCGGCCTGCCCTACAGCTACCAGGGCCAGATGACGCTGGACGAGATCGTCGGCGGCAGCCCCTACGGTGCGACGACGATCGCCGGCGGAGACGGATCGCGCCAGCCTTCGGAGAACGAGCTCGCCGGGGCACACTTCCAGGGCCGGCACATCGCCGAGATCGCCAACAAGCTGTTCGGTTGAAGCTCGCGCGCCGGCGCCATGCGAGTCACGACATGAACGACACGGAGACCCTGGCGGCCCCCGCGCTTGCTGCCGTCGAGTACGCCGGCTCGTGCGACCTGCCCACGCCGTGGGCACGATTCCGGCTGCACGGGTTCGTGCACCGCGACAGCGGCCGGGAGCCTCTCGCGCTCACGCTGGGCGACGTGAGCGGCGCAGCGCCCGTGCTGGCGCGCGTGCACTCGGAGTGCCTCACCGGAGACGGACTGTTCAGCCAACGCTGCGATTGCGGCGCGCAACTGCAGGAAGCGCTGAAACGGATCGCCGCCGCAGGCCGGGGAATCGTCCTGTACCTGCGCCAGGAAGGCCGTGGCATCGGTTTGATGAACAAGATCCGCGCCTATCGACTGCAGGACGAGGGCCTGGACACCGTCGAGGCGAACCTCGCGCTCGGCTTCCCGGCCGACCTGCGTCGCTACGACGTGTGCAGGCCGATGCTCGATCGACTGGGCGTCTCCTCGCTACGGCTGATGAGCAACAACCCGGCGAAGGTCGAGGGGCTGCGCGCCGCGGGGATCCGCATCGCCGAATGCACCGCGCTCGTCGCCGGGCGCAACGCCTCGAATCTGCGCTATCTCCGGACCAAGCAGGAGAGGCTCGGGCATCGCCTCGCCAGCCCGGCCGACGATACGTGCGTTTGATCGTCGAACGTCGACTCCTCAACGCCCGGAGACGAACTCGCGCAGGACGCCGTTGAATTTCTCGACTTCCTCGGCCTGCGGGTTGTGCGCGCTCTCCTCGAACGCGATCATCCGCGCGCCCGGGATCTTCGAGCACAGGTGTGCAGCGCCCGAGAAGCGCTGCTTGCGGTCGTGCTTTCCGTGCAGCACGAGCGTCGGGACCCGGATTTCCTCGAGGCGCGCCTCGAGGTCGACATTCTGCAGGTCGTGTCCGAGCGTCTTCATCGCGTAGAGCGGCCACTGCATCATGAGGTCGACCACGGCCTGCCGAACGACCGGGCCCGGGTCACGATGGAAGAACGTTTTTTCCACGAGCTCGGCCGTGGCGGCGATCTTGTTGCGCGCCATTCCACGCGAGTAGGTCTGCCAAAGCTCGGTGGAGAAACCGCCGCGCTCGTCGTCGCCGCCGACGAATCGCACACCGGTACTCACCAATGCGAGCCGGCGCACGAGCCAGGGGCGGTCGAGCGCCAGCAGCATCCCGACGTAGCCGCCGATGCCGTGGCATACGACGTTGGCGGGGCCGAGATCGAGGTAGGTCGCGAGGTTCGCCACGTCCTTGGTGAGCCGCTCGAAGGTGTGCCCGTGCGAAGGCTTGTCGCTTTCGCCATGACCCCGGAGATCGACGCTGACGACCCGGAATCCGTCGGCGAGGTCATGGACCTGCTGCTCCCACATCTCGTGACTCATCGCGCCACCGTGCACGAAGAGGAACGGCTCGCCCGATCCGAAATCCTCGTAATACAGGCGCACGCCCGGTTCGACTTCACAGTAGGCCATCGCGTTTCCTCAGGGTTGGAGGTGGTGAACGTTCAACGGATCAGGGACGGCAGGTACAACGCCAGCTGCGGAAACGCCACAACGGCGAGCACGACGAGCAGCGCGCAGGCGATGTATGGCATGCCTGCGAGAGCGATCTCGGGAAGCGTCGTGCCCTTCGGCGCCGTTCCCATCATCACGAACAACAGCAAGCCGAACGGCGGCGTGATCAGACCGACCTCGAGACCGAGCAGCAGCAGCAGGCCGAACCAGACGAGATCGAAACCGAGGCTCTGCGCGAGCGGGATGAACAGCGGAAGGGTCAGCAGCATGATCGAGACCTGGTCCATGAAGCAACCGAGGAACAGCAGGACCGCGAACATCGCCGCGAGCATCGCCAGCGGCGTAACGTCGACGCCGGAAACCAGCGAAAGGATTCCCGACGTGGCTCCGCTGAAGGCGAGCAGCTGACTGAAGGTGGAAGAGCCGATGATGATGAGGAAGACCATCGCGGTAACGGCGAGCGTGCTCGACGTGGACGCGACGACCGCCTTCCAGCTCAGGCAGCGAAAGCCCACTGCGAGCAGCACGACGCCGAGCACACCGAAGGCAGCTGCCTCGGTAGGGGTCGCCACGCCGAAGATGATCATGCCCACGACGACCAGCACGACGAGGAGCATCGGCACGAAGTTCAACGCGGCCACGCGCCACTGCGCCGCCGACGAAGGCGAATCGACGTCGTAGGCGGGCGCCGCGGCGGGGTCGATGCGGATCTGCAGGTAGATCATCGCCGCGTAACTGGCGGCGAGCAGCAACCCGGGAACGATGCCGGCGATCAGCAGCGCGCCGATGTCGATGCGCGCAAGCGTGCCGAGCAGAACGGCCAGCGTCGACGGCGGAATGATCATCGCCAGCGCGCCGGTTCCCAGGATCGGGCCGATCACCATCTTCTTCTTGTAGCCGCGGCGCGTCATCTCGGGAACCATCAACGCGCCCATCATTGCGGTGTTCGCCATGCTCGAACCTGACAGCGTGGCGAAGGCGGTTCCGCCCGCGACGGTGACGTAGCAAAGGCGCCCCGGCAGTCGACCGAACCAGATGTCGAGCGCATCGAACACCCGCTTTGCGAGTCCGGTGTGAAAGAACAGTTCGCCCATCAGCAGGAATAGCGGAACGGGAACGAGCGCGAACTTCGTCACCGCCTCGCTCGAGTTGGCCACGAGCTGCAACAGTCCCGCCTCCCCGCCCATGAGCACGAAGACGCCGACGAGGTTCACAACAAGAAAGGCGAACGCCACCGGCACGCCGAGCGCCATCAGGAAGACGATGCCGCCGAAGAGCAGCATCGCGGCGAGTTCCCAGGACATCTCAGACGCTCGGGCGCGAGGCGGGCTCGCCGCCGAAGTAGCTTTCGCCGCGCGCCAGCAAGCGGACGAACTCGGCGGCGATCAGCAGGAAGCCAGGTGGCATCACCGCGAATAACACCCAGCGCGGCAGTTCGGCGGCGCGGATGTCGCGCTCACCGCTCACCCATGCCGAGGACAGCACCTGCCACGAGTAGTAGACGAACAACAGGCTCGCGGCGATGCACAGTAGGTAGATCGAGGATTCGAGCAACCGGCGAACGCCCGGCGCGAGCGCCGACACCAGCGACTCCACTGCGACGTGCCCC
>JAKFES010000072.1:0-1849 GCA_036675585.1 Burkholderiaceae bacterium
TGTGCCCGCTTCCTCGAGCAGGCGGCCGGTGATGTCTTCGGCTTTCCCGTACATCGGCGAGCTGTCGACGACCGAGCCGCCGGCGTCGAAGAGCGCGCGGAGCACTTCGCGCAGGCGCGCGTATTCGGCGCTGCCGGGAGCGACGTCGAAGCCGATCCACGTGCCGCAGCCGATGACGGGGAGCCGTTGTCCGGAGGAGGGAACGGGCTTGCGGTGCATGGTCGAATCCTCCCGCGTGCCTGCGCGGTGGTCGGGACTCGCTCGCGCGGCGTCGGACGCCACCGCCCGAGGTGCGCAGGCGGGCGCGGCGGCGCAGGCGGCGAGGATGCGAAGAAGGCCTCGGCGGCGCATCATGGTCCAGAATGGCATTGACGAGCGGGGCAGCAATCGCCATGCCGACGAGTCATACGGCGTCCCCCGGCACGGTACCCCGGCGTGCGAACCGCGCCCGCCGACCGGCAACTTTCGTCGCGCCCGAACCCGGCGCTCTCGAGCAGGGACGCGAAGCCTGTCGCCGGCGGAACTGGAGCGAAGCGTATCGCCTGCTGTCCGCTGCCGACGCGCTGGCGGCGCTGGGTGCCCGCGACCTCGAGCGGCTCGCCACCTCGGCGTACCTCGTCGGCCGGGAAAGCGATTTCGACCGCTATCTCGATCGCGCGCATCACGAACATGCGAGGAACGACGACCCGCTGTCCGCCGCGCGGTGCGCCTTCTGGCTCGGGCTCGTTTTCCTGCTGCGCGGCCGCGCAGCGCAGGCGAGCGGCTGGCTCGCGCGCGCACGGCGGCTCGTCGCGAACCGCGATTGCGCGGAGCAGGGATACCTGCTGCTGTCGGCTGCCGAACGGCAATTGAACGAAGGCGACCCGGTGCGCGCGCATCTGAGCGCGAGCCGCGCCGCCGAGCTGGGAGAGCGGTTCGCGGACATCGATCTCGCCACCTGCGCGCGTCATCAGCAGGGCCGCGCGTTGATCCTGCAGGGAAACGTGCACGCCGGGCTCTCGCTGCTCGACGACGCCATGCTCGCGGTCGTCGCCGGCGAGCTCTCGCCGATCATGACGGGCCTGGTCTACTGCAGCGTCATCGACGCTTGCCAACAGGTGCAGGCCTCGAAACGTGCGCGCGAATGGACCGAGGCGCTCGGCCGCTGGTGCGACCGGCAAGCGGGGCTCGAGGCGTTCACCGGCAGCTGCCTCGTGCACCGCGCCGAGATCCTGCAGATGCACGGAGCGTGGCGCGACGCGATGACCGAAGCGCAGCGCGCGTGTCGGCGCGCGTCGACGGGCGCCGGTCGCACGCCGCCCGCCGCTGCGCTCTACCGGCAAGCCGAACTGCATCGCCTGCGCGGCGAGCTCGGCGCGGCCGACGACGCCTACCGGGCCGCGGCCGAGCTCGGCTTCGAGCCGCAGCCCGGACTCGCCTTGCTGCGCCTCGCGCAGGGCAACGCCGGGACCGCACGCGCAGGCATTCGTCGCGCGCTCGGCGAGACGAAGGAGCCGCTGCAGCGCGCGCAACTCCTGCCGACGCAAGCGGAAATCGCGTTGTGCACGGGCGATCGGACCGAAGCGCGCGCAGCGTGCGTGGAGATGGAAGCGATCGCGAGCCGTTTCGACACGGAAGTGCTGGCAGCGGGCGCTGCGCAGTGGCGCGGAGCGCTCGAGCTGGCGGACGGCAATGCGCGCGCCGCGCTCGCCGCGTTGCGCCGGGCGTTCGATTTCTGGCGCGAGCTCGAGGCGCCCTACGAGGTCGCTCGCGTGCGCGTTCTGATCGGCCAGGCGTGCCGGGCACTCGGCGACGACGAAGCGGCCGAAGTCGAGTTCCACGCCGCGAAGGCCGTCTTCGAAACGCTGGG
>JAKFES010000184.1:0-1826 GCA_036675585.1 Burkholderiaceae bacterium
CCCTTGCCGAGGATCATGTCGACATAATCGTCCATGCTGCCGTCATATTCGCGCGCGGTGCCGTCATCGACGAGCACGAGCCGGTCGGCGGTGAGTTCGAGCATGTGGCGGTCGTGGCTGACGAGCACCACCGCGCCCTCGAAGCCGTTCAGCGCCTGCACCAGCGCCTCGCGCGCATCGACGTCGAGGTGGTTGGTCGGTTCGTCGAGGATGAGCAGGTGCGGCGCATCGCGCGTGATCAGCGCGAGCGCGAGCCGCGCGCGTTCACCGCCCGACAGCTTCGCGACCTGGGTGGTCGCCTTGTTGCCCGAGAAGCCGAAACGACCGAGCTGCGCGCGGATCGCGCCCTGCGTCTTGCCCTCCATCACGCGCGTCATATGCGCGAGCGGGGTGTCGCTGCCGTCGAGTTCCTCGACCTGATATTGGGTGAAATAGCCGACGCGCATCTTGCCCGACGCGGCCATAGCGCCCGCCATCGGGCTGAGCTGTGCCGCGAGCAGGCGTGCAAGCGTCGTCTTGCCGTTGCCGTTGCGGCCGAGCAGCGCGATGCGGTCGTCGGGATCGATGCGCAGATTGAGCCGCTGCAGCACCGGGCGTTCCGCGTAACCGACGCTCGCGAGGCCGAGCGTGATCAACGGCGGCTTGAGTTCGTCGGGGCTGGGGAAATCGAACGCCAGCGTCTGATCCTCGGCGAGCGCGGCGATCGGCTGCATCCGCGCGAGCATCTTCGCGCGCGACTGCGCCTGCTTAGCGGTCGAGGCGCGGGCGCTGTTGCGGGCTACATAATCCTGGAGCTTGGCGCGCTGGGCGTCCTGCGATGCCTTGGCCGCGGCGAGCTGCGCCGCGCGTTCGGCGCGTTGACGTTCGAACGAGTCATAGCCGCCGGTGTAGAGCGTGACCTTGCCGCCTTCGAGATGGAGGATGTTGTCGACGACATTGTTGAGCAGGTCGCGCTCGTGGCTGATCACGACGAGCTGCCCCGGATAGGCACGCAGGAAGTTTTCGAGCCACAGCGTCGCTTCGAGGTCGAGGTGGTTCGATGGTTCGTCGAGCAGCAGCAGATCGGGTTCGGAGAACAGCAAGGCCGCGAGCGCGACGCGCATCTTCCACCCGCCCGAGAAGCTGTCGAGCGGCTGGGCCTGCATCTCCTCGTCGAAGCCGAGCCCGATCAGGATGCGCGCGGCGCGTGCGGGCGCGGTATAGGCGTCGATCGCGATCAGTCGCTCATGGATGTCGCCGAGCTTGTCGGGGTCCTGTTCGGTCTCCGACGCCGTCAGCAGTTCGGCGCGCTCGGTGTCGGCGGCGAGCACGGTGTCGAACGGCGTCGCCGTTCCGCTCGGCGCTTCCTGCGCGATATAGCCGACGCGCGTCTTGCGCGGCATGTCGATGCTGCCCTCGTCGGCCTCAAGCTGGCCGATCATCACCTTCATCAGCGTCGATTTGCCCGCGCCGTTACGCCCGATCAGCCCGACGCGGCTTTTGGCCGGCAGGCTCGCGGTGGCACGTTCGAGGATGGCGCGCCCGCCAAGGCGTACAGTGATTCCGTTGATCGTCAGCATGGGCGCGCGCCTAGCATGTTGCGGCGCACAACCCAAGTCCCGGACTGGCGTATTGCGCGCGAGTGCGGCAAATGGGGAGCATGACCGGCCTCGCCCCCTTTCACATCGCTTTTCCCGTCGACGATCTGGACGCCGCGCGCCATTTTTATGGCAATGTCCTCGGCTGCTCCGAGGGGCGAAGCCATCCCGACTGGATCGACTTCAACCTGTATGGGCATCAGATCGTCGCGCACCGCGTCGATACGCCGCGCGCATCGGCCGCGCATA
>JAKFES010000260.1:0-1815 GCA_036675585.1 Burkholderiaceae bacterium
GCGACGATGGCGAGCACCGGCACCGGCGAGGAGAGGATCGCGCGAATGATCTCGCGCATCGAGGTGTCGAGGCCGCCCGGCGTGTCCATGCGCAGCACGACCGCGGCCGCCCCGTCGCGCTCGGCACGACGAATCCCGCGCACGACGTAGTCGGCGCTGGCGGGGCCGATCGCCCCCTCGAGCGTCAACACGAGCGCGCTGCGCGTCGCGGGGTCGGCAGCGAGGCCGATCGTCGCCAGCGCCAGTCCGGCCGCGAGCGCGACGAACGCGATGAGCGCTCGCCAGCGCGCGCCGCTCGTGTCTCGCAGGGACGTCATCGGCAGCCTTCCATGCAACCGATGATACGCGGGCCCTCGCGGCGAAACGAATCCGCGAACCCGCCGCAGCGGGCCATCGGGGCAAGGAAACGGCTACCCCGCGGGGGCCGGGGCCCCGCGGCACGCGCCTGGCGGATGCCGCGAAGCCCGCTGCCGTTCAGTGTCCCGCGTCGGGCGCGTGGAACCCCGGGTGCTCGAAATGCGCCGCGTACTGCTCGAGCGCCTGCACGACCTGCACGACGCCCGCGCGGCGTTCGGCCTTTCCGTTCTTGCCCTGCAGCGTCTCGTTTCCGTGCAGCAGCGTGGCGAGGATCGCATGCAGCACTTCGTCCGCAGCCGGCTCGAGCTTGCAGTTCTGCACGATGTTCGCCACCTGGGCGTCGATCTCGCGACCGAGCGCGTCGTACTGCGCGGCGCTCATCGCGCCGTCGTGCACCGCGGGCAGCTTCGCTTCGACCGCGCCGCCGATCTTCGCCATGCTCGAGCGCAGCGCTTCGTCGCTCGCCCATTTGCGCCCGTGATCGAGCTTGAGCGTCGGTGCTTCGGCGCCGTGCTCATGCGCATGGCCGTGTGCCGCTTCCGTCGCGGCGTATGCGGGAAGGCCCAACGCGGGTCCGGCGACCAGGGCGGTCGCGATCATCAGGCCCAATGCATTGCGTTTCATCGTTCGCTCCGTTTTCGAGGGTGTTCGACGCCGCCGCATCCGGCGGCCTCGATGCTGAAACGAAGCACGCGCGGGAAAGTTCCCCCGGAAACGTTCCCCGTCATTCGCGATGCAGTTCCTCGAAACCGGACGCGCCGGCCGGCTGGCGAAGCAGCAGTTCGCGCAGCCGCTCGCGCTGGCGATCGTCGAGCAGGTCGCGCTCGTGAAGCAGTTGTTCGATGACCTGCCGCTGCTGCTCCTGCTGCAAGGCCGCGATCGCCGCACGCTCGGCTTCGATCTGCGCGCGATCGGGCGACGGCACGAAGATCGCTTCGATCAACCGGTCGCGGCGCGCGTGGATCTCCTGCGAAGCCGCGCGGAAACGATCGAGAAATCCCGCCTCGGCTTCGCGCCACCGCCGTTGCTGCTCGGCATCGAGGTCCAGATAGCGCGCGAGCCCGGGAAAATCCGCCGATACGCCCGAGGCGACCGGTTGCGCCTGGAACGATCGCCACCCGATCGCGCCGAGCACGCCCAGGTTGACGAGCAGCGACAGCGCGAGCGCGATCCGCAGGAGGTTCTGCCTCATCGTGTGATTTCCGATTCGAGGCGCCGGCACGAAAGCGAGCCGGCGCACAACCCGCCGGGTGCGACCGGCGCGAAGACTTCGAGCGAGCGGGCGAGCGGCGAAACCGAAGCCGCCGGCATCGTCAGCGCCAACCCCAGGGCGAGACCGAGTGCGAGCGATGCAGCAGCGCCCATTCCGGCGGGCACGAGCCAACGCCAGCCGGGCCGCGAGCGCACCGGCGCGGCCGGCCGCGGCTGCGCCTCGATGCGCCCGCGCACGACCTGCGA
>JAKFES010000139.1:0-1799 GCA_036675585.1 Burkholderiaceae bacterium
GAGCGCCTTGTAGCGCTGGACGGCGGCGAGGCGCTGATTGAGCTCGGCCGCGTTCAGGTTGAGCTGCGCGGAGAAGAGCTGGCGCTGGGCATCGAGCACTTCGAGATAGCTGATGACACCGGACTTGAAGCGCAGCATCGCGAGGCGCAGCGACTCGGACGTGACGGCGACGAGCCCGCGATTCGCTTCGGCCTCCACCCGGTTGCGATCGTAGGCCACGAGCGCATCGGACACTTCCTGGAGCGCGATGAGGATGGTGCGCCGGTAGCCGAGGGCAGCCTGCTGCGCACGCGCGCGCGCGACCTCGTAATTCGCGGTAAGCGCGCCGCCGGTGAAGAACGGCATGCTCAGCACGCCGTCGAGCGTGCCGAGACGGTGGCCGTCTCCGCTCACCACGCCGTGCAGCGTGCTGCTCACACGGCCGAGCGCGCCGGTGAGCGAAATGCGGGGAAAGAACTGCGCCTTCGCCACGCCGATGTTGGCGTTCGCGGCGATGAGCTGCTGCTCCGCCTGCCGAATGTCGGGACGCCGCTCGAGCAGCCCGGAAGGCAGGCCGGTCGGCACCTCCGGCGGGATGGCGATCGTCGGCATGACGGCGATCGCGTCGAATCCGCGTGGCGGCTCGCCGAGCAGTATGGCGAGCGCATCCTCCGCCTGCGCGATCTGCCGCTCGAGCCCGGGGATCTGGCTCTCCGTCGCGAGCACCTGGCTCTCGGCCTGGCGCACTTCCGCCGCCGATTGCACGCCCTGCTGCGCCAGCAGCGTGACGAGGCGCAGGGAATCGCGTTGCGTGGCGGCGGTACGTTGCACCACGTCGAGGCGCTCACGCAGTCCGGTGACTTGAAGATACTGCTGTGCAACGCCGGATACGAGCGACGCGATTACCGCCCGGCGGCCTTCCTCGGTCGAGAGCAGGATCGCACGCGCCGATTCGGTCGCCCGCCGGTAACGGCCCCAGAAGTCGATCTCCCAGGACAGCGCAAGCGCCGCGAGAAAGCTGCTGGCGCTCTCGAACGCCGCATTGTCGTTGCTGCGCGTGCCCTGCACCTGCCCCGACAGCTGCGGATAGAGCGGCGAGCGCGCTGCGATGACCTGCGCCTGGGCCTCGAGTATCTGGGCCGCCGCGATGGCAAGGTCGAAGTTCCCGCGCAACGCAGCCTCGATAAGCGCCACGAGCTGCGGGTCGCCGAACACCTGCCACCACGCGACGTCGGCGATGGAGCCGGCGAGCGCATCGGACGGCGCGCGATGATACGTCGCAGGCAGCTCGACGTCCGGGCGCCGATAATCCGGTCCCACGACACAGCCCGGGACCGCAAGCACGACGACAAGCACGGCGGCACGCCTCATATCGTCGCCTCCTCCGGCACCGGCTCCGGCCGCTTGCGCCGCCACTGCACCACGCGCTCCACTGCCGCGAACAGCACCGGAATGATGAAGATGCCGACGAGCGTCGCGAAGGTCATGCCGGCGCACACCGCGACGCCCAGGGATACGCGCGCCGCCGCGCCCGCCCCGGTCGCGAGCGCCAGAGGCAGCACGCCCAGGATGAATGCGAACGAGGTCATCAGGATAGGGCGCAGGCGCAATTGCGCCGCGCCGACCGCCGCCTCGACCGGATCGGTGCCCTTGTCGGTGGCGACCTTCGCGAACTCCACGATCAGGATCGCGTTCTTCGCCGACAGGCCGATCAGCAGGATCAGGCCGATCTGCGCGTAGATATTGTTGGTGAGGCCGACGACGGCAAGCGCAAGCATCGCGCCGAAGATGCCGATCGGCACCGCGAGCAGCACCGCAAA
>JAKFES010000277.1:0-12765 GCA_036675585.1 Burkholderiaceae bacterium
AGGGCCGCGAGTTTTTCGCCTGCCTTCGCGAAGGCCGCGAAATTCGCGACAAACGGAATACGTGGCAACTCACGCCGGAGATTCGCCGCGTATTTCTCGCGGTAAGCCGGATGGTGCAGGATTGCGTAAACGTAATGAAAAATATCGCGCTTGCGGATTTTCACTCCGCCATAGTGCAGCTGAAACTGCGAAAGCGCCCAGTCGGTGACGTTGTCGCGACGGTGACCGCCCTCGGCGTCGTAGGTGTAGAGAGGGAAGCACTGATAGAGATCCTGCGATGCACACAGGTGAAGATCTATGATCTTGTCGACTGCGAGAACGCTATAGCCTGATCGGAATCCTATATCGCTCACCGCAAAAGCGCTATTTTCCGCGGAGAAATCATAAGCCACACCATCGCGAGCTGTGTTTGCACCGAGCGAATATCCTCGATGACGCCGTGCGGAACGTCGCGCAGCGTCTGTTCGATCAACCGCGCCAGGTACGGAATCGCGGCGAACGACAACGGCACGGCAGCGGCTACCGGTCCGATCGACGTTCCGGCGACGACGCGCGTCAACGGAACGAGCGCGACGAGCAGGATGATGAACGGGAACGAGCGCACCGTATTGGTCACCCAGTCGACCGCGGCGAACAGCGCCCGGTTCTCGAGCGACTGGCCCGGGCCGAGCAGGAACAGCCAGATGCCCAGCGGCCCGCCGAGCAGCACCGCGGCCGAGAGGCCAATGCCGAGCATCAGCAGCGTCTGGCCGAGCGCGAGCCAGAGTTCGGGAAGCAGCGCGACGAGGTTCTCAGGCATGCGAGCGCGTCCGTGCGGAGTCGTCGGACGGCGCGTCGCCGTCGGGGTTCGCGGCGTCGATCTCGTCCGCATCGATCCGGCGGCGGGCGAGTTCGCGGCCCAGTTGCGTCCGGGGTCGTTCCGGCGGATGCCCGACGTCGAACTGCTCGAGCAGCTCGCCGTTCTGCATCACGCCGACGCGGCGGCACAGCGAGCGCACGACCGACAGCTCGTGCGTGACGATCACGATCGTCACGTTCAGCTTCGCGTTGATCGTGCGCAGCGTGTCGAGCACCGAGCGGGTCGTCTCGGCGTCGAGCGCCGACGTCGGCTCGTCGCACAGCATCACCGCCGGGCGCGACGCCAGCGCGCGCGCGATCGCGACGCGCTGCTTCTGTCCGCCGGAGAGCCGGGCCGGATACGCGTCGATCTTCTCGGACAGGCCGACGACCTCGAGGCACTCGTGCACGCGCTGCGCGATCTGCGCCTTCGTGTGGCCGCCGTGGATGCGCAACGGAAAGGCGACGTTGTCGGCGACGGTCGCGTTCTGCAGCAGGTTGAACTGCTGGAAGATCATGCCGATCGCCTGCCGTGCGCTGCGCAGTTCGCGCTTGCCCAGCGCGGTCAGCTCGCGGCCGGCGACGAACACGCGCCCGGCGTCCGGACGCTCGAGCAGGTTGATCAGGCGCAGCAGCGTCGATTTCCCGGCGCCGCTCTTGCCGATGAGCCCGAACACGTCGCCTTCGCGCACCTGCAGCGACACCGACTGGACGGCATCGAAGCGCCGGCCATCGGGCATCGCGAACGACTTGACGACGCCCTCGAGGCGAATCAGCGGAGGCGGCAAGCCGACCTCCAGGGGAGTGATGTTGCTCATGGCGAATGAAGTCCTCGGGGAACGGGGTCGCGCCGGCGGCGCGTCCGGCGCACGGTGTGTGCACGTGCGCGCGCGTCGGGCGCGGCGGGCGAGGGAATGCGCGGGCGCGTTCGGGCCCACGCGGGCCGGCTCAGCGGCGCGTGCGGCGCGGCCGAAACGGAGTCAATGACGCGGACATCGCGGCCGCATTCGCAGGCACGCCGGCCGCCGCGAGGCGGTCGGGGTCGGGCAGCGAAGGGCGGGCGCAAGCGGTGTCATCGAAAGGGCCGGAAGATCGATCGGGGCGATCGGAGCGCGAAGTCTTCCACCTCGGGGTGCCGACGTCATGCATCGCGCTTCTGCGCATAAAGATATGGAGGCGGCGGTCCGGCGCGCGCGAACTCGGGGATGCGAAAGCGCTTGCGATAAGCGCTCGGCGCGAGCCCGGTCGTTCGCTTGAACAGCCTGCGAAAGAACGCGGCATCCTCGTAGCCGACGCGCCAGCCGATCTCGTCGACCGTGGCATCGGTCTGCTCGAGGCGGCGCTTGGCGTCCTCGATGCGCAGGCGCTGGACGTAGGCGATCGGCGTGAGCCCGGTGGCGCTCGTGAAGCGCCGCTTGAACGTGCGCTCGGCGAGCTTCGATCGGCGGATCATCTGATCCACCGGGTTGGCCACCGGGAAATGATCGCGCACCCACTGCTGCGCGCCCTGGATCTCGGCGTCGCCGTGGTCGCTGCGGCCCTCGAAGACGATGTACGGCGTGAGCCCGTCCTGGTGCCATTGCAGCGCGAACAGGCGCGCGATGTCCTGCGCCGCGCTCGCCCCGGCGTAGCGCGCGATCAGGTAGAGCACGAGATCGTGCCAGGTGGTCGACGCGCCCGAGCTGACCAGCTCTTCGCGCAGGCCCGAGATCATCAGCACGCGCTCGGGATGGATCCGCACGGCCGGATACGTCGCCGCGAACGCGCGCGCGTAGCCGAAGTGCACCGTCGCGTCCTTTCCGTCGAACAGGCCGGTTTCGGCCAGCAGGAAGATGCCCGAGCACGCCGAGCACAGCACGGCGCCGCGCTCGTGCATCGCGCGCACCCATTCGACGAGCCGCGGATAGCGGCCCGTGCGCCAGCCCTCCGGCCGCAGCAGCACCGACGGAACCATCACGATGTCGCTCGTCTCGACGGTATCGATCGAGCGCAGCACGTCGACCGGAACGCCGCTCGCCAGCTTCAGGCGTCCGACCGCCTCGCCGACGATCTCGAGGCGAAACGGCGCCCGGGCGCCCGGACGCGCGTCCAGCCCCATCGGCCCGAACGCGTTCAGGACGTCGTAGATGCCGAACAGCGTGGAGACGACCGAATCGGGCAGCGCGACGAGGCTGACGTGGCGCGTTTCGCCTGCCGGCGCCGTCGCGGATCCGGTCGCCGGGCGCGCGCTCGCGCCCGCCGGGCGCTGCGGCACGAACGAACCGATTCCGGGCGATTCCGGCTCTTCCGGCGGCGCGGGCGCGCCGCGATCATGAGCGTGCGTTTCGGGGTCTTCCGAAGCAGGCAAGGAGCACAACACCATGGACGCACCCGTGATCGATCGGACGAAACTGGAATCCTTCGTCGCACGCGCCGTAGCCGACCTGTCGGCCGGCTACGGCGGCGTGATGGTCAGCCTGGGCAGCAAGCTGGGCCTGTACAAGGCGATGGCGAACGCCGGACCGATCGGCTCGGCGGCGCTCGCCGCGCGCGCCGGCTGCGCCGAGCGCTACGTGCGCGAGTGGCTGAACGCGCAGGCCGCCGGCGGCTACGTCGAGTACCACGGCGCGAGCGACACCTACGAGCTGACGCCCGAGCAGGCGCTGGTGCTGGCCGACGAGGACAGCCCGGTCTTCCTCCCGCATGCGTGGCAGGTGCCCGCGTCGATGTGGTTCGACGAGGACAAGGCCGTCGAGGCTTTCCGCACTGGCGGCGGCATTTCGTGGGGCGCGCACGACGGCCGCCTCTACTGCGGCGTGGCGGCCTTCTACCGCAACGCCTACCGCGGCAGCCTGGTGCCCGAGTGGCTGCCCGCGCTCGACGGCGTCGTCGAGCGGCTCGAAGCCGGCATCGCGGTGGCCGACGTCGGTTGCGGCTACGGCCATTCGACCGTCCTGATGGCGCAGGCGTTCCCGCGCTCGCGCTTCCACGGCTTCGACGTGCACGAGCAATCGATCGACGAGGCCCGGCGCAACGCCGCCGACGAGGCGCTCGAGGATCGGGTCGCCTTCGACGTGGCCGGAGCGGTCGACTATCCCGGGCGGGACTACGGGCTGCTGTGCTTCTTCGACTGCCTGCACGACATGGGGGACCCGGTCGCCGCGGCTCGCCACGCCGCCGAGGTTCTCGCGCCCGACGGGACGGTGATGCTGGTCGAACCCTTCGCCAACGACCGGGTCGAGAACAACCTCTCGCCGGTCGCTCGGCTGTATTACGCCGCGTCGACCACGCTGTGCTGCGCGCATGCGATCTCCGAGGGCGGCGCGCTCGTCCTCGGCGCGCAGGCCGGCGAGGCGCGGCTGCGCGAGGTGTTCCGCCAGGCCGGATTCACGCGCTTCCGGCGCGCGGCGGAAACGCCGTTCAACCTGATCCTCGAAGCGCGCCTTTGACGGCGCCGGGCGCGGGCAACCCGACGGCGGCCCGCGCCCGTCAAGAACCTCGTGTCCGGGGGACCAACGGGTTGCGCCGCGTTCGACGCGGCGTGCCACGCCACCCAGCAGGAGCCCCGACATGAGCATCGCGCACCCGAAATACCGCGTCGCGGCGGTCCAGGCGGCGCCGGTCTTCCTCGACCTGTCGGCATCGATCGACAAGGCCGTTTCGCTGATCGAGGAGGCGGCCGCGCACGACGCGAAGCTCGTCGCGTTTCCCGAGACCTGGCTGCCCGGCTATCCGTGGTTCATCTGGCTCGATTCGCCGGCGTGGGGCATGCAGTTCGTCCAGCGCTACCACGACAACTCGCTCGTCTACGGGTCGCCCGAGGCCGAACGCATCGCGCGGGCGGCGAAGGACAACCGGATCATGGTCGTGATGGGCCACAGCGAGAAGAGCGGCGGCAGCCTCTACATGGGGCAGTGGATCGTCGACGCCGACGGCGAAACCGTCGCGCGCCGGCGCAAGTTGAAACCCACGCACGTCGAGCGCACCGTGTTCGGCGAAGGCGACGGCAGCGACCTGGCCGTGCACGCGACGCCGCTCGGGCGCATCGGTGCGATGTGCTGCTGGGAGCACCTGCAGCCGCTGTCGAAATACGCGATGTACGCGCAGAACGAGCAGGTGCACGTCGCAGCCTGGCCGAGCTTTTCGCTGTACCGCGGCGGCGCGTATGCGCTGGGGCCCGAGGTGAACAACGCGGCGAGCCGCATCTACGCGGTCGAGGGCCAGTGCTTCGTGATTGCGCCGTGTGCGACGGTCTCGAAGGAAATGGTGCAGATGCTGTGCGGCGACGATCCGACGAAGCGCCAGTTGCTGCTCGAGGGCGGCGGCTTTGCGGCGATCTACGCGCCCGACGGACAGTCGATGCACGAGCCGCTGCCCGAGAACGTCGAGGGTCTCGTCTACGCCGAGATCGACCTGGGCATGATTTCGCTCGCCAAGGCAGCGGCCGATCCGGCGGGCCATTACGCGCGGCCCGACGTCACCCGATTGCTGCTCGATCGCACGCCGCGCGATCGCGTCGTGTTGCGGCGAAGCGATGCGGTGGAGGCGGTGCGTAGCGGCGAGCGCGAACCGGTACCCACGCAGCGAGAGGCGGACGAAGCGGCGTCGGAGCAGCGCGCCACGAATCCATCGGAGCCGACGCAGCGCGCGGGCGAGGAAAAGGAATCGGTGCAGGCGTGGCGCACGGCGGCGATTTGAAGTCCAATCGAACCGGGGCGCCCGATCGACCTACGATCGGCCGCCGATCCGAACCATTCGAGGGACATCGATGATCAAGCTTTGCGGCACGCGGTTCAGCAACTACCACAACAAGGTCCGGCTCGTTCTCCTCGAGAAAGGCGTCGCGTTCGACGAGGATGCGACGCTGCCTCCGTCGCAGGATCCGGCGTTCGTCGAGCGCTCGGCGCTGGGAAAGGTTCCGTTCCTCGAAGTCGACGGGGTCGTGCTGACCGAGTCGCGCGTGATCTGCGAGTACCTGGAGGACGCGTACCCGCAGCAGCCCTTGTGGCCCAGGGATGTGCTCGCCCGGGCGCAGGCGCGTGAACTCAACGACTACATCGAGTTGCACCTGGAGCTCGAGTCGCGTCGGCTCTATCCGGAGGCGTTCTTCGGCAAGACCGTGTCCGAGGAAACGAAGCGCAGCGTCGAGCCTCAGCTCGAGAAAGGCGTCCGGGGCCTGGCGCGGCTCGTGCGCTTCTCGCCGTTCATCGCGGGCAGCGAGCTCACGATCGCCGACTGCGCGGCCTTCGTGCACCTGCCGCTCGTCACGATGGCCACGCGCGCGATCTACGGGCGCGATTTCCTCGAGCCGATCGCCGAGCTCAAGCCGTACCTGAAGAGGCTCGGCGAGCGCGAAGTCTTCCAGCGGGTCACGCGCGAGCGCAAGGAAGGGGTGCGGCCGGCCTACGCACCGAGCCGCACTTAAGCGGCGCCGCGACGCGCGAACCCTCGTGCGCGCGTCGCGAACCGGCCGCTCGCGGCGAAGGCCCGCGCCTTCGCCGGCCGCCATCAGGCGGCCTCGAGCGCCCGGTCCAGGTCCTCGATCAGGTCGTCGATGTGCTCGATGCCGATCGACAGCCGGATCATGTCCTCGCTCACGCCCGCTTTCGCCAGTTCCTCGGGCGAGAGTTGGCGGTGCGTGGTCGACGCCGGGTGCGTCGCCAGCGATTTCGCGTCGCCGATGTTCACCAGCCGCAGGAAGAGTTTCAGCGCGTCGAGCACGCGCGCGCCGGCGTCGCGTCCGCCTTTCTTCAGCCCGAACGACAGGATGCCCGACGCGCGCCCGCCCATGTATTTCTGCACCAGCGCGTGATCGGGGTGGTCGGGCAGGCCGGCGTATTGCACCCAGCCCACTTTCGGATGCTTCTGCAGGTGATGGGCGATGGCGAGCGCGTTCTCGCAGATCCGGTCCATGCGCAGCGGCAGCGTCTCGATGCCCTGCAGGATCAGGAACGAGTTGAAGGGCGCGATCGCCGCGCCCGTGTTGCGCAGCGGCACGACGCGCGCGCGCCCGATGTAGGCCGCCGGCCCGAGCGCTTCGGTGTAGACGACGCCGTGGTAGCTGACGTCGGGCTCGTTCAGGCGCTTGAAGCGCGCCTTGTGCTCGGCCCACGGGAACTTGCCGCTGTCGACGATCGCGCCGCCGATGCTGTTCCCGTGCCCGCCGAGGTATTTGGTGAGCGCATGCACGACGATGTCGGCGCCGTGCTCGAACGGGCGGCACAGGTACGGGCTCGGCACCGTGTTGTCGACGATGAGCGGAATGCCGTGCGCGTGCGCGATGTCGGCGAGCGCCTGGATGTCGACGACGTTGCCGAGCGGGTTGCCGATCGATTCGACGAAGATCAGCTTCGTTCGCGCGTCGATCTTCGCGGCGAAGGTCTCGGGCCTGCGCGCGTCGGCGAAGCGCGTTTCGATGCCCTGTAGCGGGAAGGTGTGCGCGAACAGGTTGTAGGTGCCGCCGTACAGCGTGCTGGCCGAGACGATGTTGTCGCCCGCCTCGGTGATCGTCTGGATCGAGTACGTGACCGCCGCCATCCCCGAAGCCAGCGCGAGCGCGCCGACGCCGCCTTCGAGCGCGGCGACGCGCTGCTCGAGCACGTCTTCGGTCGGATTCATGATCCGCGTGTAGATGTTGCCCGCGACTTTCAGGTCGAACAGGTCGGCGCCGTGCTGCGCGTTGTCGAAGGCGTACGCGACGGTCTGGTAGATCGGGACGGCGACCGACTTGGTCGTGGGCTCGGGCTGGTAGCCGGCGTGTACCGCAAGGGTTTCGATGCGCATGAGTGGAGGGTTCCGGTTCGTCGTGGGACAGGCGTGCAGGGACAGCGTGCGCTGCGGGCGCCGCGAAGCGCGCATTCTGACAGCGGTTGCGTCGCGCCGGCGCCGATATGCACCCGGCGAACGAGTTCATGCCTGCGCGAGCAGCATCCGGTCGAGTCCGACGTGCCAGCGTTCGGCGAGCCGGCAGGCCTGCCCGTAGCCGGCGCGCGTCGGGGCATCGCGACCGTCGCGCTTCGCGTCGACGAGCGCGGCGGCCCACGCCGCGCGCGGGCGCAGGATCGGGTAGTGCCGGGCGAGGCGGTCGAAATGGCGCGAGATCGCCCGGGCCTGCGCCAGCCACTCGGGCTCGTCGCCGGCGAGCGCGAGCGCGGTCTCGACCGCCCCGCTGTAGCCCTCGAGCGCCCAGAAGCCGCATAGCCGCGTGCGACCGATCAGCGTCGCGGCGAGCGCGGCCGCTTCGCGTGCGGCCGGCCGGTCGCCCGCCCGCAGATGAAAGAGCGCGGCCAGCCCGTGCTGCCGGATGATTTCCGCCGGGTCGCCGATCTCGATCGCCGACGCGAAACGTCGCACCTCGGCGAGCAGCGCAAGCGCCGACTCCGGGGACAGTTCGCCCGAACGCAGTCCGCATTCGACGAGACCGAGCGTGCACCAGTGGCGCCCGAGCGCGTTGCCGCTCTGCCGGGCTTCACGGTCCATCTGCTCGAACGCGCGCCGTGCGTCGTCGAGCCGTCCCTGCAGGTACAGCGCCTTGCCGCGGATCGACGACGTCTCCATCAGCCAGCGCGGCTGGCCGAGCGCGCGGTACAGCTCGATCGCCTCGGCGAGGTCGTCGTCGGTCCCCGGCCATTCGCCGCGGGTGACGCGGCACAGGCTCGCCATGCTCAGCGCGTGTGCGCGGGCGAGCGGCGAATTCGCCTGCCGCCCCAGCGCGAGCGCGCGTTGCGACAGCCGGCGCGACAGCGGGTCGAAGCGGAAGACGCTCGCCATGTACGCGGCGACGCCCGCCACGCACGCACTCTCGGGACACGGCCCGGCGTCGCGCAGCAGCGCGAGCCCGCGCAGGCACAGCGCGAGCGACTTGTGCGCCTCGCCGCCGAAATAGGCGAGCTGCCCCACGTAGCAGAACGAGTCGATCAGGTGCGTCGCCCGACCGCGAAACGCGTCGTCGCCGATCCGGCGGCGCGCGAGCGCGTAGCGCAGCGGCGCGGCGAGCGTCTGCGCGTACCAGCCCGCGCCGACGTTCGACAAGGGCTCGCCGAGCTCGGCAAGCGCCTGCGCGCCGGTTTCGGCGGCTTCGGCGGCGAGGCCTTCGATGAAGCGGCCGTGGCCGAGCCGCGCGCGCCAGCGTGCACGCGCCTCGCGGTCGATGTCGCCGCGCGCGAGCGCCTGCGTGATCGCCGCCTCGAACTCGTCGATCCAGCCCTTGCGCTGCAGGTACGGCCAGGCCGCGTCGAGCAGTTCGACGAGCATCGGCGTGTCGGCGTGCCGCAGGGCCCATGCGATCGAAGCACGCAGCTCGTCGACATCGGCGTCGGCGCGCGCCAGCGTCTCGGGCGCGGGGTCCTGCGCGAGCACCCGGGCGTGGCGCGCGAATCGATCGAGGTAGTGCCGGGCATGCACCGCGCGCAGCGCGGCCGCGCGCGGTGCGTCGAGCTCGTTGTGTGCGCGGCTGTAATGCCGCACCAGCGGGTGCATCGCGAAGCGATCGTTGCCGCAGCGTCCGAGCCACGATTGCTCGGCGAGCGCGGCGAGGTCGAGTGCGCCGGCGCCCGCGACGGCGTTCGCGGCGTCGAGGTCGAAGGGCCCGGCGAACACCGAGAGCCGGCAGGCCGCACGCCGCAAGATCTCGTCGAGCGCGGCCCAGCTCTCGTCGAGGACCGCGCGCAGGCTGCGGTGCCGCGACGATCCGGCGTCGTCGCCGAGCAGGTCGATCGATTCCTGCAGGCGTCGCGCGATGTCGCTGCACGACAGCGCGTGCGCGCGCCGCGCGGCGAGCTCGATCGCCAGCGGCGAGCCGCCGACGAGCACGCAGATGCGTCGCACCGCGTCGGCGTTCGCGTCGGCATCGAAGTCGCCGCGCACGCGGCGCGCGCAGCGCACGAACAGCTCGAGCGCCGCGTCGGGCGCGAGTCCTTCGACGTCGTGCAGCCACGCGCCCGAGAGCGGAATGCTCTGCCTGGAGGTAAGCAGACACTTCATCCCGGGAGCCCGGTGCAGCGCGTCGGCGAGCCACGTGGCGGCGCCGCGCACGCCTTCGGCGTTGTCGAGGACGAGCAGCAGCTCGCGTTCGGCAAGGGCGTCGGGCAGTGCCTGCCGCGCGGGGTTCGGGCCGGGCAGCGCGAGACCGAGCGCCTGCGCGATCGCGCCGACGACGCGCTCCTCGGCCTGCGACGCGGTCGACGCGGACGAGTCGGCGAGCGGAACGAAGAACGCGCCGTCGCGGAATCGGGGCGCCATCGCCGTGGCGGCCGCGTGCGCGAGCCGGGTCTTGCCGATGCCGCCGGGCCCGAGCAGGACCAGCGCGCGGCAATCGGGGTCGGCGAGTCGCCGCTCGATCGTTCGCAGGTCTTCCCGGCGCCCGAGCAGCGCGGGCACCGGGCCTTCCCGGGGAGCGCTCGGCACGGTCGAAACCAGAGAAGCGGGCGCTTGCATCGACGTCGCGGCATCGCCCGCGTCGCCGGCCGTGCAGAGCGCCCGGTACAGCGCCTCGATGCCCGCGCCGGGGCGTGCGCCGAGCTCCTCCGCCAACGTCCGGCGCAGCATCTCGTACTGCGCGATCGCGGCGAGCGGGCGTCCGCTGGCGGCGAGCCGGCGCATCAGCGCCTCGTGCGCCGCTTCGTCCCACGGCTCGAGGCGGATGCGCACGCGGCACGCGTCGATCGCGCCGTCGACGTCGCCGCTCGCGTGGCGCAGGGCGCCGATGCGCTGCCACAGCCGGCAGGCGGCCCGCCGCGTTCGCGTGCGCTCGCCGTCGACCCATTCCTCGAAGGCGTTCGCGTCGGCGAGCGCGAAATCCTCGAGGAACTCGCCCGACATCCGCTGCGCGGCGGCCTCGAGCTCGTCGAGCGGCGCCCGGTCGATGCGCTCGACGACCGCCCCGGCCTCGTGCAGGTCGATGCGCGACGAGGCCGCGAGACCGATCTCGCCGTCGGCGATGCGGACCGAATCGCCGAGCACACGGCGCAATCGGGTCAGCGTCAGGCGCAGGTTCGCGCGGGCGGCGGCTTGTCCGAGCTCGCCCCACAGCAGCGCGGCAAGGCCCGCGCGCGACTGGGGCCGGCCGAGCGCGGCGACGTAATAGAGCAGTGCCTGGCCCTTGGCCGGCAGTTGCGCCGACACGGGGACGCCGTCGCGCTCGACGCGCGGACGCCCGAACAACTGGATCGACAGGCCCTGCATGCACGCGCTCCCCGATGCAGGCGTTTTCGATTCTAGGGTTGCGGCGCCGTCGAATCCACACAATGTTTCCGCGCGCTCGTGCCGACGCTCGCGCGAACGCCCGCGCAAATCCCGGAAAAACGCAGCGCAAACGCCGCGGCAATGCTTCGCACACGCGCAGCGCGCGAAGCTGGACGCTCCACTCCCGGGAGGTCCCGCAATGAACACGTCTTCCCCGCGGCGCGCCGTCGTTCTCGGCGCGAGCATGGCCGGACTGACGAGCGCGAAAGCGCTCGCGCATCATTTCGACGAGGTCGTCGTGCTCGAGCGCGACGAACTGCCCGGTGCGCCCGCGCATCGCAAGGGCGTGCCGCAGGGCCGGCACGCGCACGGACTGTTGTGCGGCGGACGCCTTGCGCTCGACCGCCTGTTCCCCGGCTTCAGCGAGCGCGCGATCCGCGACGGCGCCGAAGCGGGCGACTTCTCGCGCTCGGTGATGCTGCATGCGGGCGGCGGATACCACCGGCGCTTCGATTCGGGGCTGGCGTCGCTGCTGCTCAGCCGCTGCCTGATCGAGTCGACCGTGCGCGACCTTGTCCGCAGCGAGCCGAACGTTCGCCTGCTCGCGCCGGCGCGCGCGATCGGGCCGCGCTGGTCGGCCGACGGCCGTTCGGTCGATGGCGTCGAGTTCGCGTTCGTCGCCGCGCCCGAGCGCGTCGAGTCGATCGGCGCGTCGCTCGTCGTCGATGCGACCGGGCGCGCGTCGCGGCTGCCGGGCTGGCTCGCCGCGCGCGGGCATCGCGTTCCCGCCGAGTCGCGCGTGCGCTCGGACGTCGTGTACGCGACGCGCGAGTTCGAGCGCAGGCCCGGCGACCTGCCCGACGATGCGCGCGTGCTGCTGCTCACGGCCGATCCGCCGCATCCGCGCGGCGGGGCGATCCTCGCGGTCGAACGCGATCGCTGGGTGATGACGGTGTTCGGCATGGCGGGCGAGCGGCCCGAGGCGACCGAGGAGGGGTTCGTCGCGTTCGCGCAGACGCTCGCGGTGCCCGATTTCGCGCGCCTCGCACGGACGCGGCTGGCGCGGACCGACGTGGCTTCGTACCGGATCGAAGGCAGCCGTCGTCGGCATTACGAGCGCATGCCGATCCCCGACGGGATCCTGCCGGTCGGCGATGCGATCTGCTCGTTCAACCCGGTCTTCGGACAGGGGATGACGGTGGCCGCGATGCAGGCGGTCGCGCTCGACGAGGAACTCGCGCGCGGTCCGGCCGGTCTGTCGCGGCGCTTCCTGAAACGCGCGTCCGCGCTCGTCGACGCGCCGTGGGAGGTGGCCGCCGGCGCCGATCTGCGCTTTCCGCAGATCGAAGGGCCGCGGCCGGCGACGCTCGGTGCGATCAACCGGTATCTGGTCCGGCTGCACCGGGCGGCGCAGCACGACGAGGTCGCGGCGCTGGCGTTTCACCGGGTGCTGAACCTGATCGATCCGCCGGCGGCGATCCTGTCGCCGAAAGTGATGTGGCACGTGCTGCGGCCGAGTCACGGCGCCGCGTCGATGCACGCACGCGCCGCGGGCGCGGGTGCGCGCCACTGACGCAGCGTGCCGCGGAAGGGCACGCGGATCGCCGCGCGCGCCTTTCGCTTCAGCCCAGCGGGCGCGCGCCGGCGGCGCGCGTTCGCGCTGCGCGACCGTCGAGCGCGAGCATCAGCAGTGCGCCGACCGCGAGCACGGCGGCGCCGACGACCGCGCCCAGGCGCACGTACGCCAGCGACGACCACAGCATGTAT
>JAKFES010000244.1:0-1792 GCA_036675585.1 Burkholderiaceae bacterium
CACCTGGGCTGGGCGGCGATACGCCGCGGGGAAGACACGCTCATCGCGGCGCCCACCGGATCGGGCAAGACGCTTGCGGCGTTCCTCACCGCCATCGACCAGCTGTTCCGCGAAGGTCTCGAATGCGGCGGCCTGCCGGACGAAGTGCGCGTCGTCTACGTCTCGCCGCTGAAGGCGCTGTCGGCGGACATCCACAAGAATCTTGCGGAGCCGCGGCGCGAGATCCGGCGCATCGCCGAAGAGTCGGGGTATCCGTCGGTGCGCGTGACCGCCGCCGTGCGCAGCGGCGACACGCCCTCGGGCGAGCGCACGGCGATGCTGCGCACGCCGCCGCACATCCTCGTCACGACGCCGGAGTCGCTGTACCTGCTGCTCACCGCGCAGCGCTCGCGCGACATGCTGAAGACCGCGCAGGTCGTGATCGTCGACGAGATCCACGCCGTGCTCGAATCGCGCCGCGGCGCGCATCTCGCGCTGTCGCTGGAGCGCCTGGATCACGCCTGCGGACATCGGCTGCAGCGCATAGGTCTGTCTGCAACCCAAAAGCCGATCGAGGACGTCGCGGACTTTCTCGTCGGCGCCGAGCGTGCCGGACGCTGCACCATCGTCGATCGCGGCCACAAGCGCCACATCGATCTCGCGCTCGAGTTGCCCGGCTCGCCGCTCGAAGCGGTGATGTCGAAGGAAGTCTGGGAGGAGAACTACCGGCGGCTGGTGGAGCTGATCGGCTCGCACCGCACGACGCTCATCATGGTGAACACGCGCCGTCTCGCCGAGCGCATGGCGCACCATCTCTCCGAGCGTCTCGGCGCCGAGCACGTCGCCGCGCACCACGGCAGTCTCGCCAAAGACGTGCGGCTCGACGCCGAGGAGCGATTACGCGAGGGCAAGCTGAAGGTGCTGGTCGCAACCGCCTCGCTGGAGCTCGGCATAGACATCGGCCACGTCGATCTCGTCTGCCAGATCTCCTCGCCCCATCGCATCGCGACGCTGCTGCAGCGCGTGGGCCGCTCCGGACACACGGTGCGCGGCACGCCCAAGGGGCGCGTCTTTCCGCTCACGCGCGACGACCTGATCGAATGCGCGGCGATGGTGCGCGCGGTGCAGGACGGTGAGCTCGACCGCATCACCATCCCCGACCAGCCGCTCGACGTGCTGGCGCAGCAGATCGTCGCCGAGGCGGCGACCGGCGAGTGGGACGAAGACGCGCTGTACGCGCTGCTGCGCAGGGCCTACCCGTATCGCAACCTGACGCGCAAGGACTACGGCGACGTCGTCGACATGCTCGCGCACGGCTACACCACGCGGCACGGACGGCGCGCGGCGCTCATCGTCTACGACGCGGTGAACCGCAAGGTGCGCGCACGCCGCGGCTCGCGCATGACGGCGATACTGTCCGGCGGCGCGATACCGGAGGTGTTCGATTACCGCGTGCTGCTCGAGCCCGAGGGCACGTTCATCGGCACGCTCAACGAAGACTTCGCCGTCGAATCGCTTGCCGGCGACGTGTTCCAGCTCGGCAATACGTCATGGCGCATCGTGCAGGTGGGCAAAGGCGTGGTGCGAGTCGCGAGCGCCGAGGGCCAGCCGCCGTCGATGCCGTTCTGGCTGGGTGAAGCGCCTGCGCGCAGCAACGAGATGAGCGCTGCCGTCTCGCGTCTGCGCGCCGCAGTGGACGGCTTGCTCCCCGGTCCCGACGCGCCGCGCAGCGAGGGCGAGCTCGAGCGCGCCGTGGCCTGGCTCATGCGCGAGTACGCGCTGTCGCGCGCGGCCGCAGAGCAGATCGCGACCT
>JAKFES010000266.1:0-12745 GCA_036675585.1 Burkholderiaceae bacterium
CAGCGCCGGGAACTCGCGCGCGAGCGCGATCGCCGCCCGCTCGGCCTGGTCGAGCGCGACGCGGCGCGCCGCTTCGGCCTGCTCGGCTTCGGCGCGCGCCTGGATCTCGTCGAGGCGCGAGGCATCGCCGAGCTCGCGCCGGCGCGCGATCGCCCCCGCCTCGCGCGCCGCGAGATCGGCCTGCCCGGCAAGCAGCCGCGCCGCCTGCTGCTCGCGAAGCAGCCCATACCACAGCGCGAGAAGGCGGCGCGAAGCCTCGTGCTGCGCATCGACGATCGCGATCTCGGCCTCGGCGACGCGCTCGTCGCCGAGCCGGCGGTCGATGTCGGCCTTGCCCGGCAGCCGAACGCCACGCTCGAGCGACAGCGCCCATTCGTCGAATCGTTCGTTCGCGCCCGTCTCGCGCACCCGCCTGCGCTGGTACTCGGCGCGGCTGGACCACTCGTGCGGGCCGGCGACGAGCTGGCGCCGCCCGGCGCGCGCCGCTTCGAGCAACGCGGCCGCGACGTGCACCTCCGGCGCCGCGGCGATCGCCTCGCGCACGCGCTCGACGGGGGGCAGTTCGACCGGGTACGCAACCTCGGCCGCCGACACGGGCAGGGCGGCCCCGAGCACGGCACAGACGACGACCGCGCCGAAGAGGCAGGTGCCGGAGACGCGAGGGACGACGACGCGGCGCGGGCGCTTCACGAGGCCGCTCCGTTCACCGCCCGCCCGCCGAGGGTTCCGCATTCGAGCATCGGGCAGATCCAGTAATAGACGTTCGCCTCGGCGAGCCCCTCGCGCAGGCGCGCGAGCAATGTCGGCGCGGCGGCCGCGTCGATCGCGACGTCGAAGCGGACGCGACGCCCCCGCCCGCGCACGCGCTCGCTCGCCGCCTCGAAACGCAGCCCGGCACCGTGCCCCGACGCGGAGCTCGACGTGAAGCCGGCGGCGAGCTCGGGCGCTTCGAGCAGCAGATCGGCGAGATTCTCCTCGAGCGACGCGGGCACGATCAGCGTCAGCAGGACCGGCGAGGACGAGGGGCCCTCGGGCCCGGGATCGGTGCCTTCGATCATTCGCGCGCCTCTTCGGTGAGCGCATCGGGGAGCGGCTGCGTCGTCGACGCAGTTCCGCCGGGCGGCTGCCCGGCAACGTCGCGCTCGTTCGCGGCGGGGGTCGAGGCGCTTTGCACGGCGGCCGCCGAGGCGCCCCGCGCGCCGGGCGTCGCCGGCGCCGCACGCGCCGGCACGGCGAAGCGGCGAAACAGGATCGGAAAGAGCAGCAGCGTCAACAGCGTCGACGTCGCCAGCCCGCCGATCACGACGATCGCCAGCGGCCGCTGGATCTCCGAGCCCGGCCCGGTCGCGAAGAGCAGCGGTACCAGGCCGAAGGCCGCGATCGACGCCGTCATCAGCACCGGCCGCAGCCGGCGCCGGGCGCCTTCGACGACGACACGCTCGATCGGCATCCGGTGCTCGAGCAACTGGTTGAAATGCGCGACGAGCACGACGCCGTTGAGCACCGCGATGCCGAGCAGCGCGATGAAGCCGACCGACGCCGGCACCGACAGATACTCGCCGGCGGCGAGCAGGGCGAACACGCCGCCCACCATCGCGAAAGGCACGTTCGCGAGCACGAGCACCGATTGGCGTATCGAGCCGAAAGTCGAGAACAGCAGCAGGAAGATCAGCAGCAGCGCCACCGGAACGACGACGGCCAGGCGGGCCGCCGCACGCTGCTGGTTCTCGAACTGCCCGCTCCACTCGATGCGGTAGCCGACGGGCAGCGGCACCTCGGCGGCGATGCGCGCGCGCGCCTCGTCGACGAAACCGACGAGGTCTCGCCCGCGTACGTTGGTGCGGATCGTCACGTAGCGCGCGGCGTTCTCGCGCTCGATCTTCACCGGCCCGTCGACCCGCTCGATGCGCGCCACCGCCGACACCGGCACCGCACTGCCGTCGGGCAGCGCGAGGCGCAGGTCGCCGAAGCGCGCAGCGCTCGCGCGAAGGTCCTCGCCGGCGCGCAGCAGGATCGGCACGCGCCAGCCGGCTTCCATCACCGCGCCGGCCGGCTGTCCCTCGATCAGCGCACGCAGGCTCGCCTGCAGCTCGTCCACCGAAAGCCCGAGGCGCCCGGCGGCGAGCCGGTCGATCGTCACCTGCAGGTACTGGACGCCTTCATTGCGGGCGGTGAAGACGTCCTCCGCGCCGGAGACCGCCCCGATCGACGATTCGATCCGCGCGGCGAGCCGGCCGAGCTCGCCGAGGTCGCTGCCGAACACCTTGATCGCGACGTCGCCGCGTACGCCGGTGAGCATCTCCGCGATGCGCATCTCGATCGGCTGCGTGAACGACGCCTCCAGGCCGGGGAAGTCCTCGGCGACCTTGCGCAGCTCGTCGGTCAACCAGGCCTTGTCGGGATTGCGCCATTCGGCGATCGGCCGGAGCACCAGAAAGGCGTCGGTTTCGTTCAGCCCCATCGGGTCCAGGCCGAGCTCGTCGGAGCCCGAGCGCGCGACGATGCTGCGCACTTCGGGCACGCGCTCGAGAATCGCGCGCTGCACGCGCGCATCGATCGCCACCGTCTGCTCCAGGCTGATCGACGGGAGTTTCTCGAGCTGCATGATCAGGTCGCCCTCGTCCATCGTCGGCATGAAGCTCTTGCCGAGCAGCGTATACGCGCCCGCGGCAGCCAGCAGCAGCGCGATCGCCGCGGCGACGACGACCCGGCCGCGACGCAGCGACCAGGCGAGCATCGGGACGTACAGCGCATCGAGCTTGCGCGCGAGCCAGGGCAGGTGCGCATGCCGCCGGCGCAGCAGCAGCGAAGCGAGCACCGGGATCACGGTGAGCGCGAGCACGAGCGAGGTCGACAGCGCGTAGACGATCGACAGCGCGACCGGGACGAAGAGCTTGCCTTCGAGTCCTTGCAGCGCGAGCAGCGGCACGAAGACGATGACGATGATCGCCACGCCCGAGACGACCGGAACCGCCACCTCGCGCACGGCGCGATAGACGACGTGCAGCATCGGCAGGCGCGCGTGCGCACCGCCTTCGGCCAGGCGGCTCTCGATGTTCTCGACGACGACGACTGCGCCGTCGACGAGCAGGCCGATCGCGATCGCCAGGCCGCCCAGGCTCATCAGGTTCGCCGACAGCCCGGTATAGCGCATCAGGATGAAAGTCCCGAGCGCGGCCAGCGGCAGCGTCAGCGCGACGACGAGCGCGGCGCGCAGGTTGCCGAGAAAGGCGAGCAGCAGGCCGAGCACGAGGACGATCGCCTCGAGCAGCGCCTTCGTCACCGTGCCGACCGCGCGGTCGACGAGCGCCGAGCGGTCGTAGAACGGACGGATCGTCGTTCCTTCGGGCAGCGACCCGGCGAGTGCGGCGAGCCGCTGCTGCACGCCGTCGATCACCTGCTGCGCGTTGGCGCCGCGCAGCCCGAGCACGAGCCCCTCGACCGCCTCCTCGCCGTCGCGCGTCACCGCACCGTAGCGGGTCAGGCTGCCGATGCGCACCTCGGCGACGTCGGACACGCGCACCGGCACTTCGCCCGGCGCGGCAACGACGACCTCACCGAGCTCGGCGACGCTGCCGATGGCGCCCTGGCTGCGCACGATCAGCACCTCCTCGCCCTCGACGATGCGTCCGGCGCCGTCGTTGCGATTGTTGCGCTCGATCGCGCTGCGCAGGTCCTGCAGTCCCAGGCCGCGCGTCGCGAGCAGCTGCGGGTTCGGCACCACCTCGTAGCTGCGCACGAAACCGCCGAGGCTGTTGACGTCGGCCACCCCGCGCACCGTGCGCAACTGCGGGCGCACGACGCGCTCGAGCAGCGTGCGCTTCTCGGCGAGCGACAGCGGCCCTTCGATCGTGAACATGAACATGTCGCCGAGCGGTGTCGTGATCGGCGCCAGGCCCCCGCTCGCCTGCTCCGGCAGCGATTCGGCCACCGCGGCGAAACGCTCGCCGACCTGCTGGCGCGCCCAGTAGATGTCGGTGCCGTCGTCGAAATCGACGGTGATGTCGGTGATGCCGTATTTCGACACCGCGCGCAGCAATCGCTGGTGCGCGATGCCGAGCAGCTCCTGCTCGATCGGGATCGTGATCCGGGTCTCGACCTCCTCGGGCGTCATGCCCGGCGCCTTGACGATGATCTTGACCTGCGTCGTCGAGACGTCGGGAAACGCGTCGATCGGCAGTTCGCGCAGCGCGACGATACCGGCGCCGACGAGCAGCGCGGTGAGCACGAGGACGAGCAGGCGCTGCGTCAGCGAGAAGTCGACGATGCGGGCGAGCATGATTACGGCTTGCCTGCGGCAGGGGCAGCGGCGGGCGCCGCGGGCGCGGCCCCGACTTCCGCGGCCGCGGCGCCGAGCGCCGCCTTCAGCTGGCTCGCCCCGGAGCCGACGACCGGTTCGCCGTCGACGAGCGCGGCCTGCACGATGATGTCGCGCCCCGACTCGCCCAGCGCAACGACCGGCACGGCCACGTAGCGATCGCCGCGCAGCGCGAATACGACCGGTCGCGAACCGCCCGCGCCGAGCCGCACGAGCGCGGCCGCCGGAACCGCCCAACTGCGCTCGCCGCCGGCCGCGCCGCGCGCATCGATCTCTGCCTCGACATGCTGCCCTGGTCCCATCGCTTTCAGGCCCGTATCGAGACGGGCGCGCACCGAGACGGTCTGCGCGTCGCCGACGGCGCGGCCGACGGCGATGACGTGCCCGGAGGCACCGGCCTGCGGAACGCG
The DNA here is from genome assembly GCA_036675585.1 of Burkholderiaceae bacterium. Classification (GTDB taxonomy): domain Bacteria; phylum Pseudomonadota; class Gammaproteobacteria; order Burkholderiales; family Burkholderiaceae_E; genus Zeimonas. The sequence goes on from JAKFES010000266.1 coordinate 4,729, forward strand.
CACCGCCGCGCCGATGGCGACACGCGGCGCGACCGCGATCGGAACGTCGATCTGCAGTTCGAGCGGATCGAGGCGCGCGATCCGGAACAGCGTCGTCGCGGCGTCGATGCGCTCGCCCGGATGGACTTCCTGGGTGAGAACGACGCCGGCCATCGGCGCGACGAGCTCGAAATGGCCGGCCGACAGCGGCCGCACGCCCGACAACGCGAGCAGATTGCGCTTCTCGGCAAGCGCAGCCTGCGCCTGCCGGTCGGCCGCGCGACTGGCGTCGACGCGCGATTCGGCGACGAGGCCTTCGGCGAGCAGGCGCTCGTCGCGCGCGAGCGCGCGCTGGGCACGTTCCCGTTCGGCCGCCGATTGCGCGAGCTCGCGCTGCAGAGCGAGCAGTTCGGCGCTGACCACGCGCGCCAGCGGCGCACCCTGCTGCACCACGTCGCCCACGCCCACTCGAACCTCGGTGACGAGCCCACCGATCGGCGCCGCGACGAAGCGCTGCTGCGCATTGGGCACCTGCACGTGCGCGGGGAGATTCGAGACGCGGTCCGACGTCGCCGGCTGCGCAGAAACCGTTTCGATGCCGGACGCGGCAAAGGGCTGCACGGGCAGCGAAGGCTCGTCGTGCGCGGCGAACGCCGGCGGCACAATGACGGAAACGATGGCGATCGACGCAACCCGTGCGATCCACTCGCACGGTCGACGTGCCTGCGTCCTGGAATCGGGCATTGGCCAGAGGCTCCTGAATCGGCGTTCTCGGCGTTGGCGCCTCCCGGGCGCCTCGCCAACGGTGCGAATATGTTGCGCCGTGATGAAACGAAGCTGAATGATCCAGCGCAAGGACCGGCCGCGCGCACTGCCCGCCTGCGGCGCCGGCGCCCGGCTGCGCTACGATCGGCCCGAACCCCGAAGGAGAAAAACCCATGGATTTCGCCTACACCCCCGAAGTCGAAGAGCTGCGCCGGCGCGTGCGCGATTTCCTCGACCAGCACATCGTTCCGCGCATCCGCCCGTGGCGCGACGAGGTGCACGCGGGTCGCTATCCGGTTTCGTTCATGGAAGACCTGAAAGCGCTGGCGAAATCCGAAGGGCTGTGGAACCTGTTCCTGCCGGCGCTCGCCGACGACGAGCCGGGAACACGGCTGACGAACCTCGAGTACGCGCCGCTCGCCGAGATCATGGGGCGCGTGTCGTGGGCGTCGGAGGTGTTCAACTGCAGCGCGCCCGACACCGGGAACATGGAGCTGCTGCACCTGTTCGCGACACCCGGGCAGCGCAGGCAATGGCTCGATCCGCTGCTCAACGGCGAGATCCGCTCGGCCTTCGCGATGACCGAACCCGACGTCGCGTCGTCGGACGCGACCAACATCACGACGTCGATCCGGCGCGACGGCGCCGACTACGTGATCAACGGGCGCAAATGGTTCATCACGAACGCCGCGCATCCGAACTGCCGGATCCTGATCGTGATGGGCAAGACCGACCCCGACGCCGAACGCCACCGACAGCAGAGCATGGTGCTCGTGCCGCGCGACACCCCGGGGGTCGAGGTCGTACGCAACATCGAGACGATGAATCACGTCGCCCCCGAAGGGCATTGCGAAGTCGTCTTTCGCGACGTGCGCGTGCCGGCGGCGAACCTGCTCGGCGAGGAGGGGAGCGGCTTCGCCCTCGCCCAGGCCCGGCTCGGCCCGGGCCGCATCCATCACTGCATGCGCTCGATCGGCGCCGCCGAGCTCGCGCTGGAGTTGATGACCGAGCGTGCGCAGGAACGCAAGACCTTCGGCAAGTACCTGCACCAGCACGGGATCGTTGCCGAATGGATCGCCCGCTCGCGGATCGAGATCGACCAGGCGCGCCTGCTCGTGCTCAAGACCGCCTGGATGATCGACCGCGTCGGCGCGAAAGGCGCGCGCAAGGAAATCTCGATGATCAAGGCGCTGGTGCCGGGCGTGCACACCGCGGTCTGCGATCGCGCGATGCAGACTTTCGGCGCGATGGGAATCAGCCCCGACACGCCGCTGGCCGACCACTGGACGTGGGGCCGCGCGCTGCGTTTCGCCGACGGCCCCGACGAAGTGCACCTGCAGTCGATCGCACGCATGGAGGTCGGCGAGCGCAAGGCGACGCTCGGCGCGTCGGCCGATTACCTGACGCCGCCGGCGCGCTGAACGCCTCGGCTGCCCCGGCGCCGTCCGCGCCGCTGCCGCGCTTCAGCGCGGCAGCGCGCTCTGCGGGACGTTTTCGGTGACGAGATGCGCCTTCGCGCGCTCGTGCAGCGCGGGCCCGAGCGCAACGCTCTGGTTCGTGTCGAGCGCCGCCTGCACCGCGACGCTGTCGCAGGTCGCGAGCATCGCGCCGCTCTCGTCGTCGAACATCTGGTGCAGGAAGCGGAAATACTTGTCGCCCACCGCCAGAAAGCCGCTTCGCACCTGGACGAGCTCGCCGCCGCGCAGCTCGCGCATGAACTGGAAGTTCTGCCGGACGATCGCCACGCGCAGGTTCTGCTGCTTCATCGTCGAGGGCGTGAGGCCGATCGCATGCAGCAGCAGCCACGTCGCCTGGTCGAAGCGCGACACGTACATCCGCGAGTTCATGTGGCTGGCCGCGTCGTATTCGGACGCGAGGACCACGCCCCGGAACGTCTTGACCCAGTCGGACATGGCGTGCGCGCTCCTTCGTCAATCGGGTTGCGGGGACGATGCCGGCGGCTCGCCGGACGATTTCTCGACCTGTGCGGTCCATTCCAGCGCCCAGCCGGGGGCGACCTCCTCGGGCAGCTCGCCCGAGTTCGCATCGTGCCGCAGCACTGCGCCGACGCGCCGGGCACCGAGCCCGCAGAGCAGCTGGTCGAAGCGGTTCCCGCCGTGGCAGAAGGTGTCGCCGTACGTGCTGTCGCCGAGCGCGATGACGCCGAAGACGACGCCGGACAGGTCGGGGCGCGCCGCCTCGAGGCTCTCGATCAGGTCCTGCGCGTTGTCGGGAACGTTGCCGAAGCCGTAGGTGGACGTGCACACGAGAAACACGCCGCCCGGCGCGAACACGCTCGCGTCCAGGCCGTCCATCATCAGCAGGTCGACGTCGTGCCCGGCACCGGTGAGCGCCTGCTGCACTTCCTGTGCGACCATCTCCGCCGTTCCGGTCATCGTGGCGACGAGGATCGTGAGTTGCAACGGCATTCCTGCGCTCCCTGCCCCGATGTTCGATCGCGCGCGGCGCGTCGCGCAATAATGCCGCATCGCGCGGGCGACCGGCGCAGTCTCCCCACAGGATCGATCCCCTCGTGACCCACCTCGCGATCGTCGGCAGCGGACCCGCCGGCTGCTATCTGGCCGATCAACTGCTTCGCGTCGCGCCCGATGCGCGCATCGACGTGATCGAGCGCCTTCCGGTGCCCTTCGGCCTCGTGCGCTACGGCGTCGCGCCCGATCACCAGGGCACGAAAGCCGTCTCGCGCCTGCTCGACCGCGTGCTCGCGCGCGACCGCGTGCGCTTCTTCGGCAACGTCGAGGTCGGACGCGACGTCCGGCTCGACGAGCTCGCCACGTTCTACGACGCGGTCGCGCTCGCCACCGGCTCGCCGCGCGACCGCCGCCTCGGCGTTCCCGGCGAGCACCTCGCCGGCGTCGTCGGATCGGGTGCGTTCGTCGGCTGGTACAACAGCCATCCCGAATGCGTGGCACCCGCGCTGGAGTCGGTCCGCTCGGCGGTGGTCATCGGCAACGGAAACGTCGCGATCGACGTCGCGCGCGTGCTCGCGAAGACGCCCGAGGAACTCGCCGGCTCCGATCTCGCGCCGCCGGTGCAGTCGCTGCTGGCCGGGCAGCCGATCGAGACGATCCACATCGTCGGCCGGCGCGGACCGGCCGATGCCCGGTTCACGCAGGCCGAGCTGGCCGAACTCGGCAAGCTGGCGCACGCGCGCCCCGAGATCGCCGAGCCGCACGGCCTGGCCGAGGCGCAGGCGGCCGCGGGCTCGAGCGCGCAGGCGATCCTCGACGTGCTGCGCGGCTTCACCGCCGACCGGCGCGAGACGCCGGTGCGGATCGTCTTCCATTTCGGTCTCGCGCCGAGCGCCTTCGAAGGCGAGCGCCGGCTCGAGCGCGTGCGCTTCGCGCGCGCCGACGGCGAAACCGTCGTGCTGCCGGCGCAACTCGCCGTGACCTGCATCGGCTACGAGACGGTTGCCTGCTGCACGAGCTCGCCGCAGGCCGGCGTGTTCGCCAACGAAGGCGCCCGCATCCGCGAGGGGCTGTACGTCACCGGCTGGGCCGGGCGCGGCCCGTCGGGAACGATTCCGACCAACCGCACCGAAGCGCAGCGCGTCGCGCAGCGCATCGCCGGCGAGCTCGTCGATCACGGCCGCCCCGGCGGGGACGCACTCGCGGCGCTGCTCGCGCAACGCGGCGTGCGCGTCGTCGACCACGCGGCGTGGCGTCGCATCGACGCGGCCGAACAGGCACGCGCGGCGGCCGACCGCTGCCGGCGCAAGTTCGATACGGCCGAGGAGATGCTGGCGGCGATCGGGCGCTGAACGTCCGGGCCGGGGACGCCGAGCCCGACCGGCTCAGTGCCCCGCCCGGCTCTTCGCCCGATACATGTCCTCGTCGCCGCGCGCGAGCAGCGATTCGATCGTGTCCTCGGGCAGCGCTTCGGCCAGACCCACGCTGATGTCGACGGCGACGTCCGGCGCGATCGCGCTCCACGCGTATGCGCGCACCGCGTTCTGCAGGCGCTCGCACGCCGCGCGTGCGATCGACAGGTCGGCGTCGTGGAACACGATGACGAACTCGTCGCCGGCGAGCCGTGCGGGAAGATCGCCGTGGCGCACGTGCGTGCGCAGCAGTCCGGCCAGCGTCTTGAGCACGAGATCGCCGGTCGCATGCGAGTGGCGATCGTTGATCTCCTTGAACCGGTCGACGTCGATCAGCGCGATCGTGGGCCCGCGCCGGGCCGCCGCAGCCGACGCCCGGGCCAGATACTCGCCCAGCGACTGCTCCAGGTGCCGGCGGTTGGGCAGCTGCGTGAGCGGGTCCTCGAGCGACCATTGTTCGAGCCGCTTCGACTCGGCCTCGAGCTCGCGCAACTGCTGCGAGCGGCGGCGCAGCTCGAGCTGACGCTGCGCGACGAGATCGTGGTGATCGAGGCTCTCGCGCCGGATCTCGATGTCACGGCGCGCGAGCGCGCACAGCTCGCCGAGCGCCTCGCGGCTGCGCCCCTGCGCGTCGAGGATGTCGCTGGCGACCATGTGTCCGGTGCGTGCGATCTGCTCGTGCTCGACCGAGAGCGCGACTTCGATCATCGCGCGCACCGACGCGCTGGCCACGGCAAGGTCGCGACGCGCCTGCGCCACCTCGCATTGCGCCCACATCGCCAGCGCGTGCAGCCATGAGGTCCGAGCGTGCTTGGCCGCGTGCGAAGCGACCTGCGTCGCAAAGGCATCGGCCTCGCCGACCAGCCCGCGCCAGGCCGCCGCGAAGCATTCGGCGAAGGCGAGCAACGCGCGCGCCGTCGGCTCGGCGTCGGACGCGAGCTGCGCGATGCGCTGCCCGCGGGCGAGCACACGGCACTCGTCGAGCGCCTGCTCGAGCCGGGTGACGTCGGGCGGCTGCGAGTACAGGTGCCGCTCGACGACCGCGCGGACGATCTCCCCGTAGCACGCGTTCAGCTTGGGCTGGAAGGTTCCGGCCGGACCCGATCGCGACGCGTATTCGGCGGCATGCCGAAGCGCGACGCCCGAGCGCTCGAAATCGCCGTTGGCGATCAGCGCGATGCCCAGCGCATTGTGGGCCGAGGCGAGCAGCCGTGGATCGCCGAGCGGTTGGGCGAGCTTCGTCGCGGTCAGCGCCGCCGTGACGGCCGACTCGTTGCGGCGCAGGCAGCTCGCCACGTAGCCGTAGATGACGAGCGAGCGCACTTCCCCGTGCGCGTCGCCGGCGGCCTCGAACAGCTGCGCGGCCCGATGCGCGGCGCGATGTGCGCTGCGAAGGCGCGAGACGAAGGTGTCGATCCGCGCGATGCGCAGCAGCGCCTCGGCCTGCCCGAGCGGATCGCCCCGCTCGGCGGCCATCTGCGCCGCCAGCACGGCGCAGATGCGGGCGTGATCGTGCTCGCCGCGCTGCAACGACTCGTCGGCCCGCTTCAACTGGGCGCTCGTGTCGTCGAATCGCGTGTCGGACAAGAAAAGGAATTCCCGCTGCTGACGGCCCCGCCCCGGATCCGGAGGCCCGCTGCCGGGCCGTGCCCGGGCTTCCCGGGGGGCGTGCGCTCGGGCGGTGGACAAGGCCGCGCGCCCCCCGGATCCGGTTCTAACACGCGGCGCGCGCGCCCGATGTCGGATGCGTCACACACCCACTAGTCCTTTCGACCTATTGCGCATCGACGCAGCCTGCGTTTCGAGCGCGCGAGCGCAGCCGGGCTGTGCTACAACGAAGCCGACGAACGGCGCACGCCGACGAGGAGACCCGATGCCCGACCAACCCCCGTTTCGCCTCACGTACTCGACGATGTTCGATCCGCCGGCGATGCTGCACGAGCGCTTCGAGGCCGCGCTCGCCGGCCTCGCGCCCGCGCTCGGCGACGAGTACCCGATGTTCGTCGACGGCCGCGCCCGCACGGCCGGCGCCCGCTTCGAGGTGCGGTCGCCGATCGACCGCGACCGGCTGGTCGGGCGCTTCGCCGCCGGCGGCGCGGCCGATGCCGACGCGGCGGTCGAGGCGGCGCAGCGCGCGTTCCGCGGATGGTCGCGAACACCGTGGCTCGAGCGCATCGCGACGCTGCGCCGTGCGGCCGGGCTGATCGAGGAGCGCGTCTACTCGATCGCCGCGGCGATGGCCGTCGAAGTCGGCAAGAACCGGATGGAAGCGCTCGGCGAAGTGCAGGAGACGGCCGACCTGATTCGCTGGTACTGCGACCAGATCGAGTCCAACGGCGGCTTTCGCCGCGACCTGCCGAACGACCCGCTCGCCGGCTTCGTCAGCCGCAACCGGACGGTGCTCAAGCCCTACGGCGTGTGGGCGGTGATCGCACCGTTCAATTTCCCGTTCGCGCTCGCCGGCGGGCCGATCGGCGCCGCACTGGCGGCCGGCAACACGGTCGTCTTCAAGGTGGCGAGCGCGACGTCGTTGTGCGGCTGGCTGCTGATGGAGGTACTGCGCGATGCGGGCCTGCCGCCCGGCGCGGTCAATTTCGTCACCGGCGCCGGAAACGAGATCGGCGGGGCGCTCGTTTCGCATCCCGGCGTCGCCGGCATCACGTTCACCGGCTCGTACGAAGTGGGGATGGGAATCGTCCGCCGCTTCGCGCAGGGGCACTGGCCGCGGCCGTGCATCGCGGAGATGGGCGGCAAGAACGCCGCGATCGTCACCCGGCACGCCGACCTCGATCGCGCGGCGACCGGGATCTGGCGCTCGGCGTTCGGACTGCAGGGCCAGAAATGCTCGGCGTGCTCGCGCGTGCTCGTCGAGCGCGCGGTTGCGCCGGCGCTGCGCGAGCGGCTCGTTGCCGCCGCCGAGTCGATCGCGGTCGGCGACCCGACCGAACGCAGCCACTGGATGGGGCCGGTCATCGACGAGCGCGCGGTCGAGCGCTACCGGCGCTGCAGCGAGCGGCTGCGCGCCGTGGGGCGGATCGACACCGGCGGGCACGTGCTCGACCAGGGCGCACTCGCGCGCGGATGCTTCGTCGCCCCCACCGTGGGGCAGGCGCCGCGCGACGACGCGTTGTGGCGCGACGAGCATTTCCTGCCGCTCGTGCTGGTCGGCGAAGTCGACTCGCTCGACCAGGCGATCGACGAGGCGAACCGTTCCGACTACGGCCTCACTGCGGGCTTCTACGGGGCGAACGACGAGATCGAACCGTTCCTCGAGCGCATCGAGGCGGGCGTGACCTACGTGAACCGTCCGCAGGGGGCGACGACCGGAGCCTGGCCGGGCTACCAGCCGTTCGGCGGCTGGAAGGCGAGCGGCAGCACCGGCAAGGCGATCGGCTCGTTCTGGTACGTCCCGCTGTACCTGCGGGAGCA
>JAKFES010000129.1:0-12617 GCA_036675585.1 Burkholderiaceae bacterium
TGCGGCGAAGACCCGCGTTCTTGCTGCGGTCAGCCATGACCTTCGGCAGCCGCTGGCGAGCCTCACGCTGTATGCGCAGCTCATCCGCGAACAGGGGGCCGAGTCGTCCCCGGCGAGGATGCTGCATACCGTCGACAGCCTCGAGGCGTGCGTCGGGGCGATGAGCAGTGATCTCGACCGGCTGTTCGAGCTGGGACTGCGCGAACGCGGGGCGGCGTTGCCGGTCGAGACCATCGATCTGCACGGGATCCTGGAGCGCATCGAGCGGGTGTACTCCGGGCTGGCGGTGCGCGCCGGCGTGCGGCTCGTCGTGCGCATTCCGGAACCTGGCGAGTACTCGGCGGTCAGCAACGAAAGCAGGCTGTGGGACGTGTTCGCGAACCTGGTCGGCAATGCGCTCAAGTTCGCGGCGCCGGGTCGGCCGCCCTGGGTGTTGGTGCGGGTACGAACCGTTTCCAACGGTCTCGAGGTGGTCGTCCGCGACAACGGAATCGGCATCGAGGCTTCCGACCAGCGCCGTGTGTTCGACGAGTATTTCCAGGTTTCGAATCCGTCGCGTAGTCCGAAGCTCGGACACGGGCTGGGTCTGTCGATCGCTCGGGAGACCATCTCGCGGTTGCCCGGGCATTCCATTCGGCTGTCGTCGTCTCCGGGCAAGGGGGCGCTGTTCGCGCTGTACCTTCCCGGATCGCGCAAAGTGCCACGCGCGCACGGTTCCTTCGTTGCCCGGCCGTCCTCTTCGGACTTTGCCTATCCGCGCCCGGCCGAGGCGCTCGCGCCGGCGCACGCTCGGCGTGCCTCGGACGTCGCCGCGCCTCGGCTCGCCCGGTATGCGGAGGACCCGGATACGGGGCGAAGCACGGTCGCAGCGAAGCTGCCGCGGGGAACCGGGGATGCTGCGCGTGTGCTGGTCATCGAAGACGACGAAGCGATGTGCGATGCGCTGTGCCGCACCTTCGAGCGCTGGGGCCTGCTGGTGGAGTCGGCTCAGAGCGGGGAAGACGCGATCGCGCTCGCGCTGGACAGCCAGCACGCTTTCGATGCGCTGGTGTCCGATTTCCGGCTGCCCGGTGCGTGGGACGGCTTGCGGCTGATCGAGGAACTGCGCCGCCTCGAAGGACGCAGGACGCCGGCGCTCCTGCTTTCCGGCGAGTTCCGCGTCGAGACGCTGCGTTGCGACGCGCCGCCCGACGTTCACGTGATGGCCAAGCCGCCCGACGTGACTCGTTTGCGCGCTTTGCTCACCCGGTTCACACACGCTCGCACGGACGTGGAATCGTCGCTGCCCTAGACGCGCTCGACGACGGTCGCGATTCCCATTCCGCCGCCGACGCAGAGGGTAACCACGCCGCGCTTGAGGTTCCTGCGTTCGAGCTCGTCGACCAGCGTTCCGAGCAGCATGGCCCCGGTGGCGCCCAGCGGATGCCCCATGGCGATCGCGCCGCCGTTGACGTTCACCTTCTCCTCCGGCACGTCCATTTCGCGCATGAACCGCATCACGACCGCGGCGAAGGCCTCGTTGACTTCGAACAGGTCGATATCGTCGACCCGCAGACCGGCTTTGGCGAGCGCCTTGCGGGTCGCCGGCATCGGTCCGGTGAGCATGATCGTCGGGTCGGTGCCGGTGAGCGCGGCCGACACGATCCGCGCGCGCGGGGTGAGTCCGAGGCGCTTGCCGGCTTCCTCGTTGCCGATGAGCGTGAGCGCGGCGCCGTCGACGATTCCCGACGAGTTCCCGGCGTGGTGGACGTGGTCGATTCGCTCGACCTGGGGATACTTGCGCAGCGCGACCGCGTCGTAGCCCATCGCGCCGAGCTTCTCGAACGACGGCTTCAGTTGCGCCAGCGCGTCGAGCGAGGCCTCCGCCCGAACCGTTTCGTCGCGATCGAGGATTGCCAGGCCGAGTTCGTCGTTCACGGGCACCAGCGATCGCCGGAAGCGCCCGGCACGCTGCGCGTCGACCGCCTTGCGGTGCGAGGCGACACCGAATTCGTCGACCCTGTCGCGCGAGAAACCGTCGAGCGTGGCGATCAGGTCGGCACCGATCCCCTGCGGCACGAACTGCGTGGCGAGGTTGGTTTCCGGGTCGAGCGCCCAGGCGCCGCCGTCCGAGCCCATCGGCACGCGCGACATCGATTCGACGCCGCCGGCGACGACGAGGTCTTCCCAGCCCGAGCGGATCTTCTGCGCGGCGAGGTTCACCGCCTCCAGGCCCGACGCGCAGAACCGGTTGATCTGCACGCCCGCGACCTTCAGGTCCCAGCCCGCGGCCAACGCGGCGGTTTTCGCGATGACGGCGCCCTGGTCGCCGATCGGCGTCACGCAGCCGACCACGACGTCCTCGACCTGCGACGTGTCGAGGTCGTGGCGCTGCTGCAGTTCCTGCATCAAGGTCGTCAGCAGCCGGATCGGCTTGACTTCGTACAGCGAACCCGAGCTCTTGCCGCGCCCGCGCGGCGTGCGGATCGCGTCGTAGACGAACGCTTCGGTCATCGAAAACTCCTCAGGTGTCCCGTGTCCATTATGCTTGGGTCCGGTTCCAGGCGCGATGGAGTCTCCCATGATCGAACGCACGCTTTTCTCCGACGAGCACCGGATGTTCCGCGACGCCGTTCGTCGTTTCATGGACAACGAGGTCGTCCCGCATCACGAACGATGGGAGGACCAGGGATACGTCGATCGGGACATCTGGACGAAGGCCGGCCGGCAAGGCCTGCTGTGCGCGACGATGCCCGAGGAATACGGCGGCGCGGGTGCCGACAAGCTGTACTCGATCGTGGTGATGGAAGAGGGCGCGCGCGCCAACGCCAGCGGTCTCGGTTTCGGGCTGCACTCGGAGATCGTCGCGCCGTACCTCCTGCATTACGGCTCCGAGGAGCAGAAACGCCGCTTCCTGCCCGGGATGGCCGCCGGCGAGACGATCGGCGCGATCGCGATGAGCGAGCCTGCCGCCGGGTCGGACCTGCAGGGCGTTCGCACGACCGCGGTTCGCAAGGGTGACGTCTACCTGCTCAACGGCTCGAAGACGTTCATCACCAACGGCTGGCATGCCGATCTGGTGATCGTCGTCGCGAAGACCAACCCCAACGCCGGCGCGAAGGGAACGAGCCTGCTGCTCGTCGAGCGCGGGATGAAAGGTTTCGAGAAAGGCAAGCGGTTGAAGAAAGTCGGCATGAAGGCGCAGGACACGTCGGAGCTGTTCTTCGATGACGTCGAGGTGCCGGTGGCGAACCTGCTCGGCGCCGAGAACCAGGGGTTCGTCTACCTGATGCAGGAGCTGCCGTGGGAGCGGCTGCAGATCGCGATTGCCGCGGTCGAGAACGCGCAGGCGGCGATCGACTGGACGATCGCCTACGTGCAGGACCGAAAGGTGTTCGGCACGACGGTCGCCGCTTTCCAGAACACGCGCTTCAAGCTCGCCGAGATGCAGACCGAAGTGCAGGTCGCGCGGGTCTTCGTCGACAAGTGCATCGAGTTGCTGATGCAGCAGAAGCTCGATACCGCGACCGCGTCGATGGCCAAGTACTGGTGCTCGGACCTGCAGTGCAAGGTGCTCGACGAGTGCGTGCAGCTGCACGGCGGCTACGGCTACATGTGGGAGTACCCGGTCGCCCGAGCGTGGGCCGACGCGCGCGTGCAGCGCATCTACGGCGGGACCAACGAGATCATGAAGGAAGTGATCACGCGCTCGATGGGGCTCGGCGCGCGCTGATGCGGAGCGCCGCGACCGGCGCTCCGCGGGGCGGTTGCCTCAGTCGGCGTAGTAGTCGGAAATGACTTTCCAGCGGCCGTCCTGGATCTGCGAAAGGCGCGCCGCATTGCTGCCGAGGCGCTTCTTCGGGCCGAAACTCTGCACGGCGCTGCCGAAGATGTCGGTCGGGATCGTCATCGTGTCCATCGCCTTCACGAACGCGTCGGTGGTCAGGGCAGGCCCTGCCTTGTCGAGCGCACGGATGAAGGTGTCGATGGTGAGGTAGCCGTAGACCGAGAACACGCTCGGATCCTCGTTGTACTTGGTCTTGTACTTGTTCGCCCAGAAGCGCAGCGGCTGCGAAGCCTCGTCGACGTACGGGATCTGCACCGTCATCGTCGCGTACAGGCCGTCCATCGCCTTGCCGCCGAGCTTGTGGATCAGCTCCGTGTACGAGGCGCTCGAGCCGAGGAACGTGGGATTGAACCCGGTCTTGCGCGATTCGCCGATCACCCCGATGGTTTCGCGGATCACGGTACCGAGCACCACCAGGTCGCATCCGGCGGCCTTCATCCGCGCCACCTGCGACGAGAAGTCGGTCGCACCGCGCTTGTACGTGGTCTTTTCCGTGAACTCCATGCCGATCGTCTTCAGCCCCGCCTCGGCGCCACGCAGCACCTCGAGGCCGAACTCGTCGTCCTGGTACACCGTGCAGACCTTCTTCGCGCCTTTCTCCTTGACCATGACCGGCGTCGCCTGCCGGATCTGGTCGTAATAGGTGGCCGCGAAGGCGTACTTCAGGCGATGGAACGGCTCGTACATCTCGCGCGCGGCGGTGATCGGGAAGAAGTTGATGACGTTCTTCTCGAACTGGATCGGCATCGCGGCCATGTTCGGCGCGGTGCCCAGGTGCCCGAGCATCGCGAAGATCTTGTCCTGGTTCACCAGTTTCTGCGCGCCCAGCACGGCGCGCCGGGGATCGTAGCCGTCATCCTCGATGATCAGGCGAAGCTTTCGCCCGTGCACGCCGCCTTGCTCGTTGAGCTCCTCGACGCGGAGCATCATCCCCGATCGAAGCTGCTTGCCGAAACCGGCGAGCGGCCCGGACAGGTCGAGCAGCGAGCCGACGACGACCTCGTCCTTCGTGACTCCCTGCGTCTGCGCCAACGCCACCGGGGCGCTCAGTGCGACGGCCAGTGCAACCAGAGTGCGCTTCATGTGTATCTCCGACTTTCCACCAGACACGGGATCGGGTCTCGCGACCGTCATCCCCCCTTGTACATCGACTCGATCATCGGTGCGTACTTTTTCTCGACGAACCTGCGTTTCAGCTTCATCGTGGGCGTCAACTCCTCGTCCTCGGCGCTCAGCTGCGTCTCGATGAGTCGGAACGCCTTGAGTTGCTCGACGCGTGCGAACTTGCGGTTCACCTTGTCGACCTCGCGCTGGATGAGCGCGAGCACTTCCGGGGCGCGCGTGAGGCTCGCGTAGTTCGAGAACGGAACGTCGTTGTCCTGCGCGTATTTCTCGACGTTCTCCTGGTCGATCATGATGAGCGCGCTCAGGTACGGGCGGCGGTCGCCGATGACGACCGCGTCGGTGATGTACGGCGAGAACTTCAGCTCGTTCTCGATCTCGCTCGGCGTCACGTTCTTCCCGCCGGCCGTGATGATGATGTCCTTCATCCGGTCGGTGATGCGAAAGAACCCTTCATCATCGACCGAGCCCACGTCACCGGTATGCAGCCAGCCGTCGGCATCGATCGTCTCGGCGGTCTTCTCCGGCTGGTTCAGGTACCCCATGAACACGTTGGGCCCGCGAATCAGCAATTCCTTCGTCTCGGGATCGATCCGCACCTCGTTGTACGGGGCGGCGGTGCCGATCGAGCCGGGCTTGATCTGCCGTGGCGGCATCCCGGTGGAGGCGCCGCACGATTCGGTCTGCCCCCAGACCTCGAGCATCGGCACGCCGAGCGCGAGGTACCAGCGCACGAGATCGGGCGAGATCGGCGCCGCGCCCGTGACGAGGTAGCGCGCGCGATGGATTCCGATCATCCTGCGGACGTTGTTCAGCGCGACGAAACGTGCCGCGTGAAACGCGGCCTTCAGCGCGAGCGGAACCGGCTGGCCGGCGAGCACGCGATCGGCCACGCGCTGGCCGACGCCGATCGCCCAGCGGTAGGCGAGCCGCTGCACGCGCGCGGCCTCCGAGACGCCGATCGAGACCGCCGAGTAGAACTTCTCCCAGACCCGCGGCACGGCGAGGAACACCGTCGGGGCGATCTCGCGCACGTTCTCGGGAACCGTGTCCGGGTTCTCGACGAAATTCAGCTTCGCGCCCGAATAGATCGAGAAGTATTCGCCGCCGAGTCGTTCGGCCACGTGGCACAGCGGCAGGAACGCCATGCGCTCGTCGTCCTCGTGCTGCGAGATGATCAGGTTGAAGCCGCGCACCGTGTAGACGAGCGCGCGGTGACTGTGCATCGCGCCCTTGGGCTGGCCCGTGGTGCCCGACGTGTAGATGAGGATGGCCAGGTCGTCGGGCTGCGCGTGCGCGCAGCGGCGCTCGAATTCGCCCGGATGCGCCGCGTCGAACGCTGCGCCGGCCGCGCGCAGCGCCTGGAGGCTCATCACCATCGGATCGTCGAAATGGCGCAATCCGTCCATGTCGAAGACGACGATCCTGCGCAGCAGCGGCAGCTCGTCGCGCACCTCGAGCACCTTGTCGAGCTGTTCGTCGTCCTCGACGAAAACGACGACCGTGCTCGAGTCGGCGCACAGGTAGCGCACCTGCGGCGCCGAGTCCGTCGGATAGATTCCGTTCGACACGCCGGCGGCGCACAGCACGCCGAGATCCGCGAGCACCCATTCGACAACCGTATTCGACAGGATCGATGCGCGCTCGCGCGGCTCGAAGCCGATCGCAGCGAGCCCCATCGCCACTTCGCGCACTGCCTGCTCGGTCTCGCGCCACGACCAGCTGCGCCACAGCCCGAATTCCTTCTCGCGCAGGAACACGCGGTCGCCGCGCAGCGCCACCGCGTTGCGGAAAAGCGCCGGAATCGTCTCGCCCGCAACGACGACGTCGGCGTTCGGCCGGATGTGATCGAGATTCCAGAGCACGCTCATCGCGTCATCGCCACGTTTTCTTCTTCTTCCAGCGCCGCTCGCCGCGGGCGCCGGTGTCGCGGATGCCGAGATAGAACTCGCGGATGTCCTCCTTTTCGCGCAGCACGTTGCAGCGGTCTTCCATCACGATCCGGCCGTTCTCGAGCACGTAGCCGTAGTCGGCGGCGTTGAGCGCCATGTTGGCGTTCTGCTCGACGAGCAGCATCGTCGTGCCGCGCTCGCGGTTGATGCGCACGACGATCTCGAAGATCTCCTTGGTGAGCTTCGGTGAAAGCCCCAGGCTCGGTTCGTCGAGCAGGATCAGCTGGGGCGCGGCCATGATCGCCCGGCTGATCGCGAGCATCTGCTGCTGGCCGCCGGAGAGCAGTCCCGCGTCCTGGTTCTCGCGTTCGCGCAGGATCGGGAAGTAGCGGTACACCACCTCGAGGTCGCGTGCGATCGCGTCCCGGTCGTTGCGCGTGTAGGCGCCCATCATCAGATTGTCGCGCACCGACAGCAGCGGGAATACCTCGCGGCCCTCGGGCACGTGGCTCAGGCCGCGCCCGACGATGTACGCCGGATCCCGCGCGGTGATGTCGGCGCCCCGGAACTCGATCGAGCCGCGTCGCGGATCGATGATGCCCGAGATCGTCTTCAGGATCGTCGTCTTGCCCGCGCCGTTCGAGCCGAGCACGGTGACGATGCGGCTCTCGGGAACCCGCAGGCTCACGCCGCGGATCGCCTTGATCGGACCGTACGCGCTTTCGACGTTCTGCAGCTTGAGGATCGGTTCGCCCATCGTCGAGGTGCCCGTCAAGCGACGCGCCGCAGCGACGTCGCGTCGTCGGCGGTGCCGAGATACGCCTCGACGACGGCGGGGTCCGTCTGCACCTGCGCGGGCGAGCCGACGGCGAGGACTTCGCCCTGGTTCATCGCGAGCACCCGGTCGGAGACCTTCGAGACCAGCGACATGTCGTGTTCCACCATCAGCACCGTGATGCCGAGCTCGTCGCGGATGTCCTCGATCCAGAACGCCATGTCGCCGGTCTCCTCGACGTTCAGCCCGGACGAGGGCTCGTCGAGCAGCAGCAGCTTCGGCTCCATGCACAGCGCGCGTGCCAGCTCGACCACCTTGCGAACGCCGTACGGCAGTCCGGCCACCCTCGTGTCGCGGTAATGCTGCAGGTCGAGGAAGTCGACCACTTCCTCGACCTTGCGACGCGTGGCACGCTCGGCCGCCCGGACGCCGGGCGTGAAGACGAGCTCGCTCCACAGGCCGCTGCGGCGGTGTATGTGCCGGCCGATCAGCAGGTTCTGCAGCACGGTCGCATGTTCGAACAGCTCGATGTTCTGGAACGTGCGCGCGATGCCCAGGCCTGCGATCCGGTGCGGCGGTGCCCGATCGATCGGGGCCCCTTCGAACTCGATCGAGCCCGCGGTCGGTGTGTAGATCCGGCTGATCAGGTTGAACACGGTGGTCTTCCCCGCACCGTTGGGTCCGATCAGCGTGAAGACGCCGCCCCGCGGCACGTCGAAGCTCACGCCGTTGACGGCGAGCACGCCGCCGAAACGTACGGTGAGGTCGCGAACCGACAGCAGGATCTCGTTCATCGCAGCCGGTCCGACTTCTGGAACGTTTTCTGTCGCCGGAACATGCCCGCGCGATAGAACGGGAACAGCTCGAACCAGGCGCGCAGTTTCAGCCATCGGCCATACAGGCCGAGCGGCTCGAACAGCACGAACGCGATGAGAACGAGCCCGTAGACCACCCCCTGCAGGCCGGTCGCCTGGCCGATCGCCGCCGGGAGGAAGTCCTTGCCCAGGGTGATCAGCTGCGGCATCGTGATCAGGAACACCGCGCCCAGGAACGCGCCGTGGATCGAGCCGAGCCCGCCGATGACGACCATCAGCAGCAGGTCGATCGACTGGATGATGCCGAACTGGTCGGGCGACAGGAAGCGGATCTGGTGCGCATACAACGCGCCGCCGATGCCGGCGAGTGCCGCCGACACCATGAACGACAGCGTCTTGTAGCGCGCGAGGTGGATGCCCATGCTCTGCGCCGAGACCTCCGAGTCGCGGATCGCGACGAACGCGCGGCCGGTGGGCGCACGCAGCAGGTTCAGGACCGCCAGCGTGGCGAGCACCGCGATGACCAGGCACACGAAGTAGAACGATGCGGGCGTATCCGCACGCCAGCCGAAGAGGTCGATCGACGAGACGACCTTGCCGGAGTTGCCGCCGGTGACGCTTTCCCAGCGCGCGAGGATCTCTTCGACGATGAAGCCGAACGCCAGCGTCGCGATCGCCAGGTAGATGCCCTTCACCCGCAGCGCGGGCAGGCCGACGATCGCGCCCACGCCCGCCGACAGCGCGGCGGCCGCCGCGAGCGAGAACGGGAAGGGCCAGCCCATGGCGGCGAGCACGGCCTCGGTGTACGCGCCCACGCCGAGGAAGGCGGCATGGCCCAGCGAGAACAGGCCGGTGTAGCCGGCCAGCAGCATCAACCCGAGCCCGACGACGCCGTAGATCAGGATGAAGGTCAGCTGCGCCAGCCAGTACTCGGGCAACCATGCCGGTGCGAGCACGAGCAGCACCAGCAGCAGCGCGTACCAGATGCGGTCTCCGACGTGGCGCGCCAGGTCGATGTCCTGGTCGTAGCGGGTCTTGAAGACGAAGCGCATCGGTGGCTACACCTTCTTGCTCAGGTTCTCGCCGAACAGGCCGTTCGGCTTGAGCGCGAGCATCACGAGCACGACCACGTACGCCGCCACGTCCTTGAAGCCTTCGGGCAGGAAGAAGCCCGACAGCGATTCCACCACTCCGATGACGAGCCCGCCGACGATCGCTCCGGGCAGGCTGCCGAATCCGCCGACGACCGCCGCGGGGAAGGCCTTGAGCCCGATGAAGCCCATGTTCGCGTGCACGAAGGTGATCGGTGCGAGCAGCAATCCCGCGATTGCCGCGACGCCCGCCGCCAGCCCCCAGACGAGGCTGTTGAGCCGCTTGACCGGAATCCCCATGTAGTACGCGGCCAGCTGGTTCTGCGAGCTCGCCTGCATCGCCACGCCGATCTTGCTGAAGCGGAACATCGCGTAGAGCAGCGCGCTCAGCAGCGCGGTGACGACGATGACGGCCAGCTGCTCGACGGCGAGCACGACGCCGCCCACCTCGACGACGGCGTTGCGGTACGGTACGGGCAGCGTGTGCGTCTCGGTGCCCAGGTTCGGGATCATCGTGATGCCGCCGCGCGCGACGTAACCGATGCCGATCGTGAGCATCACGATCGAGAACGCGGGCTGCCCGAGGATCGGCCGGATGACGACGAGCTCGAGCGCGATGCCGAAGAGCGCCATCGCCAGGATTGCGGCCAGCACCGCCAGCCAGAACGGGAAGCCCAACGCGGCCACCAGCGCAAGGCCGACGAAGGCGCCGAGCATCATCAGTTCGCCCTGGGCAAAGCTCACCGTTTCGGTGGCCTTGTAGATCAACACGAAGCCGAGCGCGATCAGTCCGTAGATGCAGCCTTGTGCGATGCCGCTGACCAGTAACTGCAGTACCTGCAAGAACCTTGTCTCCTGGTGTCTCGCTGCCGCTCACCCGCGGGGTGATTGCGAAATCTGTTTATCAGGGCCCGGCGATGGTAATACGGAAAGCGAGCCGTCGGTGTGGTCGGGGAATCCCCGAGAATCGCGCCTTCGCTCCGGCACAGCCCCCCGTTTGCTCAGCTGACCACGTACGCGGCCGAGGCGGTCGCGATCAGCAGTCCCGCATCGTTCTCGAGCGTCGCCTGGATCGAGCCGATGCGCCCGCCCAGTCGCGTGATCCGCGCGACGGCGTCGAAGCGCCGTCCGATGCCCTGGCGAAGGAAATCGACGCGCAGGTCGATCGTGCTCATCCGGGCAAAGCGCAGCAGTACCTCCTCGGTGTCGTCGGCGCGGAATTTCTCGGCGATCGCGCACATCAGCGCGAAGCCGCCGGCGGCGTCGAGCACCGACGAGATGACGCCGCCGTGCAGCCGTCCGTACAGGTAGTGGCCGACGAAGTCGGGCCGCATCTCGAAGGAGACCCGCGGGGCGACGGCATCGAAGGATTCGATGCGGATGCCGAGTACGCGATTGAACGAGATGCGCTGCTCGAACAGCTCGCGCAGCGCCGCCTCGAGGCGCCGTTGTTCGCCGGCCGATCGCGCCGCAGCGGATGCGCCGGGGCCCATCAACGTCCCCGGAACACCGGCGTGCGGCGTTCGAAGAATGCCGCGACGCCTTCGCGGAAATCCTCGGTGCGGCCGGCCTCGGCCTGCAGCGTGGCTTCGCGCTCGAGCTGCTCGTCGAGACCGCGCTCGAGCGCGCCGTCGAATACCTGCTTGATCAGTGCGAGCGCGCACGGCGGCTGGCCGGCGAGTTGCGCCGCGAGGCGCTGCGCGCCAGCCAGCAGTGCATCGTCGTCGTGGATCTCCCATACGATGCCGGCGCGCTGCGCGGCCTCGGCGTCCAGCCGTGCGCCGAGCAGCGCGAGCGCGCGGGCCCGCCCTTCGCCCGCCAGCCGGGGCAGCATCCAGGTGCTGCCCGCGTCCGGCACCAGCCCGATCCGGGAGAAGGCCTGCACGAAATACGCCGAACGCGCCGCGAGCACGATGTCGCCGGCGAGTGCGATGCTCATTCCGGCTCCGGCCGCGGCGCCGTTGACGGCGCAGACGATCGGCT
Source organism: Burkholderiaceae bacterium (assembly GCA_036675585.1). Taxonomy (GTDB): domain Bacteria; phylum Pseudomonadota; class Gammaproteobacteria; order Burkholderiales; family Burkholderiaceae_E; genus Zeimonas. Next base: position 11,505 of record JAKFES010000129.1, read on the forward strand.
TGGGCATCCGGCGCATCGCGCGGATCAGCGGATGGTAGTTGGTGCGCAGCAGCTCGCCGAGGTCGAGCGAGTCGTCGAGCTTCACCGACGCGAGGTCGGCGCCCGAGGAGAAACCGCGCCCGGCCCCGGTGAGGACGAGCGCGCGCACCGCGGGGTCGGCAGCCGCCTGCTGCAGCGCCTCGAGGAGCGCACGGGTGATCGTTGCGTCGAGCGCGTTCATCACGTCGGGCCGGTTCAGCGTGAGCGTCGCGACCGCGCCGTCGCGCTCGTATCGGACCGGGGCCTGCGCGCTCGCGTCGCCGGCGTCGTTCGGAGGGTTCATCGGTCGACTCCCAGTTGTCGGGCGGCGAGCTCGACGAGCACTTCCTCGGCTCCGCCGCCGATCATCATGACTTTCACTTCCCGGTAGATCCGTTCGATTCGCGTTCCGCGCATGTACCCGGCACCGCCGAGGATCTGCACCGCTTCGCCGGCGCAGTCGCGCATCACGCGCGCCGCTCGGTTCTTCACGAGCGCGATCTGCGCGACCGGCGACTCGCCCCGGTCGATGCGTGCCGCGAGTTGGGCGAGCCAGCAGAGCACGGGAACGATGTCGTCGACCATCCGGACGAGCTTGTGTCGGATCACCTGATGGCCGACGAGCGGCTGGCCGAAAGTGTTGCGCTCGCGTGCCCACTCCAGCGCGTCTTCGAGGCACACAATCGCGAAACCGATCGCCTGCGCGGCCATCAGCAGCCTTTCGCCGTTGAAGTTCTTCAGGATCAACGCGAGCCCGCGCTCCGGCGGACCGACCAGGCGGTCGTCGCCGACGAGGCAGTCGTCGAAGTGAAGCTCGGCGGTGTCGGAACACCACCAGCCCGTCTTGCGCAGCGGCGTACGCGTGAAGCCGGGCGTGTCGCGGTCGACGAGGAACAGCGAAAGGCCCGCGCCGTCGCGACCCGGCGCCGTGCGCGCGGCGACCAGGTAGTGATCGGCGCGCATCCCCGACGTGATGAACGTCTTCGAGCCGTGCAGCCGCCAGCCACCGGCCTCGCGGCGCGCGCGCGTGCGCAGTTGCGCGACATCGGAGCCGCCGGACGCTTCGGTGACCGCGAGCGCGCCGATCGCTTCGCC
>JAKFES010000182.1:0-12548 GCA_036675585.1 Burkholderiaceae bacterium
ACAACGCTTCGGCTGCGGCCAGCGCGGCCTGCTCCTGCGCCTCGCTCTGCTCCTTCGCACGCCGTGCGCGATGGAACGCCAGTCCGGTGCCCGCCGGGATCAGGCGGCCGACGATGACGTTCTCCTTGAGCCCGCGCAGCTCGTCGCGCTTGCCCATGATCGCGGCTTCGGTCAGCACGCGCGTCGTTTCCTGGAACGAAGCGGCCGAGATGAACGAGTCGGTCGACAGCGACGCCTTGGTGATGCCGAGCAGCAGGTTCGCATGCGAAGCGGGCTGCTTGCCGGCGGCGACCGCCTTGTCGTTCTCGTCGAGCAACTCGGAGCGCTCGACCTGCTCGCCGGTGATGAACGGCGTGTCGCCCGGGTCGGTGACCTGCACGCGGCGCAGCATCTGGCGGACGATGACCTCGATGTGCTTGTCGTTGATCTTCACGCCCTGCAGCCGATAGACGTCCTGCACCTCGTCGACGATGTAGCGTGCGAGCGCCTCGATGCCGAGCAGGCGCAGGATGTCGTGCGGGTCGGCCGCGCCGTCGACGATCATCTCGCCCTTGTTCACCACCTGCCCGTCGTGCACGAGCACGTTCTTGTCCTTCGGGATCAGGAACTCGTGCGCATTGCCGTCGAGGTCGGTGATGACCAGCCGCTGCTTGCCCTTCGTGTCCTTGCCGAACGAGACGGTCCCGGTGACCTCGGCGAGCATGCCCGCGTCCTTCGGCGAACGTGCCTCGAACAGCTCGGCCACCCGCGGCAGCCCCCCCGTGATGTCGCGCGTCTTCTGCGACTCGAGCGGGATGCGCGCGAGGATCTCGCCGACGCCGACCTGCTGGCCGTCGCGCACGGTGATCAGCGCGCCGACCGGGAAGCTGATCGTCACCGCATGATCGGTGTTGGCGATCTTGACCTCCTCGCCGGCCTCGTTGATCAGCTTGACCTGCGGGCGGACGTTCTTCACCGTCGGGCCGCGGCGTTTCGCGTCGATCACGACGAGCGTCGACAGCCCCGTCACCTCGTCGATCTGGCGGGCCACCGTCGCGCCCTCCTCGACGTTCTCGAAGCGGATCGTCCCGGGATACTCGGTGATGATCGGGCGCGTCAGCGGATCCCACGACGCGACCTGCGTGCCGGCCTTCACCGTCTTGCCGTCGGTGACCAGCAGCATCGCGCCGTACGGCACCTTGTGGCGCTCGCGCTCGCGGCCGTTCTCGTCGGTGATCGTGATCTCGCCCGATCGCGAAATGACGACCTGGTCGCCCTTCGCGTTCGTCACGTAGCGCATCTGGCGCGTGAAGCGCACGACGCCGTTCGATTTCGCCTCGACCGAGCTCGACACCGCCGCGCGCGACGCGGCGCCGCCGATGTGGAACGTGCGCATCGTGAGCTGCGTGCCCGGCTCGCCGATCGACTGCGCGGCGATCACGCCGACCGCCTCGCCGCTGTTGACCAGCATGCCGCGGCCGAGGTCGCGGCCATAGCACTTCGCGCACAGCCCGTAACGGGTCTCGCAGGTGAGCGGCGTGCGCACGCGCACTTCGTCGACGCCGATGCGCTCGATCTCGTCGACCGTGTCCTCGTCGAGCAGCGTGCCGGCTTCGAAGACCGTCTCCTGCGTCTCGGGGTGGATGATGTCGTACGAGGCCACGCGACCGAGGATCCGGTCGCGCAACGCCTCGACCACCTCGCCGCCCTCGATCAGCGCCTTCATCGAGACGCCCTGCGTCGTTGCGCAGTCGTCCTCGGTGACGACGAGATCCTGCGTCACGTCGACCAGCCGGCGCGTCAGGTATCCCGAGTTCGCGGTCTTCAGCGCCGTGTCGGCCAGGCCCTTGCGGGCGCCGTGCGTCGAGATGAAGTACTGCAGGACGTTCAGCCCCTCACGGAAGTTCGCCGTGATCGGCGTCTCGATGATCGAGCCGTCGGGCTTGGCCATGAGGCCGCGCATCCCGGCGAGCTGCCGGATCTGCGCGGCGGAACCGCGCGCACCCGAGTCGGCCATCATGTAGATCGAGTTGAACGACTCCTGGCGCACGCGCTCGCCGCGCCGGTCGAGCGCTTCCTGCGTCTCGAGCTGGCGCATCATCGCCTTGCCGACGTCGTCGCTCGCGCGGCCCCAGATGTCGACCACCTTGTTGTAGCGCTCGCCCTGCGTGACCAGGCCCGACGTGTACTGCTGCTCGATCTCCTTCACCTCGCGCTCGGCCTGCGAAAGGATCTCGGCCTTCTGCGTCGGCACGAGCATGTCGTCGATGGCGATCGAGATCCCGGCGCGCGTGGCGAGCCGGAAACCGCTCTGCATCAGCTTGTCGGCGAAGATCACCGTGTCGCGCAAGCCGCAGCGGCGGAACGACGCGTTGATCAGCCGGCTGATCTCCTTCTTCTTCAGGGCCTTGTTCATCAGCGCGAACGGCAGTCCGCGCGGCAGGATCTCCGAGAGCAGCGCCCGGCCCACCGTCGTCTCGACCCGGATCGGGTTCGGCGTGATCTCGCCCGTCTCCCGATCCTTCGAGTATTCGACCAGGCGCACCGTGATCTTCGCGCCGAGCTCGACCTGCTCGTTGTCGTAGGCGCGCTGCACCTCGCCGACGTCGGCGAACAGCATGCCTTCGCCGCGCGCGTTGATCTTGTCGCGCGTCGTGTAGTACAGCCCGAGCACGATGTCCTGCGACGGTACGATCGACGGCTCGCCGTTCGACGGGAACAACACGTTGTTCGACGCGAGCATCAGCGCGCGCGCCTCGAGCTGCGCCTCGAGCGACAGCGGCACGTGCACGGCCATCTGGTCGCCGTCGAAGTCGGCGTTGAACGCCGCGCACACGAGCGGATGCAGCTGGATCGCCTTGCCCTCGATCAGCACCGGCTCGAAGGCCTGGATGCCCAGCCGATGCAGCGTCGGCGCGCGGTTGAGCAGCACCGGATGCTGGCGGATGACCTCCTCGAGGATGTCCCAGACGATCGGCTCCTGGCTCTCGACGTATTTCTTGGCCTGCTTGATCGTCGTGGCCACGCCCATCGTCTCGAGCTTGTTGAAGATGAACGGCTTGAACAGCTCGAGCGCCATCAGCTTGGGCAGGCCGCACTGGTGCAGCTTGAGCTGCGGGCCGACCACGATGACCGAACGGCCCGAGTAGTCGACGCGCTTGCCGAGCAGGTTCTGGCGAAAGCGCCCGCCCTTGCCCTTGATCATGTCGGCGAGCGACTTCAGCGCGCGCTTGTTGGCGCCGGTCATCGCCTTGCCGCGGCGGCCGTTGTCGAGCAGCGAGTCGACCGACTCCTGCAGCATGCGCTTCTCGTTGCGCACGATGATCTCGGGCGCCTTGAGCTCGAGCAGGCGCTTGAGCCGGTTGTTGCGGTTGATGACGCGCCGGTACAGGTCGTTCAGGTCGGAGGTCGCGAAGCGGCCGCCGTCGAGCGGCACCAGCGGGCGCAACTCGGGCGGCAGCACCGGCAGCACTTCCATGACCATCCAGTCGGGCTTGATGCCCGAGCGCTGGAAGCCCTCGAGCACCTTGAGCCGCTTGGCGATCTTCTTGATCTTCGCTTCCGAGCCCGTGGCCTCGAGCTCGCGGCGCAGCGTCTCGATGTCGCGGTCGATGTCGATCGTGCGCAGCAGTTCGCGCACGCCCTCGGCACCCATCATCGCGCGGAAGTCGTCGCCGTACTCCTCGGACTTCGCGATGAAGTCGTCCTCGGTCATGATCTGGGCGCGCTTGAGCGGCGTCATCCCGGGCTCGATCACGACGAAGGCCTCGAAGTACAGGACGCGCTCGATGTCGCGCAGCGTCATGTCGAGCACCATGCCCAGGCGCGACGGCAGCGACTTGAGGAACCAGATGTGCGCGACCGGGCTGGCCAGCTCGATGTGGCCCATGCGCTCGCGACGCACCTTGGCGAGCGTGACCTCGACGCCGCATTTCTCGCAGATGACGCCGCGATGCTTGAGCCGCTTGTACTTGCCGCACAGGCACTCGTAGTCCTTGATCGGACCGAAGATCTTCGCGCAGAACAGGCCGTCGCGTTCGGGCTTGAACGTGCGGTAGTTGATCGTCTCGGGCTTCTTCACTTCGCCGAACGACCACGAACGGATCTTCTCGGGCGAGGCGAGTCCGATCTTGATCGCGTCGAAGTGCTCTTCTTCCTGGACCTGCTTGAACAGATCGAGCAATGCTTTCATTTGCTGCTCCTGAATCCTTGTCGGGTCGGGGCCGTGGTCAGTTGCGCTCGAGGTCGATGTCGATGCCGAGCGAGCGGATTTCCTTGACCAGCACGTTGAACGACTCGGGCATGCCGGCGTCGATCGCGTGCTCGCCCTTGACGAGGTTCTCGTAGACCTTCGTGCGTCCGTTGACGTCGTCCGATTTCACCGTGAGCATCTCCTGCAGCATGTACGACGCACCGTAGGCCTCGAGCGCCCACACTTCCATCTCGCCGAAGCGCTGTCCGCCGAACTGCGCCTTGCCGCCCAAGGGCTGCTGCGTGACGAGCGAGTAGGGGCCGGTGGAGCGCGCGTGCATCTTGTCGTCGACCAGGTGGTGCAGCTTGAGCATGTGCATGTAGCCCACCGTCACCGAGCGGTCGAACGCGTCGCCGGTGCGCCCGTCGTGCAGCGTCACCTGCGTCTTGCTCGGCGTGAAGCCGATCAGTTGCGTGCGCGCGTCGCCGTCCGGATATGCGAGCTCGAGCATCCGGTGGATCTCGGGTTCCGAGGCGCCGTCGAACACCGGCGTGGCGAAGGGAACGCCCTGCTCGAGGTTCGAGGCGAGCTCGAGCAGCGACTCGTCGTCGAACTGCGACAGGTCGGCGTTCTGGCCGCCGCCGTTGTAGACCTGCTCGATCAGCTTGCGCACCTCTTCGGCGCGCGCGTTGGCCGCGAGCAGGTCGCCGATGCGCCGCCCGATCCCCTTGGCCGCCCAGCCGAGGTGCGTCTCGAGGATCTGGCCGACGTTCATCCGCGACGGCACGCCGAGCGGGTTCAGCACGATGTCGACCGGCGTGCCGTCGGCCATGTACGGCATGTCCTCGATCGGGACGATGCGCGAGACGACGCCCTTGTTGCCGTGGCGGCCGGCCATCTTGTCGCCCGGCTGCAGGCGGCGCTTGACCGCCAGGTAGACCTTGACCATCTTCAGCACGCCCGGAGGCAGCTCGTCGCCCTGCGTGAGCTTCTTGCGCTTCTCCTCGAAGGCGAGATCGAACTGGTGGCGCTTCTGCTCGATCGACTCCTTGAGCGCCTCGAGCTGGCCCGCAGCGGTCTCGTCGGCCAGGCGCACCTCGAACCAGTGGTAGCGGTCGAGGTCGGCCAGGTACTCGGCGGTGACGGCCGCACCCTTGGCGAGCCGCTTGGGCCCGCCGTTGACGGTCTTGCCGACGAGCAGGCGCTCGATGCGCGCGAACGCGTCGTTCTCGACGATGCGCAGCTGGTCGTTCAGGTCCTGGCGATAGCGCTTGAGCTCGTCGTCGATGATCGACTGCGCGCGCTTGTCGCGCTGGATGCCTTCGCGCGTGAACACCTGCACGTCGATGACGGTTCCGTTCATCCCCGACGGCACGCGCAGCGACGTGTCCTTCACGTCGGAGGCCTTCTCGCCGAAGATCGCGCGCAGCAGCTTCTCCTCGGGGGTGAGCTGCGTCTCGCCTTTCGGCGTGACCTTGCCGACCAGCGTGTCGCCCGCCTCGACCTCGGCGCCGATGTAGACGATGCCCGAGTCGTCGAGCCGGCCGAGCTGCGACTCCGAGAGGTTCGAGATGTCGCGCGTGATGTCCTCGGGGCCGAGCTTCGTGTCGCGCGCGAGCACCGACAGCTCCTCGATGTGGATCGACGTGTAGCGGTCGTCGGAAACCACTTTCTCGGAGATGAGGATCGAATCCTCGAAGTTGTACCCGTTCCACGGCATGAACGCGACCAGCATGTTCTGGCCGAGCGCCAGCTCGCCGAGGTCGGTCGACGCGCCGTCGGCGATCACGTCGCCTTTCGCGATGACGTCGCCCTTGCGCACGATCGGGCGCTGGTTGATGTTCGTGTTCTGGTTGCTGCGCGTGTACTTGATCAGGTTGTAGATGTCGACGCCGACCTCGCCCGCCGCCGCCTCGGCGTCGTTCACGCGCACGACGATACGGTCGGCATCGACGAAGTCGACGACCCCGCCGCGCAGCGCGGTGACGACCGTGCCCGAGTCGACCGCGCAGGTGCGCTCGATCCCGGTGCCGACGAGCGGCTTCTCCGGGCGCAGGCACGGGACCGCCTGGCGCTGCATGTTCGAGCCCATCAGCGCGCGGTTCGCGTCGTCGTGCTCGAGGAACGGGATGAGCGAGGCGGCGACCGATACGATCTGCGACGGCGCGACGTCCATGTACTCGACGTGCTCGGGCGAGGTCAGCTCCGACTCGCCGGCCTTGCGCACCGAGACGAGATCTCCGGTGAGCTTGCCGGTGTCGTCGATCGCGGCGTTGGCCTGCGCGATGACGTAGCGGCCTTCCTCGATCGCCGACAGGTAGTGGATCTCGTCGGTGACGCGGCTGTCGACGACCTTGCGGTACGGCGTCTCGAGGAAACCGTATTCGTTCAGTCGCGCGTACAGCGCCAGCGAGTTGATCAGCCCGATGTTCGGGCCTTCCGGTGTCTCGATCGGGCACACGCGCCCGTAATGCGTCGGGTGCACGTCGCGCACCTCGAAGCCGGCGCGCTCGCGGGTGAGCCCGCCCGGGCCGAGCGCCGAGACGCGCCGCTTGTGCGTGATCTCCGACAGCGGGTTCGTCTGGTCCATGAACTGCGAGAGCTGCGACGAACCGAAGAACTCGCGGATGGCGGCGCTGATCGGCTTGCTGTTGATCAGGTCGTGCGGCATCAGGTTCTCGGTCTCGGCCTGGCCGAGCCGCTCCTTGACCGCGCGCTCGACACGCACCAGCCCCGCGCGGAACTGGTTCTCGGCGAGCTCGCCGACGCAGCGCACGCGGCGGTTGCCCAGGTGATCGATGTCGTCGATCTCGCCGCGCCCGTTGCGCAGCTCGACGAGGATCTTGATCACCGCGAGGATGTCCTCGTTGGTGAGCGTCATCGGGCCGGTGAGCTCGTCGCGCCCGACGCGGCGGTTGAATTTCATGCGCCCGACCTTCGACAGGTCGTAGGCGTCCTCGCTGTAGAACAGCCGGTTGAACAGCGCCTCGACGGCGTCTTCGGTCGGCGGCTCGCCGGGGCGCATCATCCGGTAGATCGCGATGCGCGCCGCGGTCTGGTCGGCGGTCTCGTCCATGCGCAGCGTCTGCGAGATGTACGGGCCCTGGTCGAGGTCGTTCGTGTACAGCGCGCGGATCTCGCGAACGTTGGCCGCGCGCAGCTTCTTGAGCAGCTCCTCGGTGAGCTCGTCGTTGGCCTTGGCGAGGATCTCGCCGGTCTCGGGATCGACGACGTTGTGCGCGAGCGCGCGCCCGAGCAGGTAGTCCTCGGGCACCGACACGTGCTTCATGCCGGCCGCATCCATGTCGCGGATGTGCTTGGCGTTGATCCGCTTGTCTTTCGCGACGATCAGGTTGCCGTCGCGATCGACGATGTCGAAGCGCGCCATTTCGCCGCGCAGACGCTCGGGAACGAGCTCGAGCTGCGCGCCCTCGCCCATCAGCCGGAAGCTGTCGAAAGCGAAGAAATGCGCGAGGATCTGCTCGGGCGTCAGGCCGATCGACTTCAGCAGGATCGTCACCGGCATCTTGCGCCGGCGATCGACACGGAAATACAGGATGTCCTTCGGGTCGAACTCGAAATCGAGCCACGAGCCGCGATACGGAATGATGCGCGCCGAGAACAGCAGCTTGCCCGAGCTGTGCGTCTTGCCGCGGTCGTGCTCGAAGAACACGCCGGGCGAACGGTGCAACTGCGAGACGATGACGCGCTCGGTGCCGTTGATGATGAACGAGCCGTTGGTCGTCATGAGCGGGATCTCGCCCATGTAGACCTCCTGCTCCTTGACTTCCTTCACCGTGGGCCGTGCCGCCTCGCGGTCCATGATGACCAGCCGCACCTTCGCGCGCAGCGGCGCGCAGAACGTCAGGCCGCGCTGCTGGCACTCCTTGACGTCGAACGACGGGTTGCCGAGCGAGTAGTTGACGAACTCCAGGCGCGCGAACTCGTTGTGCGAGACGATCGGGAAGATCGAACCGAAGGCCGCCTGCAGCCCCTCGGTGCGCCGCGATCCCGGCTCCGTGTCGGCTTGCAGGAACTGCTGGTACGACTCGATCTGCGTCGTCAGCAGGTACGGCACATCGAGGACCACGCGCCGCTTGGCAAAGCTGTTGCGGATGCGCTTTTTCTCGGTGAACGAGTACGGGGAAGCGGTGGCCATGAACACTCCGTGTCTAGCGGGAGACAATGGGGATGCAGCAGCGACCCTGGGCGGGGGTCGCGCAGGGCAGGTTTCCGAAGAACGGGGACGCCGAGGGAAGGGCCCGCGACTGCGGGGAGTCCCGGTACGGCTTTCCGGACATCGAGGCTCCGGAGAACGGGGTTTGCCGGCTCTTCACGAGTCGGCAAACCGCGTTCCCGGCGGCAGCGCGCGCAGCGCCGACACGACCGCGCACAGCCGCCCGCCCCTGCGGGCGAGCGGTGTGCGCGAATCGCGAAGAAAGCGGCGACAACGCTTACTTGATCTCCACTTTCGCGCCGGCGTCGTCGAGCTGCTTCTTCAGCGCGTCGGCGTCGGCCTTGCTGATGCCTTCCTTGACGGCCTTCGGCGCCCCGTCGACGAGGTCCTTGGCTTCCTTCAGGCCCAGCCCGGTGGCCGCGCGAACGACCTTGATCACCTCGACCTTCTTCTCGCCGGCGCCGAGCAGCATCACGGTGAATTCGGTCTGCTCCTCGGCGGCGGGGGCGGCCGCGCCGTTGGCGGGCGCGGCGACGGCGACGGCGGCGGCGGCGGCCGACACGCCGAACTTCTCTTCCATCTGCTTGATCAGCTCGGACAGCTCGAGCACCGTCATGCCGGCGATCGCGTCGAGGATTTCGTCTTTGTTCAGTGCCATTTCTCGGTTACTCCGTACAGTTCGGATCGGATTGCGTATCGGGAAAACGTCTGGAGAAAATCGGATCGTCCGGGCGGGCCCGCTCAGGCGCTCGCCGGCTCTTTCTGGTCGCGAACCGCGGCCACGGTGCGGACGAAACGGCCCGGCACCTCGTTGAGCGTGCGAACGAACTGCGCGATCGGCGCCTGCATCGTGCCGAGCAACATCGCCAGCAACTCCTCGCGGCTGGGCATCGTCGCGAGCGCCTTCACGCCGTTCTCGTCGAGAACGGCGTTGGGCATCGCGCCGGCCTTCAGCACCAGCTTGTCGTTGTCCTTGGCGAAGTTGTTCAGCACCTTCGCGGCCGACACCGGATCGCTCGAAAAGCCGTAGATGAGCGGACCGACCATGCGGTCGGCCAACCCCTCGAACGGCGTGCCGGCGACGGCGCGGCGCGCGAGCGTGTTCTTCAACACGCGCAGGTAGACACCCTGCCCCCGCGCCTGCTTGCGCAGCGCGGTGATCGCTCCGACTTCCAGACCTCGGTACTCGGCGACGACGACCGCCTGGGCCTTTGCCACCTCGGCAGCGACCTCGGCGACCACGGTCGCTTTTGCTTCTCGGTTCAGAGCCATTTCTTCCTCAAGTGCGGCACTTCGTGCCGGTGAATGGAAGGAGAAGGGGGAAGGGTGAAGGGGGAAGGGGGCCGAGCCGATGCGACGGTTGCCGCGTGGTCTTTTCCCCTTCTCCCTTCTCCCTTCTCCCTTCCCTCTTCCAGGCGTCCGAGTCCGAGCCGAACTGCACCCGGTTGGGGGTGCGAGTGAAACTCTCGCTTCGGGTGCGCCATCTGCGCAGGGTTGCGGTGCGTGCGGCACGTGAATGCCGTTCGCGATCCGCCGATTAAGGCCTCGGGTCTGGCGACCTCCGGCTCCCTGCGGTCTTTGACAACCCGCGGCTCGCTCGCTGCGCCGGACGGATGGATTCGTCCGGCCTTCGCGGCCGATCCGCGGCCCAAAGTTCCTTCGTACTGCGTACTGCTGCTCCCGCCGCCGACTCAAGCCGCGGCGGCCGCGGCGAAGACGCCGGGGTCGACCTTGACGCCCACGCCCATCGTGCTCGAGACGGCGACCTTGCGCAGATAGATGCCCTTCGACGCCTGCGGCTTGGCGCGGTTCAGCGCCCCGACGAGCGCGCGCAGGTTCGTCTCCAGTTGTTCGACGCCGAACGATGCGCGCCCGATCGACGCGTGCACGATGCCGGCCTTGTCGGTGCGGTACTGCACCTGGCCCGCTTTCGCGTTCTTCACCGCGGTGACGACGTCGGGCGTGACGGTGCCGACTTTCGGGTTCGGCATCAGGCCGCGCGGGCCGAGGATCTGGCCGAGCGTGCCGACGACCTTCATCGCATCCGGGGAGGCGACGACGACGTCGAAATTGAGGTTGCCGGCGCGCACCTGCTCGGCGAGGTCTTCCATGCCGACGATGTCGGCGCCCGCCGCACGGGCCGCCTCGGCCTTCTCGCCTTGCGTGAACACGGCAACGCGCACGCTGCGCCCGGTGCCGGCGGGCAGGACGACCGAGCCGCGAACGACCTGATCGGATTTCTTCGGATCGACGCCGAGCTGTACCGCGACGTCGATCGATTCGTCGAACTTCGCGGTCGCGCAGGTCTTCACGGTCTGCAGCGCATCGACCAGGCCGTACGCTTTCTGCCGGTCGACGTTGGCGCGGATCGCCTTCTGGCGCTTGGTCACGCGGGCCATTTACACGCCCTCCACGGTGATGCCCATGCTGCGGGCCGAGCCGGCGATGCTGCGCACGGCCGCGTCGAGATCGGCGGCGGTGAGGTCGGGCATCTTCGCTCGGGCGATGTCCTCGGCCTGCGCGCGCGTGATCGTGCCCACCTTGTCGCTATGCGGCTTGGGCGAACCCTTGTCGACGTGCGCGGCCTTCTTGATGAGCACCGTGGCCGGCGGCGTCTTCATCACGAACGTGAAGCTCTTGTCGGCGTACGCGGTGATGACGACCGGGATCGGCAACCCCGGCTCCACGCCCTGCGTCTGCGCGTTGAACGCCTTGCAGAACTCCATGATGTTCAGTCCGCGCTGGCCCAGCGCGGGGCCGATCGGGGGCGCAGGATTGGCCTTGCCGGCCGGCACCTGCAGCTTCACGTAACCGACGATCTTCTTCGCCATCGTGTGGCTCCTGTGTGAGTGCGAACGTCCTGTCGGCCGCGCGGCCTACCGGGACTCCTCGGTGCGGGGCGGCATCGCCCCGTTGCTTCAAACCTTTTCGACCTGTCCGAACTCGAGCTCCACCGGCGTGGCACGACCGAAGATCGTCACCGACACCCGCAGCCGGCTCTTGTCGTAATTGACTTCCTCGACGTTGCCGTTGAAGTCGGTGAACGGGCCCTCGCGAACGCGGACCATCTCGCCGACCTCGAACAGCGTCTTGGGCCGCGGCTTCTCGACGCCTTCCTGCATCTGCGCCATGATCTTCTCGACCTCCTTCTCGGAGATCGGGCTCGGCCGGTTGCCGGTGCCGCCGATGAAGCCGGTGACCTTGTTCGTGTGCTTCACGAGGTGCCAGCTCGCGTCGTCCATGTCCATCTCGACGAGGACATAACCCGGGAAGAAACGACGCTCGGTGATCGTGCGCTGCCCGCCCTTCATCTCGACGACCTCTTCGGTCGGCACCAGGATGCGACCGAACTTCTCGCCCATGCCAGCGCGATCGGCTCGCTCGCGGATGGCCCGCGCAACGCTCTTCTCCATGCCGGAATAGGCGTGCACCACGTACCAGCGCTTGCTCATCACCGCTTCCAGCCCAGAATGAGGTCGTACAGTGTCCACTCGAGGGTCTTGTCGACCAGCCACAGGAACAGCGCCGTCGCGACGACGAAGGCGAAGACGATCAGCGTGACCTGCGTCGTTTCCTTGCGCTCGGGCCAGACGACGCGGCGTGTCTCGATCCACGAATCGCGCGAGAACGCGAAGAAACGCTGGCCCGGCCCCGAGGTGTACGCGATGCCGGCGCCGGCGAGCAGGCCGCCGAGCACCGAGCCCACGCGCACGATCGCCGGCTGCTGCGCAAGCAGGTAGAAACCGATGACCCCCGCGACGACCGCCGCGATGGCCAGGACGACCTTCGCGCGGTCGGCACCGCTGGTCACGTTCTCAATCGTCTGATTCGACATCCGGATGGCCGCTTGCGCAGCGTTGGCAGGGGCAGAGGGAATCGAACCCCCAACCTTCGGTTTTGGAGACCGACGCTCTGCCAGTTGAGCTATGCCCCTGCTGTTTGGAAGTGAAGGGGGAAGGGTGAAGGGGGAAGGGTGGTTCGATCGGTGCGAGGCTCGTTGCAGCCGGCCCGGCCCCCTTCACCCTTCACCCTTCCCCCTTCACCCCTCGTTCATTTTCTCGAGTTCACTCGAGGACTTTCGCCACCACGCCGGCGCCCACCGTGCGCCCGCCCTCGCGGATCGCAAAGCGCAGCCCCTGCTCCATGGCGATCGGCGCAATCAGCGTCACCGTCATCTTCACGTTGTCGCCCGGCATCACC
>JAKFES010000310.1:0-12363 GCA_036675585.1 Burkholderiaceae bacterium
GTGTTCGACGTGCGCGCGCCGCGCGCCGGCTCGCGCAGCCGCGCCGCCTTGGCGGCGGCCGGGACGGGCTTGCGGTGCGCGGACACCGTCACCGCTGCAGCGCCGCGCGCTGCGGCAGTTGCCGGATCGCCTCGGCGTTGCTCCACGAGAAGCAGCGCTCGGCGGCGCGCTCCCAGGGCAGCCATTCGAAGCGCAGATGCTCGCGCGCAGCGAGCGTCACGCCGAGCGGCTCGGGCAGCCGCAACGCGAAGACGTGCTCGAGATTGTGCGTGACGCCTTCGCCGTAACGATGTCGCCAGTGCCGGTAGATCTCGTAGCGGTTCTCTTGCCGCCAGTCGCTGAGCTCGTAGCGATCGACCTCCAGCCCCGTTTCCTCGCGAACCTCGCGACGGCACGTCTCGACGAGCGGCTCGTCGAGCGTCGCGCGGCTTCCGGTCACCGATTGCCAGTACCCGGGGTGATCGGCGCGCTCGAGCAGCAGCACGCTCAGGTCGGCCGAATGCACGACGACGAGCACCGACTCCGGGATCTTCTCGCCCATCGCCGCACCGCTCAGGCGCCGTGCGCCTCGGTCTTGCGCAGCCGGATGTGCAGTTCGCGCAACTGCTGCTCGTCGACCGGCGATGGCGCCTGCGTGAGCAGGCACTGTGCGCGCTGCGTCTTCGGGAACGCGATGACGTCGCGGATCGAGTCGGCACCGGCCATCATCGTGACGATCCGGTCGAGCCCGAACGCGATGCCTCCGTGCGGCGGCGCGCCGTACTGCAGCGCGTCGAGCAGGAAGCCGAATTTCGAGCGCGCCTCCTCGGCGCCGATGCGCAGCGCGCGAAAGACCTTGCTCTGCACGGCCTCGCGATGGATGCGCACCGAGCCGCCGCCGATTTCCCAGCCGTTCAGGACGAGGTCGTAGGCTTTCGCGACGCAGCTTCCCGGGTCGGTCTCGAGCATGTCCTCGTGACCTTCCTTCGGCGACGTGAACGGATGGTGCATCGCGACCCAGCGCCCGGCTTCCTCGTCGTAGTCGAACATCGGGAAATCGGTGACCCACAGCGGCATCCATCCGGGCTCGAGCAGGCCGTTGCGCCGGCCGAACTCGGAATGGCCGATCTTCGTGCGCAAGGCGCCGATCGCCGCGTCGACGATCTTCGCCTGGTCGGCGCCGAAGAAGATCAGGTCGCCGTCGCGCGCACCGGTGCGCTCGAGCACGGCGCGCAGCGCCGCATCGTGCAGGTTCTTCACGATCGGCGACTGCAGGCCCTCGCGCCCGCGCGTGGCATCGTTGACCTTGATCCACGCGAGCCCGCGCGCGCCGTAGATCGAGACGAACTGGCCGTACGCGTCGATTTCGCCGCGGGTGAGCGCGCCGCCCCCGGGAACGCGCAACGCGACGACGCGGCCGTCCTTGGCGTTCGCCGGCGCGGCGAACACCTTGAAATCGACGTCACGCATCGCGTCGGTGAGCTCGCTGAACTCGAGCTTCACGCGCAGATCGGGCTTGTCGGAGCCGAAGCGGCGCATCGCCTCGGCCCACGCGATCGTCGGGAACGGCTCGGGCAGCGCGACGCCGATCGCCTCGCGGAACACGACGCGGATCATCTCCTCGAAGATCGCGCGGATCTCGCCCTCGCCGAGGAACGAGGTCTCGCAGTCGATCTGGGTGAACTCGGGCTGCCGATCGGCGCGCAGGTCCTCGTCGCGGAAGCACTTCGTGATCTGGTAATAGCGGTCGAACCCGGCGACCATCAGCATCTGCTTGAACAACTGCGGCGACTGCGGCAGCGCATAGAACTCGCCCGGATGCACGCGCGACGGAACCAGGTAATCGCGCGCGCCCTCGGGCGTCGAGCGCGTGAGCATCGGCGTCTCGATGTCGACGAATCCGTGCGCATCGAGATAGCGGCGCACCGCCATCGCGACGCGATAGCGCAGCAGCAGGTTCTGCTGCATCGACGGGCGGCGCAGGTCGAGCACGCGGTGCGTGAGTCGCGTGGTCTCCGAGAGGTTCTCGTCGTCGAGCTGGAAAGGCGGCGTCACCGACGCGTTGACGATCTCGAGCGTCTCGCAGACGACCTCGACGTCGCCGCTGCGCAAATTCGGATTCAGCGTGCCTTCGGGACGGCGCCGCACGTTGCCGACGACCTTCACGCAGTATTCGTTGCGCACGCGCTCGGCGACGGCGAACATGTCGGGCCGGTCGGGGTCGCACACGACCTGCGCCAGGCCTTCGCGGTCGCGCAGGTCGATGAAGAGGACGCCGCCGTGATCGCGACGCCGGTGCACCCAGCCGTACAGCGTGACGGTCCGGTCCAGGTGCTCGGTCGAGATCTCGCCGGTATAGCAGGTCCGCATCAGGTTCTCCGGTTCAGCGGCGGTACGCCCGCGGCCACGGCGGGCTCACGGTCGGGTGCGACAGTCGCGTCGCGATCGGGATACGCCCTCGACCCGCGGTCGGGGGGCGCGACGACACCCATCGACACCACGTATTTCAGCGCCTGGTCGACGCTCATGTTCAGTTCCACCGTTTCGGAGCGCGGCATCATCAGGAAGAAACCGGAGGTCGGATTCGGTGTCGTCGGCACGTAGACCGAGATCATGTCGATGTCGACGTGCCGGCGCACTTCGTCGGCCGGAACGCCGGTGAGGAAGCCGATGGTCCAGACGCCGGGGCGCGGGTACTGGACCAGCAGCGCCTGGCGAAACGCCTGGCCGCTCGGCGACAGGATCGTGTCGCTGACCTGCTTCACGCTCGAATAGATCGAACGCACGATCGGAATGCGTCCGAGCATCCCTTCCCAGTAGAGCAGCAGGCGTTCGCCGATGAAGTTGCGCGCGGCGAGTCCGGTGAGCAGCACGACGGCGACGGTGAGCAGCACGCCCAGTCCGGGCAGATCGCGGCCGAACCACGCACGCGGGTGCAGCGGCGCCGGCAGCAGCGCAAGGCTCTGGTCCATCGTGGCGACGATCAGGTTCAGCACCCAGATCGTGATGACGAGCGGAACCCAGATCAGCAGGCCGGTGACCAGGTACTTGCGCATGCGGGCGTGGTTCGCCCCGGCGGAGGGCAACGATCAGGCCGTGCCCGAACCCGGCACGGTCGTCGCGCTCGAGGATGCGCCGCTCGCCGGTGCGTCCTTCGTATCGCCCCCTTTCGCCGCCGGGTCGCTCTTCGCGTCGGACTTCTCCGCCGGCGCCGCCGCATGGCCGTTGCCCGCCGACACGCCGGTCGCCGGTTTCGCCTTGTTGCCGTCGCGGAAATCGGTGACGTACCACCCGCTTCCCTTCAACTGGAAGGCCGGCGCGGTGAGCACCCGGTGGAACGACGCGGCCCCGCACTGCGGGCACTCGCGGAGCGCGGCTTCGGAGATCTTCTGCAGCACGTCTTTCTCGGCGCCGCAGGCATCGCAACGATACGCGTAGATCGGCATTTTTCGACTCTGGAAAGCTGCCGGAACGCGGCAGCGCGGATTCGGGAAAACCTTGAATTATAAGAGGAAGCGACGATTCGATGTGCAGTGCATCAAAGCGGGCGCCGACGCAGGCCGGCCGCGCGCGACCTTGCCGGTGCCGCCCACGCCCCTGGACACGATGCTGCGGGAAAGCGAGCATTGCCCCGTTCGCATTCGCACGCCGATGATCGACTGGCGCCATGCGATCGTTCGTGCGCTGCCGCAGTCTGTCCGGCCGACGCGTCGGAGAATCCGGGTTCGAGATGACGACACGAAGCGCGCAAGATTCGCTGCTGCTCGTCGTCGAAGACGTCACCGTGCGCTTCGGCGGAATCGTCGCGCTCGACCGCGTGTCGTTCACCGTCGAGCGCGGGCGGGTGTGCGGGCTGATCGGCCCGAACGGCGCGGGCAAGACGACGCTGTTCAACTGCCTGTCGCGGCTCTACGAGCTCGATTCGGGGCGCATCCGCTTCGACGGCGTCGACCTGGGCGATCTGCCTCGCCACCGGATCGCCGCGCTGGGAATCGCGCGCACGTTCCAGAACCTCGCGCTGTTTCGCACGATGAGCGTGCTCGAGAACGTGCTGGTCGGAACGCACAGCCGAACCTCGACCGGTTTTCTCGCCAATGCGCTGCGACTGCCGCGCGTGGGCGCCGAGGAAGGCCGCGCGCGGCGCCGTGCCGACGAGCTCGTCGAGCTGCTCGACCTGAAGGCGGTCGCGCACACGCCGGTCGGGGCGCTGCCCTTCGGAACGTGCAAGCGCGTCGAGCTCGCGCGCGCGCTCGCCGCCGAGCCGCAACTGCTGCTGCTCGACGAACCGGCGAGCGGGCTGAACCACGAGGAGGTCGACGCGCTCGCCACGTCGATCCGCGCCTTGCGCGACCGGCTCGGCATCACGATCCTGCTGGTCGAACACCACATGAACCTCGTCATGAGCGTGTCCGACAAGGTGATCGCGCTGAACTTCGGCAGCAAGCTCGCCGAAGGGACCCCCGGGGAAGTGCGCTCGCATCCCGAAGTCGTCGAGGCCTACCTGGGCCCCGCGCCGGCGGGCGCCGCGCACGCATGAACGATTCGCCGCTGCTCTCGGTGCGCGATCTCGTCGCGTCGTACGGGCCGACGCGCGTGCTGCACGGGATCAGCTTCGACCTGCATTGCGGTTCGATCACGACGCTGCTGGGCGCCAACGGCGCCGGCAAGACCACGACGCTGCGCGCGCTGTGCTCGATGATGGTGCGCACCAGCGGCGAGATCCGGATCGACGGCGAGCGCATCGACGGCAGGCCGACCGAGGACATTGCGCGGCTCGGCGTGGCGCACGTCCCCGACGGACGCGGCACGTTCCTCGGCCTGACCGCCGAAGAGAACTTGCGGCTCGGCGCGTGGACCCGGCGCGACCGCGCCGGCGTGGCCGAGGATTTCGAGCGGATCTACACGTATTTCCCGCGCCTGCGCGAGCGGCGCCGGCAGCAGGCGGGAACGCTGTCGGGTGGCGAGCAGCAGATGCTCGCGGTCTCGCGCGCGCTGATGTCGCGCCCGCGGCTGCTGCTGCTCGACGAGCCGTCGTTCGGGCTGGCGCCGTTGCTGGTGCGCGAGATCTTCGCCATCATGCGTCGGATCAACGAACGCGAGCGCGTATCGATCCTGCTCGTCGAGCAGAACGCGTCGATGGCGCTGGAGCTGGCCGACCACGCGTACCTGATCGAGACCGGGCGGATCGTGCTCGGCGGGCGCGCCGAAGACATGCGACGCGACGACACCGTGCGCCGCTCGTACCTGGGAAACGGTTGATGGAGAGCTTCCTGCACCAGGTGTTCGCCGGGTTGGCCACCGGCGGGATCTACGCCAGCGTCGCGCTGGCGCTGGTCATGATCTACCAGACCACGCACCTGGTGAATTTCGCGCAAGGCGAGATGGCGATGTTCTCCACGTACCTCGCGTGGACGGCGATCGATGCCGGCGTTCCGTACTGGGGCGCGTTCGTGCTCACCATCGTCGCGGCGTTCGCGATCGGCGCGGCGATCGAACGCATCGTGATCCGGCCGGTCGAGAACGCGCCGGTGCTCGCCGTGGTCGTCGTCTTCATCGGACTGCTGCTGATCTTCAACAGCCTCGCCGGCTGGCTCTACTCGTACACGATCAAGACCTTTCCGAGCCCGTTTCCGACGACGCCGGTCTTCGGCCAGACGCTGGTCTCGGCGCACGAGCTCGGCGCGATCGGCGTCACGCTCGTCGTGCTCGCGCTGCTCTACGCGTTCTTTCGCTACACGCCGCTCGGGCTGGCGATGCGTGCCGTCGCGCAGAACCCGCAGTCGAGCCAGCTCGTCGGCATCCGGGTCGGCCAGATGCTGGCGCTCGGATGGGGGCTGGCCGGCGCAATCGGTGCGGTCGCCGGCATGATGGTCGCGCCGATCGTCTATCTCGATCCGAACATGATGGGCGGGATCCTGCTGTACGCGTTCGCCGCCGCGCTGCTCGGCGGAATCGACAGCCCGGCCGGCGCCGTGATCGGCGGCTTCGTCGTCGGCGTGCTCGAGAACCTGCTCGGCGCGTACGTGATCGGCAACGAGCTGAAACTGTCGGTCGCCCTCGCGCTCATCGTCGGCGTGCTGCTGGTGCGCCCGACGGGGCTGCTCGGCTCGCGCCAGGTCACCCGGGTATGACCTCGCGCCCCGCGCTGCTGCTCGTCGTCGCGTTCGCGTGCGCGCTGCCGTTCTGGGTCAACGACTACCGGATGTTCCAGCTGACGATGGTGCTCGTCTATTCGATCGCGCTGCTCGGGCTGAACATCCTCACCGGATTCAACGGCCAGATCTCGCTCGGGCACGGCGCGTTCTACGCGATCGGCGCCTACACCGCGGCGATCCTGATGGAGCACGCCGGCGTGCCCTACTGGGCGACGGTGCCGATCGCCGGCGTCGTCTGCGGGCTTGCCGGCTTCCTGTTCGGGCTGCCGGCGCTGCGGCTCGAGGGGCTGTACCTGGCGCTCGCGACGTTCGCACTCGGGCTGGCGATGCCGCAACTGCTCAAGTACAAGCACTTCGAGGACTGGACCGGCGGCGTGCAGGGCATCGTCATCCTCAAGCCCGACGCGCCGTTCGGGTTGCCGCTGAACGCCGACCAGTGGCTGTACTACTTCACGCTCGCGGTGGCGATCGTGCTGTTCGTCGTCGCGAACAACCTGCTGCGCGGGCGCATCGGGCGCGCGATCGTCGCAATCCGCGACCAGCCGATCGCCGCGCAGGCGATGGGCATCGACACGGCGATCTTCAAGTCGCTGACCTTTGGCGTGTCGGCGATGTACACCGGCATGGCCGGCGCGCTGGGCGCGATCGCCGTGCAGTTCGTCGCCCCCGACAGCTTCACGATCTTCCTGTCGATCATCTTCCTCGTCGGCAGCGTGATCGGCGGCGTCGCCTCGATCGCCGGCGCCGTGTACGGGGCGCTGTTCATCCAGTTCGTCCCGAACGTCGCCGACCAGATCTCGAAAGCCGCTCCGTGGGCGATCTACGGGGTGGCGATGATCGCGTTCGTTTACCTGATGCCGACCGGCGTGTCCGGCGGAATCGCGTTGCTTCGCGCGAAACTCGCGGCACCCCGCCGCGGCCGCACCGAAGCCAACCTTCGAAGGAGGTCGACATGAACGCATGGCTCGCTTCGCTCGCCACCGTCGCTGCGCTTTCGCTCGCCACCGGCGCCGCCTGGGCGCAGAAGAAATACGACCCGGGTGCGAACGACACGACGATCAAGATCGGCCAGACGATGCCCTACAGCGGACCGGCTTCCGCCTACGGCGCGATCGGCAAGGCGCAGGCGGCGTATTTCCGGATGATCAACGAGCAGGGCGGCGTCAACGGACGCAAGATCGAGTTCGTCTCGGTCGACGACGGGTACAGCCCGCCGAAGGCCGTCGAGATGGCGCGCCGCCTGGTCGAGCAGGACCAGGTCCTGTTCCTCTTCGGCCCGCTCGGGACGCCGTCGAACACGGCGATCCAGAAATACATGAATGCGAAGAAGGTCCCGCAACTGTTCGTCGCCACCGGTGCGGCGAAATGGAACGATCCGAAGCACTTCCCGTGGACGATGGGCTGGCAGCCGAACTACCACACCGAGGGCCGGATCTACGCCGAGCACATCCTGAAGACGAAGCCCGACGCGAAGATCGGCATCCTGTACCAGAACGACGACTTCGGAAAGGACTACGTCAGCGGCGTGCGCGAGGGCCTGGGCGAGCGCGCCAACGCGATGATCACGCTGGAAGCGTCGTACGAAGTGACCGATCCGACGGTCGATTCGCAGGTCGTCGCGCTGCACGGATCGGGCGCGAACGTGTTCATCAACGTCACGACGCCCAAGTTCGCCGCGCAGGCGATCCGCAAGGCCTACGACATCGGCTGGAAGCCGGTGCAGTACCTGACGAACGTGTCGATCGGAGTCGGTTCGGTGATGGAGCCCGCGGGCCTGGAGAAAGGAATCGGCATCATGTCGTCCGCGTACCTCATGGAACCAACGGATCCCGAATGGACAGAAACCCAGGCAATGAAGGACTGGCGCGCGTGGATGGCGAAGTACAACCCCGACGCAAACCCCAAGGACAACCTGAACGTGTACGGCTATGCGACCGCGCAGACGCTGGTTCGCGTGCTCGAACAGGCGGGCGACAACCTCACGCGCGCAAACATCATCGAACAGGCGGCGAGCCTGAAGAACTTCGCGCCGACGGTGATTCTCCCCGGCGTGAAGATCAACACGTCGTCGACCGACTTCGCGCCGATCGAATCGGTGCAGCTCACGCGCTTCGACGGCAAGTCGTGGGAACGCTTCGGCGAGGTGATGGGCAAGTAGGCGCGGCGACGAGGCGAGCGGGAGCGGCGGCGCGCGCCGCGTCCCGGCTCGCCGCGCCGATCGCGCTCGCGGCGACGCTGCTGCTCGCGCCCGGGCTTTCGGGCGCCGAGAAACGCTACGACCCGGGTGCCTCGGACACGACGATCCGCATCGGCCAGACGATGCCGTACAGCGGACCGGCCTCGGCGTACGGAACGATCGGCAAGGCGCAGGCGGCGTATTTCCGGATGCTGAACGATCGCGGCGGCATCCACGGGCGCCGCATCGAATTCGTTTCGCTCGACGACGGCTACAGCCCGCCGAAGGCGGTCGAGATGACGCGCCGGCTGGTCGAGCAGGACCCGGTCCTGTTCGTGTTCGGCACGCTGGGCACGCCGTCGAACACCGCGATCCGGAAATACCTGAACAGTCGCCAGGTGCCGCAATTGTTCGCGGCGACCGGCGCGGCGAAATGGAACGACCCCGCGCATTTCCCGTGGACGATGGGCGGACAGCCCGATTACCGCACCGAAGCGCGCATCTACGCGCAGCACATCCTGGCGACGAAGGCCGATGCGCGGATCGGCGTGCTGTTCCAGAACGACGATTTCGGCAAGGACTACCTGGCCGGGCTGCGCGACGGACTCGGCGCGCGCGCGGCTTCGATGATCGTCGCACAGGCGTCGTACGACGTCGGCGACCCGACGATCGACTCGCAGATCGTGGCACTGAAGGGCTCGGGCGCCAACGTGTTCGTCAACGTCACGACGCCGAAATTCGCCGCGCAGGCGATCCGCAAGGCCTACGACATCGGCTGGCGGCCGGCGCAGTACCTGGCGAGCGTGTCGGTCAGCGTCGGGTCGGTGATGCGCGCCGCGGGGCTCGAGAAGGGCATCGGCATCGTCTCGTCGGCGTACCTGATGACGCCCGGCGACGACGAATGGGCCGCCACGAAGCCGATGCGCGAATGGCGCGAGTGGATGGCGCGCTACTACCCCGAAGGCGACCCGACCGATTACCTGAACGTCTACGGCTACGTGACCGCGCAGCTCGTCGAGCAGGTGCTGCGCCAGGCGGGCGACGAGCTCACGCGCGAGAACGTGATGAAGCAGGCATCGAACCTGAAGGCATACGCGCCCGCGGGGATGCTGCCCGGCGTGACGGTGACGACCGGACCCGGCGATCACGCGCCGTTCGAATCGCTCCAGCTCACGCGTTTCGACGGCGCGTCGTGGGTGCGCTTCGGCGAGATCCTCGGCGAGCCCGCCGCGGACTGACGCGCCGACGGGTCAGCCGCGCAGCCGCGCGGCCGCCCCGTCGATCGCCGCGCGCAGTTCGTCGTAACTGCGCGTGACGGGAAACTGCGGGAAACGCTGCACGATCGACTCGGGCGGATGGATGAAGAAGCCCGCGTCGGCGGCGGCGAGCATTCCCGTGTCGTTGTACGAGTCGCCCGCCGCGATCACGCGGAAATTCAGCCCCTTGAGCGCCTCGACCGCAGCGCGCTTCTGCTCGGGCATGCGCAGCCGGTAATCGCGCACGAAGCCCTCGTCGTCGATCTCGAGCCGATGGCACAGCAGCGTCGGGCGGCCGAGCGCGGCCATCAGCGGATCGGCGAATTCGTAGAACGTGTCCGACAGGATGAACACCTGGTAGCGCGCGCGCAGATCGTCGAGAAACGCGCGCGCGCCGGTCATCGGCCCCATGCCCTCGATGACGCGCTGGATGTCGGCCAGCCGCAGCCGATGCTGCGCGAGCAGATCGAGCCGGTAGCGCATCAGCCGATCGTAGTCGGGCTCGTCGCGCGTCGTGCGCGAGAACTCGGCGATCGCCGTCCTGCGCGAAAACTCGATCCAGATCTCGGGCACGAGAACGCCCTCGAGATCGAGGCACACCACCTGCATCGCGGACTCCTGAGTCGGTGAGGCCGGCGAGGCGCCGGGCGGGCGCCATGGTAGCGCACGCAGGCCGCGTCACGAGTAGCCGCGGCGCGTTCGCGGCAGGCGGCAGCGGGCCGGTTGGGACGGCGATGCTCGTGGTGTGCGAACCGAAGACGGGTCAACGCCACGAAGCGCTTCCAGCGTTGTCCCAATCGGCGGCAAAACCCGAGTTTCGGGTGTTTTCGCACGGGGAATGCATTCCACGAACGAAAACACCCGGTTTCCGGGAATCGGCGCCATTCGGCCAACGGTGGACAACGCGTGGTGCCCTGTGCAACTTTCGTTCTCGGCGCACCAGCACGGCTCGAATACGGACCGCCTCCCCGAATCGCTTTGCGGGGACCGGATCAGTGCACCGGCGCGCCCGCGGCAGACGGCCCGCGCCTTCGCAGGCGCCGGCCCTTGCTCGCACGAACCCTTGGACGCACGAACCCTTGCATGCGCCGACCGTTGCATGCGCCAACGCTTCATGCGCCGCGGGGGACCACCTAACATGGCCGGCCGGCAACGGTCGGCGCAATCCGCGATGCGCTGATCCGTATCAAGGCGAGGTCACCGACCCGCGTTAGATTCCTTCGATGACGAGCACGCGTTCGCAGGGATCGTTCATCGCGCCCGATCCACTCGACTGGTGGCGAGGCGGCTGCGAGTGGCTGCGCTGCAGCGCGCGGCTGCAGGAGTTGTGGCTCGAGCGGCTGGCGGGCGCCGACGCGCGCCGGGCGCGACGCGACGAGCGGCTGGCGGCGCTGCTCGCGCACGCGCGCGCGCACTCGAAGTTCTACCGCCGCCATTGGCGCGACGTCGCGGCGGACGCACGCGAACTGAGCGCATACCCGCCGGTCGACCGTGCCGAGTTGATGGCGAGTTTCGACCAATGGGTCACCGATCCGGCGATCCGGCTCGACGAGGTGCGCCGCTTCGTCGACGACCCGACGCGGATCGGCGAAGCGTTTCGCGGGCGATACGCGGTCTGGACGAGTTCGGGCACCTCGGGCGTGCCCGGCATCTACGTGCAGGACGAGGACGCGCTCGCCGTCTACGGAGCGTTGCTGAGCGCGCATCCCGACTTCGCGCCGGCGGCCGATCCGCGCGGCTTTCCGGGCTCGCCGGCGCGGCTCGCGCTGGTGGCGGCCACCGGCGGTCATTTCGCCGGGCTCGTCTGGTGGCAGCGGCTGTGCCGCATGTACCCGATGCTCGCGGCACAGGCACGCGTGTTCTCGATCCTCGACCCGCTCGGCGAGATCGTCGAAGCGCTGCAGGAATGGAATCCGACGTCGATCGCGAGCTACCCGACGGTGCTGGTGCAACTCGCCGACGAGCAGCGCAACGGCCGCCTTCGGCTGCAGCCGAACACGCTGCTCGCCGGCGGCGAGGCGCTGTCCGAGACCGACCGGCGCCGGATCGAAGACACGTTCGGCTGCCCGGTGGTCGAAGACTACGGCGCCTCCGAATGCATGAACATCGCGCACGGGTGCCGCGAGCATCGATTGCACCTGAACGACGGCTGGGTCGTGCTCGAACCGGTCGACGACCGGATGCGCGCGGTGCCCCCCGGCGAGCCGTCGTTCACCGTGCTCGTCACGAACCTGGCCAACCGCGTGCAGCCGATCGTTCGCTACGATCTCGGCGACAGCGTCACGATCGATCCGCAGCGCTGCGCGTGCGGCGATGACCGCCCGACGCTGCAGGTCAGCGGCCGCGCCGACGACGTGCTCGAATTCGATGCGCGCGCCGGCGAGTTCGTGCGCGTATTGCCGCTGGCGATCGAAACGGTGCTCGAGGAGCAGGGCGGCCTGTCGCGCTTCCAGCTCACGCAGACGGCGCGCGACGAGCTGAGCCTGCGCATCGAGTCCGACGACGCGCACCAGCGCCGCCACGCCTTCGACCGCGCCCACGAAGCGCTCACGCGCTTCCTGGTGCAGCAGGGGATCCGGCCGGTGCGCGTCCGGCTCGACGACGCGGCGCCGCAGGTGAGCCGGTCGAGCGGGAAGCTGCGGCGCGTGCGCTCCCGCGGGGACGATCGCAGGCCCTAGAACGGGATGTCGTCGTCCATGTCGTCGAAGTCGTGCGCCGGCTTGCGCGGCGCTGCCCCGCCGCTTGCCGCACCCGGATTCGCCGGGCCGCCCGCAGCGCGCGCGGCGCCCGATCCCGC
>JAKFES010000136.1:0-12291 GCA_036675585.1 Burkholderiaceae bacterium
AGCAGCGCGCCCCAGAACATCGCGAACACCGGGATGAGGAACGTGACGGTGACCGCGCGCGTACTGCCCACCCGGTCGATCAGGCGAAAGAACAGCACGTAGGCGAACCCGGTACAGAACACGCCGAGCAGCACGGCCGAGATCCAGGCGACGGCGTCGGGCGAGCGCTCGGGCCACTCGAGCACGGCGAACGGCAGCAGCATGAACGCGGCGAACACCTGGCTGCCGCCCGCACCGGTCATCGCAGCGACCTGCGACAGATACTTCTTCGTGGCCACCGACGCGATGCCGTAGGAAAGCGTCGCGCCGAGGACGGCGAGGATCGGCAGCCCGAGCCCGTCGTCGCCGAAATGCAGGCGACCCCACACCAGCACGAGAACGCCGGCGAAACCGATCACCAGTCCGCCGACGCGGATCGGGCTCAGGCGCTCGCCGATCCAGGCATATGCGACGAGCGCGCTCCAGAACGGCACGGTGGCGTTGAGGATCGACGAGAACCCGGCGCTCAGCCGCAGCATCGCGTAGCCGTACAGCACGAACGGAAGCGCCGAGTTCACCAGCCCGATCCAGGCGATGCGCCCCGCGTTCGCGCGCAACTCGGACCAGCGCGCGGCGCGCAGCAGGAACGGCAGCAGCACGAGCGCGCCGATTCCCGTTCGCATCAGCATCAGCGGAAACGCGCCGAACTGCGGCACCGCGACGCGGATGAACAGGAACGACCCGCCCCACAGCGCAGCGAGCAGCAGCAGGTCGACGACGTCGCTGCGCCTCATGCGAGCACGCCTTCGAGTGCGCCGCTCACCCGGCTGCCCCGAGAGAGCTCCACAGGTTCATGACCGCGTACGCGCGCCACGGCTGCCACTGGCGCGCGATCTCGCGCGCCCTCGCCGGCGTGCGCGCACCGAGCGCGCGCAGCACCGCGAGATCGCCCGCGGGAAACGCGTCGGTCCAGCACAACGCTCGCATCGCGATGTACTGCGCGGTCCAGTCGCCGATGCCGGGGATCGCCAGCAGTCGCGCGACGGTCGCCTCGACCGGTGCGCCCGGCGCGAGCGACAGCGACCCTTCGGCCATCGCGCGCGCGAGCACGAGGATCGTCTGTGCGCGGCGCGCGTTGATCCCGAACGACGCCACCTGCGCGACGTCGAGCGCGGCGACCGTCGCCGGCGCCGGGAACACGCGCTCGATACCGGCCGGTGCGTCGGCGAGTGCGGCGCCGTGCGCGGAAACGAAACGCGCGATGACCGTTCTCGCCGCCTTCACGCTGATCTGCTGGCCGACGACGGCGCGCACCGCGAGCTCGAACCCGTCGAAGGTGCCGACGAGCCGCATCGGCCCGTGCATCGGCGTGCCGGCGGGCAATGCGCGCAGCGCCTGCGTGGTCTCGCGGTCGAGGTCGAAGATGGCACGCACGTGTGCGGCGATCGGATCGCCCACCGGCGCCAGCGAGTCGGACCCCTCGAGCTCGAGCGCATCCTGGTCGGGCACCGCGCGCACACGCAGCCAGCCGATGTGGCTGCTCGCGCCGGCGTTCCAGCGTGCGCTGCGGCAGTAGCGACCTTCGCCTACCGATTCGATGCCCTCGATCCGGCGAGCGTCGAGGAAAGCCAGCGTGCGCCGCCAGTCGAAGGGTGAACGATAGGTCAGCCGGCGCGAGAACATCCCCGCATTATGCCGGCCCGGACGATGGCGAGCCGGCCGGCTGCGCGAACTCGATCAGCAGGTCGTGCGCGGACACCGTATCGCCCGGCTTGACGTGCACGGCGCGGATGCGGCCTTCGCGCTCGGCGCGGATCTGCGTCTCCATCTTCATGGCCTCGATCGAGACGAGCGGATCGCCCGAGCGAACGCTCTGGCCGGTTTTCACCGCGACGGTGACGACCATTCCCGGCAT
The DNA here is from genome assembly GCA_036675585.1 of Burkholderiaceae bacterium. GTDB lineage: Bacteria > Pseudomonadota > Gammaproteobacteria > Burkholderiales > Burkholderiaceae_E > Zeimonas. Next base: position 1,895 of record JAKFES010000136.1, read on the forward strand.
CGGAGCGGCGACGTGCATCGCATTGGCGGGGTCCGCCTGCGCGCGTCGAACCGCGCGCGCGGCGCCGGCCTTGTCGACGCGCATCGTTCGCGGCTGGCCGTTCAGCTCGAAGAACACGCGCACGACCCCTTCTTCCTCGGCCGGCGCCGTTCCCTGCATGGCGACGATCAGCGTCTTGCCGCGCTCGAGGTCGATCGCCACCTCTTCGCGTTCGCGCATCCCGTAGAAGAAGGTCTGCGTCGGCAGCGCCGAAACGTCGCCGAAGGTGCGCCGATGCTCGTCGTATTCGCGCCAGACCTTCGGGTACATCAGCCACGAGGCAAGCTCGTCGTCGTCGACGCGGTGACCGGCCGCCTTCGCCGCGTCCTGGCGCGCGGCGTCGAAGTCGACCGCCGGCAGCCGGTCGCCGGGCCGATAGGGTTCGGGCGGCCGCGGCTCGATCGGATGCCCGCTGTCGCAGCGAAGCACCTTGCGCGAGAGCGCCTCCGGAAACCCGTCGGGCGGAAAGCCGAGCTCGCCGCGAAACAGCGCAACGACGCTCTCGGGAAACGCCACCTCGCGCTGCGGATCGGCGACGTCGGCCGCCGAAAGATCGTTGGCCACCATGAACAGCGCCATGTCGCCGACGACCTTCGACGTCGGCGTCACCTTGACGATGTCGCCGAACAACCGGTTGACTTCGGCATACGCGCGCGCCACGTCGGGCCAGCGATGCTCCAGCCCGAGCGCGCGCGCCTGCTCGCGCAGGTTCGTGTACTGGCCGCCCGGCATCTCGTGGCGATAGACGTCGGAGGTGCCGGCACGGATCCCCGACTCGAACGGCGCATACAGCTCGCGTACGCTCTCCCAGTAATGCGAGATCGACTGCATCGCGTCGCGGTCGATCTGCGGGTCGCGCTCGCCGCCCTCGAGCGCGGCGACGATCGCACCGAGGTTCGGCTGCGAAGTGAGGCCGCTCATCGCGTCCATCGCGCCATCGACGGCGTCGGCACCGCCCTCGAGCGCAGCCAGCACCGACGCCACCGCACCGCCGCTCGTGTCGTGCGTGTGGAAATGCACCGGCAGCCCGGTCTCGCTGCGCAGCGCGTGCACCAGCTCGCGCGCCGCGCGCGGCCGGCACACGCCGGCCATGTCCTTGATCCCCAGCACGTGCACGCCGGCACGCTGCAGCTGCCGGGCGGCATCGAGGTAATAGCGCAGGTCGTACTTGGGCCGCGACGGGTCGAACAGGTCGGCGGTGTAGCAGATCGCGCCTTCGCACAGCGCCCCCGACTCGAGCACCGCGTCGATCGCCACGCGCATGTTCTCGACCCAGTTCAGCGAGTCGAAGACGCGGAACAGATCGATGCCGCCGGCGGCGGCGCGGGCGACGAAATGGCGCACGACATCGTCGCTGTAGTTCGTGTAGCCGACCGCGTTGCTGCCGCGCAGCAGCATCTGCAGCAGGATGTTCGGCACCGCGCCGCGCAGCCGGGCGAGCCGGTCCCACGGGTCTTCCTTCAGGAAGCGCAGCGACGCGTCGAACGTCGCGCCGCCCCAGCATTCGAGCGAGAACAGTCCGGGCAGCAGGCGCGCGTAGTACGGCGCGATGCGCAGCATGTCGATCGTGCGCATGCGCGTCGCGAACAGCGACTGGTGCGCGTCGCGCATCGTCGTGTCGGTGAGGAGCGCGCGCGGCTGCTCGAACATCCATTGCGCGAACAGCGTCGGCCCCACCGCGAGCAGCCGCTCGCGCATCCCGCCGGGAACCGGAGCGCCGGGGTCGAATTTCGCTTCGCCCGGCAGCGAGAGGCGGTGGCGCGACAGGTCGGGCGCGCAGCGCCCCTTCATGTCGGGGTGCCCGTTGACGGTAACCTCGCCGATGTAGCGCAACAGGCGCGTCGCCCGGTCGCGCCGGCGTGCGAAGCGGAACAGTTCGGGCGTCGAGTCGATGAAGCGCGTCGTCACCCGGCCTTCGACGAAATCGGGATGGTTGATCACGTTCTCGACGAACTGCAGGTTCGTCGCGACGCCGCGAATGCGGAACTCGCGCAGCCCGCGATCCATGCGCCGGATGGCTTCCTGCGGGGTCGGCGCCCACGCGGTGACCTTCACCAGCAGCGAGTCGTAGTACGGCGTGATCACCGCGCCCGAGTAGGCGGTTCCGCCGTCCAGGCGCAGGCCGAAACCCGCGGCGCTGCGATACGCGCTGATGCGCCCGTAGTCGGGCGTGAAATGGTTCTCGGGGTCTTCGGTCGTGATCCGGCACTGCAGCGCATGCCCGTTCAGGCGGATCGCCGCCTGCTGCGGCACCGGGCAGTCGGCCTCGCCGATGCGCGCGCCCTCGGTGATCCGCAGCTGCGCCTTGACGATGTCGATTCCCGTCACCTGCTCGGTCACCGTGTGCTCGACCTGGATGCGCGGGTTCACCTCGATGAAGTGGAACGCACCGGTGTCGGCATCCATCAGGAACTCGACGGTGCCCGCGTGCGTATAGCCGACGCTGCGCATCAGCCGCAACGCCGCGTCGCACAGCTGCTCGCGCAGCGCATCGTCGAGGTACGGCGCCGGTGCGCGCTCGACGACTTTCTGGTTTCGCCGCTGCACCGAGCAATCGCGCTCGAACAGATGCACCAGGTTGCCGTGCAGGTCGCCGATGACCTGCACCTCGACGTGTCGCGCGTTGCGCACGAGCTTCTCGAGGTAGACCTCGTCGTTGCCGAACGCGGCCTTCGCTTCGCGCCGCGCCGCGTCGAGCTGCGCATCGAGATCGGAGGCCGTCTCGATCACGCGCATCCCGCGTCCGCCTCCGCCCCAGCTCGCCTTGAGCATCAGCGGATAGCCGATCCGGTCGGCCATGCCGCGCGCCTGCGCGGGATCGGCCGGCAGCGGCCCCGTCGCCGGCATCACCGGAACGCCGGCGGCCTCGGCAGCCGCACGCGCCGCGACCTTGTTGCCGAGCGTGGTCATCACCTCGGGCGACGGCCCGACGAACAGCACGCCCGCGCGTCGGCAGGCGCGCGCGAATTCGGGGTTCTCGGACAGGAATCCGTAGCCGGGATGGATCGCGTCGACGCGCGCGTGGCGCGCGACCCGCAGGATGTCGTCGATGTCGAGATACGCCTGCAGCGGCTTGCGTCCCTCGCCCACGCGGTAGCTCTCGTCGGCCTTGAACCGGTGCAGCGAGAACCGGTCTTCGTGCGAATAAATCGCGACCGTGCGCATGCCGAGCTCGGCGGCAGCGCGCATGACGCGGATCGCGATTTCGGAACGATTGGCAACGAGCAACGACTGGATTCTGGGCATGGCGCAACAACGGCAGCAAGGGCTTTCGCCGGGCATGATACCTGTGGGCAACGTGCCGGAATGCGTGCAGCGGACGGACCTCGGCGCAGCGGTATCCGGAGCCGCCGACACCGGAAACGGTACGATCGCGGTCCGGCTGCGCCGCCTGCGCGCGATTTCCCAGAGCGTCGATGAAATTTCCTCTCCAGCGCCCGAGCGGCTCGCCCGCGGACGCACCCGCCCAGAGACCCCGTGACCGCTCGCACGCACGTTCGACGCCGGTAGCGATGCGCGGTGCCGCAGCGCTCGCCTGCGCCGCACTCCTCGCCGGGTGCGGCGGCGGCGGTGGCGGCGACGGCTCGAACACCTCGACGATCAAGATCTCGCAGGAAGGCTGTTTCTTCTCGTACTCGGCGCAGGCGCCATCGGCGGGCAGCGGAGCGGACCCGTTGCTCGACCGGCAATGGCATCTGCGCAACCAGGGGCAGGAAGGCGGGCGCGCCGGCGAAGACGTGCGTGCGCTCGACGCCTGGGAACTGGGCACGAAAGGCGAAGGCGTGCGCGTCGCGATCGTCGACGACGCGATCGAGACCCTGCACGAGGACCTCTTTCCGAATGTCGCCGCGTTTCGCAACTACCGCCGGGGCGTGGACGCCGATTCACATCCGCTGCCCTGCGCGGCCGACGACACGCACGGAACGGCGGTTGCGGGAATTGCCGCGGCGCGCGACGGCAACGGCGTCGGTGTCGCAGGCGTGGCGCCTCGGGTGAAACTGGCGGCGTACAACGCGCTGGCCACCGGCACCGAGGCCGACGTCTCCGATGCCCTGCTGCGCGAGAACGAGATCACGGGCGTCTACAACAACAGCTGGGGATCGACCGACCAGACCGGCGCGCTGAATGCATCGGGCACGACCTTTCGCACGGCGATCCTCGACGGGATCGCCAACGGTCGCGGCGGCAAGGGCTCGGTCTACGTCTTCCCCGCCGGCAACGGCGGTTGTCCGCCGACGGCGGTGGACTGCGATCCCGACAACTCGAACTTCGACGGCTTCGTCAACGCGCCCGGCGTCCTGGCTGCCTGCGCCGTCGGCGACGACGGGCGGGCACCCTGGTACGCGGAGCCCGGAGCGAACATCCTCGTGTGCGGCATGAGCGACCGTGGCGTGACCAGCGGCGCGGCGATCACCACGACCGACGTGCAGAACCGCTATCGCGCCGACTTCTCGGGTACGTCGGCGAGCACGCCGATGGTCTCGGGCGTCGCCGCGCTGATCCTCCAGGCGAACCCGGCGCTGACCTGGCGCGACGTTCGCCTGATCCTCGCGCGCACGGCGCGGCGCAACGACGACACCGGCTGGCAGACGAACGCCGCGGGCCGGCCGATCCATCCGAAATACGGCTTCGGCATCGCCAACGCGAGCGCCGCGGTCGATGCCGCGAAAGCGGCGACGACGATCGGCGGCAGCGAATCGCTGCGTTCGTGCTCGCAGACGCGCGCCCCCGGTACCAGCCTGCTCGACGGCGCGGTCGTCACCGACACGATCACGTTCGGCGCGGAATGCCCGATCTCGAACATCGAGCTGGTGGAGATCGGCTTCAGCGCAACGCATTCGTACAGCGGCGACCTGCAGATCGAACTGCAACGGCGAAGCCCGGCGTCGCCGGACACGGTGCTGGCGAACGCGCGCGAATGCCGTGCGCACGACGGCGCGCGCATCTCCTGCGGTTCGTACGACGACTGGATCTTCACCAGCGTGCGCAATCTCGACGAGCCGGCCCAGGGAAGCTGGACGCTGTCGGTCCACGACCGGCGAGCCGGCGACCAGGGCACGTGGACGCAATGGTCCTTGACGATCTGGGGGCGATGATGAAGCGCGACCTCTTTTCCAAGCTCGCTTTCGCGACGACCGTTACGCTGGCTGCGCTCGCGCAGGCGGCTTGCGCGCAGACGTCGAACCCCGGCGCGAACGCGGCGGCGGGCGACGCGCGCGCCGACGCCGCAGTCGACGCGCCGGCATCGCAGCAGCACTTCTGGTACGACGGCGGACAGCGCCGCGCGTTGCGCGTCGACCCGGCGTGGGTGGCGGACTTCCGCGGGACGAAGCCCGATCTCGCGCGTCGCGCCGGCGAGGCGGGCGCCGAGAAGAGCCCCACGCTCGCGGCGGGGCAGTCGGAAGTGCTGCGCGACGAGACGGGCGCGCCGCGCGCGTTGCCCGGCGGCGTCATCGTTCGACTGCGCGAGGCCGACCGCGGCGACCCGCAGGGCGCGTTCGCCGATGCCGGCGTGACCCCGGTGCGCGCGCTCGATCCGCGGCAGCGCACCTGGCTCGTCGAAGCACCCGCCGGACTCGAATCGCTGGCGCTCGCCAACCGGCTGCACGAGAGCGGACGATTCGAGTCGGCGACGCCGAACTGGTGGCGCCCCCGCGCGTTGAAATGAAGACGATCGCCCGCCGCACTATCTGGGCGGGCGCGGCACCTCGACGCGGCGCGTGACGCCGCTCGGCCCCGGGAAATCGGTGAAGAGCGCGCGTCCGAGCAGCGGCAGCACTTCCTCGGCCTGCGGAACGTAGCCGTCGGTGATCGCGCTGCCCTCGTAGACGCGCTTCGGCGGCTGCACCGACCGGTCGTCGATCTGCACGCGAAGCCGGTAGTCGTACCACAGCTGGTCGGTGACGACCGGGTAGTAGGCCGAACCCCACCACGGGAACGGCCCGCCGATGCTGAAGCCGCCGTGCGAGCCGAAGGTGCCCCACCAGAAATACGGCTGGATCATCGGCTGGTATTCGGTGACGCGACTCATCCGGCGATCGGCGCGATAGTCGAACCCGATCGCGAAACGCGGATCACCCGTCTGGCGGAATCCGGCGCGCGCGAGTTCGACGCGCAGCAGGTTTTCCCAGGTCGTGTGCTCGAGGCTGTCGCGCTGCTCGGGCGTACGGACGAACTGATAGGTGCGCTGCGCCTCGGACGGCCATTGGTGGAACGTCGCGACCTCGCCGCGCATCGGCGTTGCGCATCCGCCGACCAGCAGCGCGAGCGCAACGAGCGCGACGGGAAGCCACCCTCGAGCCGTCGGGACCATTCGCACCATTCGCAGCCTCCGGCGAGCAGAACGCGCAGGCGAAGCGCAAACGCATGAAACGGGGTCGCGCGACACGGACGAACGCTTACAATCGAAGCACCGTTGCCCGAAGTGCGAGCCCGTGACCGTTCATCGTTCCGACTATACCCCGCCGTCGTGGCTGGTCGACGACGTCCGGCTGGTGTTCGACCTCGATCCGCGCCACACGCAGGTCGAGGCGACGCTCTCGGTGCGCCGCAATCCGGCGGCCGCCCCGCCGCACGCACCGCTCGTGCTCGATGGCGAGCAGCTCGAACTGCTCGAGTTGCGCATCGACGGCCGCGCGCTCGACGCCGGTGCGTACCGGATCGACGAGCGGTCGCTGACGGTCGATCGCGTTCCCGAACGCTTCGAGCTGCACACGATCTCGCGCATCGACCCGCAGGCGAACACGGCCTTGAGCGGGCTGTATCGCTCGAACGGCGGCTACTTCACGCAGTGCGAAGCCGAAGGCTTTCGCCGCATCACCTGGTTCCCCGACCGGCCCGACGTGATGGCACGCTACACGGTCACGCTGCGCGCGCCGCGCGAAGCGTGTCCGGTGCTGCTGTCGAACGGCAACCTCGTCGATGCCGGCAGCCTCGCGCACGATCCGCGCGCCCGCACCGACGGCGGCGCCGACCGGGACGATCGCGAATGGCATTGGGCCACCTGGCATGACCCGTTCCCGAAGCCGAGCTACCTGTTCGCGCTGGTCGCCGCACGGCTGGTCGCCACCGAAAGGCGCCTGCGCACGCGTTCGGGGCGCGACGTGCTCCTGCAGGTATGGGTCGAGCCGGGCAACGAGGCGCGCACCGGCCACGCGATGGACTCGCTCGAACGCGCGATCCGATGGGACGAGCAGCGCTTCGGGCTCGAGCTCGATCTCGACCGCTTCATGATCGTCGCCGTCGGCGACTTCAACATGGGCGCGATGGAGAACAAGGGGCTGAACATCTTCAACGCGAAATACGTGTTCGCCGATCCGCACATCGCGACCGACCACGATTTCGCGGCAGTCGAATCCGTCGTCGGGCACGAGTATTTCCACAACTGGACCGGCAACCGCGTCACCTGCCGCGACTGGTTCCAGCTCACGCTCAAGGAAGGCCTCACCGTCTTTCGCGACCAGGAATTCTCGGCCGACATGCTCGCTGCGCGCAGCGAAGACGCCGCGAGCGCGGCGAGCGCGCGCGCGGTCAAGCGCATCGAGGACGTGCGCGTACTTCGATCGGCGCAGTTCCCCGAGGACGCCGGCCCGATGGCGCATCCGATCCGTCCCGACGCGTACGAGGAGATCAACAACTTCTACACGGTGACCGTCTACGAGAAGGGCGCCGAAGTGATCCGGATGCTGCACACGCTGGTGGGCCGCGACGGTTTCCGCCGCGGCCTCGACCTGTATTTCCAGCGTCACGACGGGCAAGCGGTCACCTGCGACGAGTTCGTCTCGGCGATCGCCGACGCGAACGGCCTTGCCCTCGAGCAGTTCCGCCGCTGGTACTCGCAGGCGGGAACGCCGCGCGTACGCGCACGCGGTCACTACGACGCGACCGCCCGCCGCTACACGCTCGAGCTCGAGCAGCACTGCCCGAGCGCGCCGGGCCAGCCCGACAAGGTGCCGCTGCACATCCCTTTCGCCGTCGGGCTGGTCGGCTTCGACGACGGCCGCGACCGGCGGCTGCGCATCGGCGAGCGTGTCGGCGACCAGACGCGCGCACTCGCGTTTCGCGCCGGCGAGACCGGCGAGCACACGGCCGTGCTCGAGCTGACCCGTGCGCGTCACGTGTTCGTCTTCGACGACGTCGACGCCATGCCGATCGCGTCGCTCGCGCGCGGCTTCTCGGCGCCGGTCGTCGTCGAGCACGACTACGACGACACGGCGCTCGCCAGGCTCGCCGCGCACGACAGCGATCCGTTCAACCGGTGGGAAGCGGTGCAGCGCTTTCTCGTGGCGAGCATCGTCGCGGTGCTGTCGGGGGCGGAACCGGCGCAACGCTGCGCGCCGCTCGTGCGCACGATCGGCGCGTTGCTCGAGGATTCCGCGCTCGACCCGGCGTTCCGCGAACAGCTGTTCACGCTGCCTTCGGAGGGCTTCGTCGCCGAGCAACTCACCGTCGTCGATCCGGGAGCGCTGCGCGCCGCGCGCAACGGCGTGCGCAGGTACCTCGCCGAATCGCTCGCCGCGCAATGGGCCGACGCGTGGTCCTCGCATGCGCGCCGTGAACCGTATTCACCCGATCCGGTCTCGGCGGGGCGCCGGGCGCTGAAGAACGTCGCGCTCGCATACTGGGTCGATACGCAGTCGGACGACGCGATCGACGCGGCCGTTGCGCAGTTCGATGCGGCCGACAACATGACCGACCGGATCGCGGCGTTGCAGGCGCTGTTGCACACCGGCGGCGAACGACGCGACGCCGCGATCGCGCGCTTCGCCGAACGTTATGGCGGCGAGCCGCTGGTCCTCGACAAATGGTTCGCGCTGCAGGCGACGATGCACCGGCAGCCCGCAGACGGACCGGTGCTGCAGCGCGTACGCGAGCTGATGCGCCACCCCGCATACTCGGCGCGCAATCCCAACCGGGTGCGTGCGCTGGTCGGCAGCTTCTGCAACGGCAACCTCGCCGAGTTCCATGCCGCCGACGGATCGGGCTATGCGTTCTGGAGCGAGCAGGTGCTCGCCGTCGACGCGCTCAATCCGCAGATCGCCTCGCGACTGGCGCGCGCGCTCGACCGCTGGCGCAAGTTCACGCCCGACCGGCAGGCGAAGATGCGCGAGGCGCTCGAACGCGTCTCGGCGCACCGCCCGCTGTCGAACGACGTCCGCGAGATCGTCGAGAAATCGCTGGCCGCCTGACCCGTTCTTCCGCAGGAGTCGTCATGCCCCCCCGCCCCATCAGCCTCACCCAGTACCTCGTCGAGAAGCAGCGCGAGAAGGGACTGATCCCGGCCGAGCTGCGCATGCTGCTCGAGGTCATCGCACGCGCGTGCAAGCGCATCGGCATCGCGGTGTCGAAAGGCGCGCTCGCGGACTGCCTCGGCGAAGCGGGTTCGTCGAACGTGCAGGGCGAATCGCAGAAGAAGCTCGACGTCATCGCCAACGAGGCGCTGCTCGAGGCGAACGAATGGGGCGGCAACCTCGCCGCGATGGCGTCCGAGGAAATGGACGGCCCGTACCCGATTCCGAACCGCTATCCGAAAGGCGAGTTCCTGCTGCTGTACGACCCGCTCGACGGCTCGTCGAACATCGACGTCAACGTATCGGTCGGAACGATCTTCTCCGTGCTGCGCCTGCCCGAGGGCGTGGGCGAGCCGAACGAAACGCACTTCCTGCAGCCCGGCTCTCGGCAGGTTGCCGCGGGGTACGCCGTATACGGCCCGTCGACGCTGCTCGTGCTCACCGTCGGCGACGGCGTCGCCTGCTTCACGCTCGATCGGGAAACGGGCAGCTGGCTGCTCACCGCCGACCGGATGCGCATTCCCGAGCAGACGCGCGAGTTCGCGATCAACGCCTCGAACGCGCGCCACTGGCAGGCGCCAGTGAAGCGCTACATCGACGAGCTCCTCGCCGGCCGCGACGGCCCGCGCGGCGCGGACTTCAACATGCGCTGGGTCGCGTCGATGGTCGCCGACGTGCACCGGATCATGATTCGCGGCGGCATCTTCCTGTACCCGCGCGACAACCGTGATCCGGCCAGGCCGGGCAAGCTGCGCCTGCTCTACGAGGCGAACCCGATGTCGTTCCTCGTCGAGCAGGCGGGCGGGGCGGCCACCAACGGGCTGCAGCGGATCATGGACATCGTCCCGACGACGCTGCACGAGCGCGTCGCCGTGATCCTAGGTTCGCGCGAGGAAGTCGAACGAGTAACATCGTACCAAGACGCGGCGTGAAGTAACGACCCGGCGTCGGCACGTTCGCGGCAGGCGACAGCGGGCCGGGTGCCGCTCGAGTGACGCTCGCGGTATGCGAACCGAAGACGGGGACGTTCGTTGCGAGCATCGCAGGGAACCCCCGCGCGGCGGGGGG
>JAKFES010000233.1:0-12202 GCA_036675585.1 Burkholderiaceae bacterium
CGCCGCGTCGAGCAGGCGGGCGAGGTCGCCGGTCAGTCTTCGCCGCGAGAACGCGGCGACCCGGTCGGCGGGCACCCTGTACGCCGCGTCGCGCCCGAGCGCGTCGACGAAGGCGCCGAGCGCGTGTTCGATCGCCTGGGCGTCCTCGAGCGCCGCGACGTGCGGCGACCCGAGCGTGGCGAGCAGGCGGCCGGTGTCGCCCTGCGGATCGGCGAGTCCGAGAATCGGGCGCTGCGCGCGCAGGTATTCGTAGAGCTTCGCCGGAATCTGGCCGTTGCAGTTCGCCGCCTGCAGCACGAGCAGGCCGTCGGCCGCGCGCATCTCGGCGAGCGCGTCGCGATAGGCGATCGGCGGGCGCAGTTCGATCAGGTCGCGCACGGCGAAGCGTGCGGCGAGGTCCTCGAGCATCGCGTCGTGCGACGACGCGCGAAAACGGATGCGCAGCGTTTCGGGCGAGAGCCCGCCCTGGGCGCGAAGCGACGCGAGCGCGGCGAACAGTTGCGTGGGATCGCGCTCGCTCGGATACACCACGCCACTGTGCAGCAGCACGAACGGGCCGTCGCGCGAAGACCGCACGGGTTCGGCCCCGGACGCATCGATTTCCGCGAAGCTGCCTTCGTCGTAGCCGTTCATCAGCAGCACGAAGCGCGCATCGTCGGGCGCCGCGCCGTAGCGTTGCGCGTACAGGTCGCGCGCGCCGGGCGAAGTGAACGTGAGGAACGCGGCGCGGCGCGCCGCCTGCCGCTCGATCCGGTCGAAGCTGCGCCACAGCAGCGGATCGCTCGGATAGTCGTCCTGCGCCATCGGGTCGCGGAAATCGGCCACCCACGGGCGACGCCGCAGGCGATGCACCCAGTCGCCGATCCGGTGCGCCGAGGCGATCGGATACGTGGTCCACACCGCGTCGATCGCATGCCGGTCGATCAGCCGGCAGGCATCGCGCACCGCGAACGGAATCCACGTCGACCAGCGATCGGGGATCGCGAGGCGCCGCGGATAGCGTCCGCGCACGGCGAGGTGACGCGCGGCGTCGAGCGCGAACGAGCGCGTGACCGAAAGATCCGGCGGAACGTCGCGCAGCGTCGACGGATCGGTCTGCGGCATCGCGCCGACCGACGTCGTCAGCACGTAGGGTGTCCATCCGTAGGCCGGCAGGTGCTCGGCGAAGCGCAGCATGCGCTGCACGCCGCTGGTGCCCACCAGCGGGGGGAACTGGAATCCGATCAGCAGCACGCGCTTCATCGGCGCGAGTATCGCATTGCACACTACGCCTGGCTGCGCCGCCGGCGTGCGCTGCGGAATTCCCAGTACGCTTCGTGCAGGCGCCGGTTCACGAGCCGATGCAGCGGCACCCTGCGGCGGGCGCGGTCGAGCAGCCCCCTGGCCCGCGGGTCGCTGGCGCGCGGATACAGCAGCGCGGCGACGCGCCGAACCGCCGCGTCGTTCGGTGTTAGCCCGAGCCAGCCTGCGCGCCGGTTGTAGCGGTATAGATCGACCGGGCTGGCATGTGCACGGAACTCCTCGAACCGGCTTCCGCTCGCATCCGACGGCGTCCATGTCACGCCGATGCCCTTGGCGAGCATCAGGAAGCGCAGCGCGATGTCGTCCTGCATCGGCGCGGCGCGGCGCAGTGCGTCGAGCGGATCGGAGTCGTCGAAGAAGCTGCGCCGGTACGCGATGCCGCCGCCGCTCGTGGGCAGCAGGTCGAGCCGCGGCTCGTCGTTGCCCGGCGCGTCCGCCCCGCCGACGAACGGCCATTCCTCGTAGGGTTGGAGAAAGCCTCGGTCCCAGGCGAGCAGGCGGCAACGATACGCGGGTGTCGATCGCGAGGACGAGAGCCTGGCCACGAGACGCTCGACCCAGTGCACGGGGTACGGAATGTCGTCGTCGGCCGTGACGATGACGTCGTCGGAGTCGCGCACGAACGCGAGTGCCGGAAAGATCTTGCGGTACGAGCCGGTGTTCTCGACGAAGCGAACGTGGATCCGGTCGGCGTGCTCGACGGCGAGCGGGGCGTAGCGCTCGACGTCGGCTTCGTGAATCCCTTCGTCGAGCAGGAAGGGTTCGTGCGAAACGTTGAGCAGGATCGCGTCGGGCGCGAGCGACTGGTTCAGCAGCGACGCGAGCACGTCGTCCAGGCGTGCCAGCCGCGACCGAATCGTCGTCAGCGAAACGACAATCATGGCGTTGGTGTCGGTTGCGGACGTTGCGGAGGGCGGCAGCAGGTTACTCCGTTCCGTGCGCACGGGTTCGCCAATGGTCCGGCGCGCCGTGGGGGCGCGCGATCGCGCCGTACGATGTGCGCTCGCCCGTGCGTGCGAGGAAGGCCCGTGAAAGAGTTGATCAAGCGGATCCCGATCGTCGGTGCCGTTTCGGCGCGCCTGTACCGACGCTGGAAGGCCAGGGCCGTGCCGCTCGAGCCGTTTCCCGGTTCGCAGGCGTACTGGGAGAAGCGCTATGCGTCCGGCGGCAATTCGGGTCCGGGTTCGCAGGCGCTGCTTGCCGAATTCAAGGCCGACGTGCTCAACCGTTTCGTCGACGAACATCGCGTGCGATCGGTCGTCGAGTTCGGATGCGGCGACGGAAATCAGCTGGCGCGCGCCCGCTATCCGTCGTACCTCGGTTTCGACGTCAGCCCGACCGCCGTGGCCCGGTGTCGTGCGCTCTTCGCTGCCGATCCGAGCAAGCGTTTTCGGACGATGGACGAGTACGACGGGGAAACCGCCGAGCTGTCGCTGTCGCTCGACGTGATCTATCACCTGGTCGAGGACGACGTGTTCGAGCGCTACATGCATACGCTGTTCGGTGCGTCGCTGCGGTACGTCGTCGTGTACGCGAGCGACACCGATGACAACCGGGGGTACGAGGGCACGCACGTACGGCACCGGAAATTCAGCGCATGGATTCGCGACGAGCGCGCCGATTTCCGGCTGATCGAGCACGTCCCGAACCGGTATCCGTACGAGGGCGACTGGCGCAGGGGCTCGTTCGCCGAATTCTTCGTCTACGAGAAGGCCTGACGAGGCTCAGGCCTGCCGGGCGGCGATCGCGAAGATCTCCAGCCCCGCGCCCTCCCAACCCTTTGCCTTGTCCAGCGCGATGAATTCCGAGACGTGCGCGGAAATACGCTGCGGCTTCGCGAGCATCGACTTCAGCAGCTGCAGCCGCGACGGTCCCGCATAGCGTGTCCGACCGTTCCAGCCGGGACGGAGAACGCGATCGGCGAGAACGAACCCGTCGAATCCCGATTGCTCGAGCAGGGTGCGAATCGAGTCGGGCGAGAAGTACCAGCGATGATCGAGCTGGTAGATCCAGTGCCCGGTGCCCCCGAGAACCCGCGCGACGCTCTTGTAGTTTCCGGTTTCGATCACGATCCACCCGCGGGGACGCAGGCGCCGTTTCGCCTCGGCAACGAGTTCGATCGGCGAGGCGGCGTGCTCGATGACGTCCCACATCGTGATCACGTCGTAGCGATCCGAGGTGGGGACCTCGGCGATCGTGCCGCGAACACCGCGCAGAAGAGGGTTCCCGGCGAGCCGGTTCGCGTCCAGCGCCGGGTCGACGGCCGTGACGCTCCAGCCGCCTTCGGCCGCGCAGGCGGCGAACACGCCCGCGCCGGCGCCGAGGTCGAGCAGCGTCTTGCGCTCGACGGGCAAGCGGTCGACGAAATCGAGCTCGAGCCGTGCGATGGCGCGCTTTCGCTCGGGATCGAAATAGCTCGACGCGTTCTCCGATCGTCCGTCGTACGCGGCGTCGAACCAGTCGACCGATTCCTGCTCGTTGCGCGCCGGCGGGTACTGCCAGGCAAATGTGCACGAGCGACATTCGACCAGGCGAACCTCGGTTCCGTCCTTTGCGTCGAATGCACGCGCGCTGAACCTGCGCAAGCCGGAAGAACCGCACACGAGGCAGCGGGAACTCTCAGGGACGAACTGCAACCGGGGCATGCTCCGTTTCCAACCGATTCACTGCGAGCGCATCGCGCGGGTATCGTACGGTCCGGGTGCGGGGGCGTTGCGGCCCGTGCCCGGCGACGGCTCGCGTGACTTTCGCACAAGGAGATCCGATGCGTATCGGGAAAGCCGTACTGCTCGCGAGTGTCTTCGTGTTCGCGCAAGTCCCTCCCGCGGTCCAGGCGACGTCGACCGATGCCGCGCGCAACACGCTGCAGGTACGCAGCAGCGACGGACGAGCGCTCGCCGATCAGCCGCTGCAGTTCGGCCGGCCGTTTCGCGCAGCGGAGATCGCGCGCTGCCCGCAGTTGCTCGTCGACGGCAGGCCGGTCGCCTCGCAGGCCGACGTCAAGACGCGCCATCCGGACGGGTCGGTGCGCTTCGCGGTCGTGTCGACGATCCTTCCCTCGATTCCGGCGCGCCGCGCGATCGAACTCGCTTTCGCGGATGGGCCGTGCCCGAGCGCGGGCGCGCTCGACGCGGCGGCGATGCTCGGCGACGATTTCGATTTCGATGCCGTCGTCGAACTGAACGGCGGAGCGGGCGGCAGCGCATCGGCGCGCGAACTGCTGTCGCGCGGCAAGTACACGTCCTGGACGGCCGGGCCGATCGTGACCACGGCGATCGTGGCGGACCATACCGGCAAGTCGGCCGACCTGGGTACCGACGAACACCGGTCGGTGCGGCCGTCGTTCGAAGTGCAGTTCTGGCCCGCACTGAAAGCGACGCGCACGCGGGTGATCGTGGAGATTGCCGACACCGAGAAGCTGCAGAACCAGCGGTACGACGTCACGATCGCGCTCGGCGAACGCGCTCCGGAGAAGGTCTACGAGCGCGCCGATGTCGAACACGTCTACATGTCGCGCTGGACGCGAACATTCTGGCGAGGCGCGCAGCCGGCAGACATCGACATCGACTACAACGTTGCGTACATGGCAAGCACCCACGCCATTCCGAATTACGACGCATCGATCCGCCTGTCGCCGGCGAGTCGCGCGTCGATGGTCAAGGAATGGACGACGGCGCGGACGGATCTCTACGCAGGCGGGCTGTGGACGCGCGCCATGCAGACGACCGGAGGGCGACCCGACATCGGCCCGTACCCGAAGTGGATGGTCGCGTGGCTGTACGACGGCAGCGCCGAACTGCGCGACGTGGCGCTGGGGCAGGCCGATCTCGCCGCGGCCTGGCCCGTGCATCTGCGCGAAGGGCTCGCCGGAAAGTTCGTCGACCGCGCACGGACCGAAGATGCGCTCGGCAAACCGGTCTCGGCCTACGCGCGGCCGACACTCGCGATGCTCGACCTCGGCTACAACTACACGAAGACGCCGGATCGCGTGAAGCGGGTCGGTGCGCACGATCGCAAGGGCTGGAGTCCCGACAACGCGCACCAGCCGCAGCCGTTCTTCCTGCCCTACCTGCTCACCGGCGAGCATTTCTATCTCGAGCAACTGAAGTTCTGGGCAGGCTTCTCGCTGCTCGACAACTCGTGGGGCTTGCAGGGGCTGTTCTGCTACTCGAAGGGTGCGGATGCGACGCACCTGGGAATCGGTGGACAACTGCGCGGAATCGCGTGGGGCATGCGAATGGTGGCGGAAGCCGCGTGGGCGGTTCCCGAGCACGACGCCGCGTTCCGCCGGTACCTGCACGACGCACTCGAAGACACGATCGTTCGATTCGAGGGCACGCGCGGCGTGGTGCGCGGCGACAACACGAAGCGCAGCGACTGGAAATGGGCGAACACCGCCGGCGATTGCTCGAAGGGGCGGTTGCGCAACGCCAATCCGCTGCATTACTGGACCGAGGGCAACGACGGCTACGGCAAGGGCCCGTCGGTGGCCCGACGCGACGCGATCTGGATGCACGCGTTCCTGATGTATTCGCTGAACCGCGCCACCGAGCTCGGGTTTTCCGCCGGCGCATTGAAAACGTGGTTCGCGCCGTTCTTCGTGCAACAGGTGCTCGCGCCCGGGTCGAATCCGTATCACCTGGGCGACTACACGCTGCCCTTCGTCGACGCGCAGACCGGCGCGCTGTATCGCGACTGGTCCGAGGTGGATGCCGAGTACGAGGACTACGCGGGCGCCGCGAAATGGTCGCCCCCTGCGCGGCCGAATTCCAACAGCACCAACTCGCTTGACCAGGGCTTCGCCAGCGTCGCGCTGACCGCCCTCGCTTCCACCTGGGGAACGTCGGGCAGCGATGCGGCATGGAACCGGTTCGCCGCTCGACACTACGCGGCGTGGGGCTGGGAGCAGGACCCGAAGTGGGCCATTCTTCCGCGCGGCGTCGACGCGCGCGTCGCGGCGGCGCGCATCGTGCCGGTCGCCAGCGGCATCGTGCAGGTTGCCGCCCAAGCAAGCGACGGCGACGCATCGCCGGCGAGCCGCTCGGCGAAGCCGCCGCGCGGGGAACTGCCGCCTTCCCAGCCGGTCGTGATCACGCCCGGCCTGCCCGGATGGGCCGCCGGCCTGCCGCTCTATCGCTGGCACGAAATCCCGGGCACCCGCCTGTCGGCGACGAAGGCGTGGACGGACTACCGCGGGTCGCTCGGCGTCATGGGCAAGAAGGGCATCCTCGCGTATTCCGGCGGCGCGCTGAAGACGCAGGGCAGCGAGTTGTTCATCGCCGGCGGCGGGCACGCCGATTACGCAGGAAACGAGGTGTTCTCGATCGTGCTCGGCGCCGAGAAGCCGCAATGGGAGCGGCGCAACGACCCGAGCGAAGCGCCTCCGCTGGCCGACCGGGGCCCGGCGCACTATGCCGACGGGCGCCCGGCATCGCGGCACACGTACTGGACGTTGCAGTTCATCGACCAGCGCAACGTGCTCGGTTTCTTCGGCGCTCCGTCGGTCTGGTCGAAAGTCGCCAACAGCGCGTCCACCGTCGACGCGTTCAGCCCCGAGACGAACGATTACCTGCCGGCGGGCACGCTGCCGGAACAGAAGGGGATTTCATCGTATGCAGCCGGCGTCGCGAAGGACGCGGCGGGGAACGTCTACGTTCATTCTCCCAAGGGGAACCTGTACCGGTGGAACCAGGCGAGCAACACGTGGACCGAGCTCGGCAACCGGGGCTCGTTCGGCTACGAGACGCCCTATGCGATCGATACGAAGCGCAACCGGATGTTTCGTACGGCGAACAAGAACGTGAGCGCCGGCGTGTTCGATCTCGCGCGCGATGCGGCGGCGTCGCGCATCGCGTTGAGAGGGCCCGCTGCAGAGGCCGCATCGGGCCGTGGCCAACTCGTCTACGACGCGGCCGCCGACGTCTTCTGGTTCTGGAAGCGCGGGGACTCTTCGCTGTACCGGATCGACGCCGAGACCTTCGAGACGACCGTGCAGGACGTCGGCGGCACGGTGCCGGTCAACAACGTCGCCGGCGGCGGGTTGCACTACACCTATGGCCGGTTCAGCTACGTGCCCGAAATGAAGGGGCTCGTTTTCATGCGCGACGCCGACACGAACGTCTTCTTCATCCGCACCGCCCGCTGACCCTTTGCTCGCCCCCGCCCACAGGAAACGAAACTCCGGGCGCGGGAATTGCTGCAGATCCCTCCACGATGAGGGACGCGACACTTTCGGGAGCGGTTTCGAGCGTCGAATGCGCCGTCTGCGGCCCGCAGGGCGATTGGCATCTCGGATCCACGCAGCGGCGGCACAACTCGACGGTAGGCTGGGCAACCTGCGCGCAGTGCGCTACCCGGGTCTTCCTCAAGACGATGCGCGCCGAACCCCGCGTGCCGGCAGACGAAGTCGCCGCACGCCAGTTCCGGCTCGACCGTGAGCTCTACGAGCGCTCGGACCCGTCCGCCGGGTTCCGGGTGCTGCGCCCGATCGCCCTCGTGGGTGCGACGATCGTCACCGAATACGTGGACGCCGAACCCGCGTCCCGGATCCTGAACGCTGCGCACGAGGAGGCGCAGGAGCAGTTGCTCGAGCGCATCGGTGAGTGGTTCGCCGCCTATCACCGGGCGATGGCCTGCGACCCGGGGTTCGCCGATTTCGACGAGAAATCCCGGTCGCTGCGTGGGCGCTCCGAGGGCTTGCCGCGCGCGCATCCGGTTCACGATGCGATCGAAATCCTCGAAGATGCGACGTCGCGCTTCTCGGGCCGCCGTTTCCCGCGTGCTCGCCTGCACGGGGATGCGAAACCCGACAACTTCCTCGTCGCCGGAACACGGCTCTACGGAATCGACATTCATGCCGGATTCCGCAACCTCCCGGAGTACGACCTTGCCCAGTTCCTCGGCCAACTGAGGGTCGCAACGGGGAGCGTCGTGTTCCGGCGTGCGCACCCCCGAGCGGGCGCCTTCGATGCCGCCCTGCTGCGAGGGTATCGCCGGATCGGTGAAATCGATCTCGAAGCGCTTCGCTGGTTGCGCACCTATTTCCTCTTGAGCCTGTGGTTGAATGCCCGTGACGCGGGATACGTGCAGCGCTGGCTCGTGCGCCCGCTGCTGCTGAACGAAATCGAAAAGGAAGTGGGCGAAAGCCATCCAACCCCACTCGTGGAGACGCCCGGGGATGAGTACGCAGAACAGGAACGCAACCGGCTGGGACGCCAATACGCATTACCGCGACCAGCGAGTCGCCCGCGACTATGACGCGCAGCGCTTCTCGAGCCTCGCCGGACGCGTCTTCAACGAGCGCGAACGCAACCTGATTCGCGGCATTTTCCTGGCGTCGCTCGCGCCCGGCGCGCGGATCGCCGACATTCCCTGCGGCACCGGCCGGTTGGCCGAACCGTTGCTCGACGCGGGCTTTCGCGTGCACGGCATGGACATCTCGGCACAGATGCTCGAGGTGGCGGGCGATCGGCTGCGCTGCTTCGACGATCGTTTCTCCACCGAGGTCGCCGACGCGCGTGCGCTCGCCCCCGATCATCCGCGCTACGACGGCGTGCTGTGCGCGCGCGTGCTGATGCATTTCCCGTTCGACGAACAGGTCGAGTTCCTGCGCGGCGTCGCGACGCTGACGCACGGCCCGATCGTCATCAACCACTCGTTCAGTTCGCCGTACCAGCGGCTGCGCCGGCGCGTGAAATCGATGCTCGGCCATCAGCCGCCGGCCCGGTTTCCGATCACGCAGGAGCAGATCGTCCGTCTTCTCGATGCGTGCGGCCTGCGCGAGCGCAAACGCCACCGGCTCGCCGCGCCGATCAGCGAGGCGATCTACCTCGTCGTCGCGCCGATCGGCGCGAGCGATACGCGCCGCCGGCCCGAACGCGAACGCCTGGCCGCCTGATCAACGCGCGGGGTCGCGCCAGCCCACCGGCTTGTAGACCCAGACGTTCCCGGCGTTCGCATCCTGCAGCGCGACGAACGCGTCGAGGTTCGGCGCGTATTCCCACTTGCCGAGGATGCCGGTCCCGACTTCGGTGCTCGGCACCGCATTCGTCGGTGCGCGCTGCGCTTCGATCGTCCACCCGTCGGGGGAGACGAGCGCCGGCGGCTTGAGCATCCACACCCGCCCGCCGCCACACCACAGGGCGAACTGCGCGCGCGGCGGATCGAAGTCGAAGCCGCAGTAGCGGATCCCGAGCGCACCGCTGGCGACCAGCCGCCCGAACTCGCCGGTCGGATCGCGCGGAACGACCAGCTGGTCGCGCATCGACGAGCCCGGGTTCACATCCCAGTAGACGAAGGGGACGTCGTTCGTGGCGGTCCGGACGAACAGCTTGCGCACCGGGTCGTAGCCGCACGCGACCTGGTTGCCCGGTCCATCCCAATACACGCCGACTTTTTCCCAGGTGTCCTTCATCGGGTCGTTCAGGTCGTGCAACGTGTATCGGTACAACCCGTAGACCTGCCGGAGGTAGACGACGTCCTTGCCGTTCTCCTGCGCGTACGCCGTGCACGCATTGACGAAGCTGTAGCCGCCGCTCATCACGAGCCTTCCGTTCTTGAAGGCATCGCGATTCGACCACATGCGCCCGCCCACGACCTCCGGATGCGGCCCGCCGCGCTGGATGTGCGAGCCGGTCGTTCCGCCGACTTTCATCGGATCGGCCTTCTTCGGATCGAACAGGTACGGGCCGGTACGCCCGCCGCCGTTCTCGAGCACGTAGTTCCAGCCGCCGTTGAACGAAGCGCCGCCGAGCGTGAAGAAGCGATCGACGATCGGCAGGAACAGCGAGTTGTCGTAGGTATGCGCCGACACCGGCGCGTTGTACGGCCCGTCGACCGCGTGCCAGGTGCCGTTGAGGTCCTGGCGGATCGCGCTCGGCAGCGACGCGCGTTCCCATTTGCGCGTCGAGCCGCGCCAGATGTACACGTCGTTGCCGCTGTAGTTCGCGTGTCCGCCGCCGTAGAGGATCAGGTTGCCGCGGTTCGAATCCCAGGCGAAAGAGCTCCAGGCGCGGATGATCGCCGCGGGGTTGCCGTAGTAACCGGGGCGAAGATCCTCGGGTGGCCAGGCGCTGGAGAATTCGTTCAGGTTGACTTTCTTCCATTCGCCTTCGGGCATCGTGCGAACGATCTCCGACAACTCGCGCAGATCGGGCGCCGGATCGTCGGGCGCGGGTGTCGGGGCGGCGAGCACCTCGAGGCGCAACGGGGCCTGCGCAGTCGTTCCCGCGGCGTCGCGGAGCGTTACCGTCGGCTGGAAGAGACCCGCGCCGGTGGGTGTGCCGGACAACGCGCCGGTGGCCGCATCGAGTGCGATGCCCGGCGGCAGCGAGCCCCCGGCGAGTTGCCAGGCGTACGGGGCGACGCCCCCGCGCGCGAGCAGACGCGCCGAGTAGGGCTGTCCCTGTTCGCCGACCGCCAGTTCCGCGTCGGCCACGGCGAGCGGCGGCGCTGCGTCGCCCTCGTGGCGCAACCGGATCGCGTCGACGACGAGCGTCGATGCGCCGACCTTGCTCAGCGTGACCGAATCGCCGCGGCCGGGCTCCAGCGGGAACACGCCCACCGAGTTCCATTCGCCGATCGCTTCTCCCTGGTCGAGCACCGACTCGGCCACGCCCAGGCGATGCGCCACGGTGACGGCCACCGCGGCCGGCTCGGTCGCCGGTTTCGGCCAGCGCACGGACACGTCGTAGTAGCCGCTGCGCGAGACGCCGGCGTCGAAGACCGCGCTCGCGGCGCCGGGTCCGGTGCTCTGCAGCACTTCGGGGCTTTCGGCGAGCGGGCCGCCCGGGATTCGCTCGAACGTGCCGCTCGTCTTGACGTCGGTGCTGTGCAGCACGAGCACGTCGGCCAGTGAAAGATCGGGCGGCGGGGTCTGCGAGGGATCGCCCGGTGTCTCGGCCGTCGCGGTCGAGTCGCTTCCGGAGCCACCGCCCCCACAAGCGGACGCGAATGCGGCGAACAGGCACACGAATATCCAGTGCAGGGAACGCGATCGCATCGCTCGAACCTCCCCCGGATCGGCGTCCTCGATTCGTCCGAGGCAACGCAGTGCGATGGTCGACGATCCTGACGCCGCCGGCGGGAAGTCGACCCCCCGAAATAGGGGAATACCTGTAAGGATCGACAACGCCTCGCCGGAGTACGCTGTCATCGAAAGCTTTCGTTTCCCTTCGAAGGCAACGAAAGGATCGAGAACGGGAGGAGACGATGGCTGCCGATCCCGAGAGGTCCTCGACATCGCCGCGCACGTCGCGCGCGCCGGTCACGGTGATCGTCCCTACGTTCAACCGCGCGCGGTTTCTTCGCTTTGCACTCGACAGCCTGCTCGCGCAGGACTGGAAACCCCAGTCGATCGTCTGCATCGACGACGGGAGCGGCGACGACACGCCGGCCGTCGTCGCGTCGTACGGCGACGCGGTTCGTTACGTGCGGCAGGACAACGCGGGAAAGGCCGTCGCGCTGAACACCGCACTGCCGCTCGTCGACACCGAGTTCGTCTGGTTCTTCGACGACGACGATCACGCGTACCCGTGGGCGCTTTCGACGCTGCTCGGCGCCCTGCAGGCCGACCCGACGCTCGATTTTGCGTTCGGCACTTCCGACCTGGGCCGATCGACGACCGACGGAAGCGTCGAGTTCGTGCGCGCGCGCGATTACCCGGTGTTGCGCGAGCCGATGGAAACGCAGCGGGCGACCTTGCTGCGGCAGTCGTATTTCACGTTGTGCGGGTGCATCGTGCGCATGGCGGCGATCGATCGCGTCGGCGTTTTTCGATGCGAGCTCACGCGCTCGCAGGACTACGAGTTTCTCGTTCGCCTCGCGTCGCGGGGGCGCTTCCGGTACGTCGAACGCAGCGTCTTCCTGTACCGGGCTCACCCCGGTGTACGCGGCTCGAGCC
>JAKFES010000275.1:0-12185 GCA_036675585.1 Burkholderiaceae bacterium
ACGTCGGTTTTGCGGGGGCCGGACAGCGCCGGCCTCGCCGAGCGCAGCCGCACACCGGCGCGCCCCGGCCGTCGCAACCGCTGCCGCCTGCCGCTCGAGTGCACCGAGCCGAGGCCGGACGGCGTCCGATGGGTTTTAGCGCCTTTTCGGCCGCGCGCGGGCCTGCAGCGCGAACACCGCCGGCGCCTTCGGCAGCTCGCGCCGCGCGTTGCGCCAGCCTTCGACGGTATCGACGATGATGCGTTCGTTCGGCGTGCTCAGCTCGCAGGCGACGAGCAGGCGTGTCGTCGCCGACAGCGCGAGCAGCGCGCTGTCGAGCAGCGCGCGATTGCGGTACGGTGTCTCGATGATCAGCACCGTCTCGTCCTCGCGCAGCGAGCGCTGCTCGAGTTCGCGCAGCCGCCGCACCCGCGGTTCGGTCTGCGCCGGCACGTAGCCGGCGAACGAGAAGCGCTGTCCGTTCAGGCCGGAGGCCATCAGCGCGAGCAGCAGCGCGCTCGGCCCGACGAGCGGGCGGACCACGATACCCGCCGCGTGCGCGGCTTCGACCAGCGCCGCGCCCGGGTCGGCGACGGCCGGTGCCCCCGCTTCGGAAAGCAGCCCCGCGTCGCGTCCGGCGAGCAGCGGTGCGAGCAGCAGCGGAATTCGTTCGGGCGGCGTGTGCTCGTCGAGCTCGACGAGTTCGAGCGACTGCAGCGGTTTTTCGGTGCCCGCGGCCTTCAGGAAAGCGCGCGCGCTCTTCGCGTTCTCGACGACGAAGTAGTCGAGCCGTTCGATCCGTTCGAGCGTGGCGGCGGGCAGCACCGAGCGCGCCTCGGCCGGGTCGCCCAGCGGCGTCGGGATCAGCCACAGCGTTGCGTTCATCGTCGCGTCCGGTCGGCGAGCGGCGACAGGCCCGCGTCGCGCAGCATGCGGCCGAGTGCGATCAGCGGCAGGCCGATCAACGCAGTCGGATCGTCGCCTTCGATCGCGTCGAGCAGGGCGATGCCCAGCCCTTCGGCCTTCGCCGAGCCGGCGCAATCGTAGGGTTGCTCGATGCGCAGGTACCGCTCGATCTCGTCGTCGGCGAGCGTGCGGAAACGCACGCGGGTCTCGACGAGTGCCTGCGCCCGGAAGCCGTCGGCTTCGCGGACCGCCGCCACCGCGGTATGGAAGTGCATCGTGCGGCCCGAAGCCGCGAGCAGTTGCGCGCGTGCGCCCGCATGGTCGCCGGGCTTGCCGATCGCCGACACGCCGTCGAGCGTCGCCGCCTGGTCGGAACCGATGACGAGCGCGTCCGGATGGTGCGCCGAGACCGCGCGCGCCTTGGCGAGCGCGAGCCGGACGGCCATCTCGTGCGGCGCTTCGCCCGCTCGTGCGCGTTCGTCGACGCCGGGCGACTCGACCGCGAAGTCGGGCGTGAGCCGCGCCAGCAGCTCCCGACGGTACGGCGAAGTCGAGGCGAGGACCAACGTCGGAGCGGGGGGCGGCGCGGAGGGTGTCACGGGGAGGGCGGGCTCCGACGAAAGCGAGGGCAGTCGTTATGATACGGAGGCCGATGAAACACGTGATCGACACTTCCCGGCTCGCCCGGAACGCGGAATCGCTCTCGGGCGTGCTGCCCGTCGAGAGGCTGCCGCGCCTCGCATCGCTGCTCGCCTCGGCCGACGGGCGCATCGACTGGACGCTGCGCGGCTGGCACCGCGAGCGCCCGGAAGGCGGGCGCGACGAGTTCATGGCGCTCTCGTTCTCGGCGGCGTTGCGTCCCGCCTGCGTGCGCTGCCTCGAAGCCGTCGACGTCGAGGTCTCCGACGCGCGGCGCTACCGGCTCGTCGCCACCGAGGAGCAGGCCGAGCGGCTCGACCCCGACGACGAGGAATACGACGTGATCGCCGGCGGCGAGCGCTTCGACCTCGATTCGCTGCTCGAGGACGAGGCGATCCTGGCGCTGCCGCCGATGCCGCGGCACGAGGGGTGCCGGCCGGCGAACGCCGGCGGCGTAGACGAGCCCGCGTCGGTCGAAAAGCCGCTGGCCGCGCTCGCCCGCCTGAAGCGCAACGGACCCGACGGGGGCGGCGAGACGCCGCGTTGAGCAGGTATAATCGCCGATTGTCCCGAGAGGCTCCATCATGGCTGTCCAGCAGAACAAGAAGTCGCCGTCGAAGCGCGGAATGCATCGTTCGCACGACTTCATCACGAATCCGCCGCTGGCCGTCGAACCGACGACCGGCGAAGTGCATCGCCGGCATCACGTGAGCCCGACCGGGTTCTACCGTGGCCGCAAGATCCTGCGCACGAAGTCCGACGACTGATCCCGGTTTCCGCATCGACCCGGATCGTCGCGCATTGACCGGCCTCGCTTTGCCGCCGCTGCCGCGGCTGGGTGGCACACGCCCGTGACGGTACGCATCGCCATCGACTGCATGGGGGGTGACCACGGCTTGTCGGTCACCATTCCGGCTGCGCTGCAGTTTCTCGCGTCCGTGCGCGACGCCCGGCTGCTGCTCGTCGGGCCCGCCGAGGCGATCGAGCAGGCGCTCGCCCGCGCGCCCGCGCAGCGGGCTTCGGTAGCCGATCGCATCGACGTGCGCAACGCCACCGAGGTGGTCGCGATGGACGATCCGCCCGCCGTCGCGCTGCGCGGCAAGCGCGACTCGTCGATGCGGGTGGCGATCGAGCTGGTCAAGAAAGGCGAGGCCGATGCCTGCGTGAGCGCGGGCAACACCGGCGCGCTGATGGCGATCTCGCGCTTCGTGCTGAAGATGCTCGAGGGCATCGATCGACCCGCGATCGCCTCGCAGATGCCGAACCAGCGAGGCGCCACGACGACGATGCTCGACCTGGGCGCGAACGTCGACTGCGAGGCCGAGCACCTGCTGCAGTTCGCCATCATGGGTTCGGCGCTCGTCGCCGCGCTCGAAGGCCGCGAGCAGCCCACCGTGGGGCTGCTCAACATCGGCGAGGAAGCGATCAAGGGCAACGACACGGTGAAGCTCGCCGCCGAGTTGCTGCGCGCGAGCTCGCTGAATTTCTACGGCAACGTCGAAGGCAACGACATCTACGAGGGCACGACCGACGTCGTCGTCTGCGACGGCTTCGTGGGCAACGTTGCGCTCAAGACCTCCGAGGGGTTGGCGCGCATGCTCGGCGGGTACATCCGCGAGGAATACAAGCGGCACGTATTCACGCGGCTGATCGCGCTGCTGTCGTTTCCGGTGCTGCGGCGCTTCCGCAAGCGGCTCGACCCGCGCCGGTACAACGGCGCGAGCCTCGTCGGGCTGCGCGGTGTCGTCATCAAGAGCCATGGCTCGGCCGACGCGTATGCGTTCGAGTTCGCGCTGCGGCGCGCGTACGATGCCGTACGCAACGGGCTGCTGCAGGGAATCGAGCAGAGACTGCCGAAAGTCCAGGCACGAGCCGAGCCCGCGCAGAGCGTTTGAGCCGGACGATTCCCGGCGCTCGAGAACCCAGACACGCCTCATGACGCATCCCCACACGCGCATCGTCGGCACCGGCAGCAGCCTGCCGCCGCGCATCGTCACCAACGAAGAACTCGTCGCGCAACTGGGCGCGCGCGGGATCGAGACCTCCGACGCCTGGATCGTCGAGCGCACCGGGATCCATCAGCGACACATTGCAGCCGACGACGTCGCGTCGAGCGATCTCGCCACCGAAGCCGCACGTCGCGCGCTCGATGCGGCGAAGCTCTCGCCGGGCGACATCGACCTGATCATCGTCGCCACCTCGACGCCCGATTTCGTCTTTCCCAGCACTGCGTGCCTGGTGCAGAAGGCGCTCGGCGTCCCGGGCGGCGCGGCCTTCGACCTGCAGGCCGTGTGCAGCGGCTTTCTCTACGGCTTCGCCGTCGCCGACTCGATGATCCGCGGCGGGCTCGCCCGGCGCGCGCTCGTCATCGGCGCCGAAGTGTTCTCGCGCATTCTCGACTGGAACGACCGCGGTACGTGCGTGCTGTTCGGCGACGGCGCGGGCGCCGTCGTCCTCGAGGGGGCCGACCGGCCCGGTCTGCTCGCCGCGAAGCTGCACGCCGATGGCCGCTACGAATCGATCCTGCGCACCGCCGGCAACGTCTGCAACGGCGCGATCACCGGCCACCCGTACCTGACGATGGACGGGCAGGCCGTGTTCAAGCTCGCCGTCTCGGTGCTCGATTCGGTGGCGCGCGAAACGCTCGAGCAGGCCCGGATGTCGATCGACGAGATCGACTGGATGATCCCGCACCAGGCGAACGTGCGCATCATGCACGCCACGGCACGCCGGCTCGGCGTGCCGCATTCGAAGATCGTCGTCACCGTCGGCGAGCACGCCAACACGTCGGCGGCATCGGTTCCGCTGGCGCTCGACTGCGCCGTGCGCGACGGACGCATCCGGCCCGGGCAGCACGTGCTGATGGAAGGCGTCGGCGGCGGATTCACCTGGGGCGCTGCGCTCGTCCGGATGTGAGCGGGCGCTCGATCGAAGGAAACGTGCAGGCATGACGCTCGCGTTCGTTTTTCCCGGGCAGGGATCGCAGTCGGTCGGGATGCTCGACGGCTTCGCCGATTCGCCGGCCGCCCGGTCGCTGCTGGCACGCGCCGACCAGGCGCTCGGCGAAGCGCTCTCGACGCTGATCGCCGACGGACCGGCGGAGGCACTGTCGCTGACGGTGAACACGCAGCCGGCGATGCTCGTCGCCGGTTTCGTCTGCTGGAGCGCCTGGCGCGACGCGGGCGGGCCCGAACCGATCGCAATCGCCGGGCACAGTCTCGGCGAATACACGGCGCTCGCCGCTGCGGGCGCATTCGGCTTCGACGACGCCGTGCGCGTCGTGCGCCTGCGCGCGCAGGCGATGCAGGAGGCGGTGCCGGTCGGCGCCGGCGCGATGGCGGCGATTCTCGGGCTCGATGACGACGGCGTGCGCCGGGCGTGCGCCGACGCCGAGGCAGCCGTGCCCGGCGAGGTCGTCGCGCCGGCCAACTGGAACGCACCGGCCCAGGTCGTCATCGCCGGGCACCGCGATGCGGTGGCGCGTGCCTGCGAAGGCGCGCGGGCGCGGGGCGCCAAGCGGGCGCTGCCGCTGCCCGTTTCCGCACCGTTTCATTCGTCGCTGCTGCGCCCGGCCGGCGAGCGGTTGGCCGCCGCGCTGGCGACGATCGAGATGCGCGCGCCGCAGTGGCCGGTCGTCAACAACGTCGACGTCGCGGTCGAGACCGAGCCGGCGCGCATACGCGATGCGCTGGTGCGCCAGGCGTCGTCGCCGGTGCGCTGGGTCGAGGTCGTGCAACGGCTGAAATCGATGGGCGTTTCGCGCGTGATCGAATTCGGCCCCGGCAGGGTATTGAGCGGGCTCGTCTCGCGCATCGATCGGTCGCTCGAGGTCACGTGCGTGCACGACCCCGCGTCGCTCGAATCCGCGCTTCAGGCGAGCCGTGGAGTTTCGACATGAAATTCGAGAACCAGACCGCGCTCGTCACCGGCGCGTCGCGTGGAATCGGTCGCGCCATTGCGCTCGAGCTCGCCCGGCACGGCGCCGCGGTGCTGGGAACCGCCACCACCGAGGCCGGTGCGCAGGCGATCTCGGCGGCGTTCGAGCAGGCGGGGCTGCAAGGTCGCGGGCAGGCGCTCGACGTGACCGACGCCGGGGCCTGCGAGGCGCTGGTCGAATCGATGATCGCCGAAGGGCGGGCGCCCGCCATCCTCGTCAACAACGCCGGCATCACGCGCGACAATCTCGCGCTGCGGATGAAGGACGAGGAATGGGGCGCCGTGATCGCGACCAACCTCGATGCGGTGTTCCGGCTGAGCCGCCTCGTGCTGCGGCCGATGACGCGCGCACGCTACGGCCGGATCGTCAACATCACCTCGGTGGTCGGCTCGAGCGGGAACGCCGGCCAGGCGAACTACGCCGCGGCCAAGGCGGGCGTCGCCGGCATGAGCCGCGCGCTCGCGCGCGAGCTCGCCAGTCGCAACATCACGGTCAATTGCGTCGCGCCGGGCTTCGTCGACACCGACATGACGCGTGCGCTGAGCGAAGCGCAGACCGCCGCGCTCGTGCAACAGATTCCGGCCGGCCGCTTCGGCCAGCCCGACGACATCGCCGCCGCGGTCGCGTTTCTCGCGTCGCCGCAGGCCGGCTACATCACCGGCGTCACGCTGCACGTGAACGGCGGCATGTACATGGAGTGAACGCCGGGCGCGCCGGCTCCGGCGCGCTTCGGCCGCATGGACGAGGCGGCACCGGCCGTCGCGCGATCGGAAGTGCTATACAATCCGCCCGCCCATTTCCCGATCGAACGACGGGCGTGGCCACCTGAGTGAGGAACTCCGAATGGAAAACATCGAACAACGCGTCAAGAAGATCGTCGCCGAGCAGCTCGGCGTCAACGAAGCCGACATCAAGAACGAGTCCTCGTTCGTCGACGATCTGGGCGCCGACTCGCTCGATACCGTCGAGCTGGTGATGGCGCTCGAAGACGAGTTCGAAACCGAGATTCCCGACGAGGAAGCCGAGAAGATCACGACGGTCCAGCAGGCGATCGACTACGTGAAGGCCAACTCGAAGGCCTGAGTCGGATTCGGAAAGCCCGGGCGTAGGCGTGCATCGCGAGACCCTCGTACCTCCGTCCAGCAGGAGCATCCGTTGAGTCGGCGACGAGTAGCAGTCACCGGACTGGGCGTCATCAGCCCGGTCGGCAACGACGTCGGCAGCGCGTGGCGCAACCTGCTCGACGGGCGCTCCGGCGTTCGCCGGATCACGCGCTTCGACGTGTCGACGTACCCGACGCAGATCGCCGGCGAGGTGCGCGACTTCGACGTCACGCAGTACATGCCGGCGAAGGAAGCGCGGCATTTCGACACCTTCGTGCATTACGGCATCGCCGCGGGCCTGCAGGCGCTGCGCGACAGCGGACTCGAGGTCACCGAGTCGAATGCCGAGCGCATCGGCGTGATCATCGGCTCGGGCATCGGCGGGTTGCCGCTGATCGAGCAGATGCACGACGAGCTCGCCGCGCGCGGCGTGCGCCGCGTCTCGCCGTTCTTCGTGCCCGGCTCGATCATCAACATGATCTCCGGGCAGATGTCGATCCTCGCCGGGCTCAAGGGCCCGAACTACGCGATCGTCAGCGCCTGCACGACGGGCCTGCACTGCATCGGCGACGCGGCGAGGATGATCGCCTACGGCGATGCCGACGCGATTCTCGCCGGCGGCTCGGAGGCGACGATCTCGCCGCTCGGCCTGGGCGGGTTCTGCGCGGCGCGCGCGCTGTCCACGCGCAACGGCGAGCCCGAAGCGGCGAGCCGGCCCTGGGACCGCGACCGCGACGGCTTCGTGCTCGGCGAAGGCGCGGGTGTCCTGATGCTCGAGGAATTCGATCAGGCGCGTGCGCGCGGCGCGCGCATCTATGCCGAGATCGCCGGCTTCGGGATGAGTGCCGACGCGCATCACATCACCGCGCCCGACATGGACGGGCCGCGTCGTTGCATGCTTGCCGCACTGCGCGACGCGAAGGTGAATCCCGACGAGATCCAGTACCTGAACGCGCACGGAACTTCCACGCCGCTGGGCGATCGGAACGAGACCGAAGCGATCAAGGCGGCGTTCGGCGACGGCCCGGCGCGCGCGATGGTGGTCAACTCGACCAAATCGATGACCGGCCACCTGCTCGGCGGCGCCGGCGGGATCGAAACCGTTTTCACGGCGCTCGCGATCCATCACCAGGTTTCGCCGCCCACGATCAACCTGACGCATCCCGATCCGGAATGCGATCTCGACTACTGCGCGAACACGGCGCGCAACCTGCGCATCGACGTCGCGTTGAAGAACTCGTTCGGATTCGGCGGAACCAACGGCACGCTGGTGTTGCGCAGGGTCTGAATCCGCTGACGGAGGGCGCGACGTGTCCTTCGAAGTACGGCTCGATACCGCGCCGCGCTCGCTGTACGGCGTCTTGCGCGCGGCGCTGCTCGCTTTCGCGCTCGCGAGCGCAGCGCTCGCGCTCGGCGCAGGCGAGCCCGCGCAGCGCGGCTGGATCGCGCTCGCGTGCGCGCTCCCCTTCGTCGTCGTCCTCGCCCGACGCCCGGCGCCGCCGGCGGCCGGCACCCTGGCGATCGACGCCGCGGGACGGGCGTTCTTCGTCGAGGCCGCGCGGCCGGCCTCGGGGGCGCTCGCCGTGCGCATCGAGCGATGGAACGTGTTCGGCCCCTTCGCCTGGCTGCGACTGCGGGGCGAGGGCGCACGGCGACCGCTCGACGTGCTGTTCGTGCGCGGCGGGCGCACGCGCGCAGCGGACGTCTTCCCGGCTGTCGACGGCCCGAAGAACGGCGACGCGACATCGGGCGACGACGCGTGGCGCCGGTTGCTCGCCTGGCTGGCATGGTACGGGCGCGGTCGCGCGCCGGGCGCGTCGCCGGCCGACGCGCCGCATCCCGGCGCGCCGGCACGCGCCGGCCATGATGTTCAATGACCCCCCGGAAGGCTCGCGAAATGGCGTGCTCGCCCCGGCTTGTGTTTTGCTGCTGAATTGAATCGAGGTATCGACGGTATGAAGAGACTGCTTGCGGTCTGGGTGTTGGTGATCGGTGCGCTGGGCGTGGCGTGGATGCCCGCCGCGCAGGCGCAGAACGCGGCGCGCGCGCGTGCGCTGCCCGACTTCGCCGATCTCGTCGAGAAGGTCGGCCCCGGCGTGGTCAACATTCGGACGACCGAGCGCGCGAACGGCGATCGCTCGCAGATGCCGCAGTTTCCCTTCCCCGAAGGGCTCGACGAGAGCGACCCGCTCTACGATTTCTTCCGCCGCTTCTTCCCGCCGCGCCAGGGGCCGGGACCGGGCGGGCGCGGTGCCCCGGGACAAGGCGAAGAGGTGCCGCGCGGAATCGGCTCGGGCTTCATCATCTCCGCCGACGGCTACCTGCTGACCAATCATCACGTCGTCGAGGGGGCCGACGATATCTACGTCACGCTCACCGACAAGCGCGAGTTGCGCGGCAAGCTGATCGGTTCGGACCAGCGCACCGATGTCGCGCTGGTGAAGGTCGACGCGGCCAACCTGCCGTTCATGACGATCGGCGACTCCGACCGGCTGCGGGTGGGCGAATGGGTGCTGGCGATCGGCTCGCCGTTCGGGCTCGACAACACGGTCACGGCCGGCATCGTCTCGGCGAAGAGCCGCGACACCGGCGACTACCTGCCGTTCATCCAGACCGACGTCGCCGTCAATCCGGGCAACTCGGGCGGGCCGCTGATCAACCTGGCGGGCGAGGTCGTCGGGATCAACTCGCAGATCTACAGTCGAACCGGCGGTTTCATGGGGATCTCGTTCGCGATCCCGATCGACGAGGTGATGCGCGTCGTCGAGCAGCTGCGCACGAGCGGTCGGGTCGTGCGCGGACGCATCGGCGTCGGAATCACCGAGGTCACGCGCGACGTGGCCGGCCCGCTCGGGCTGGCGCGGCCGGCCGGGGCGCTCGTGCGCAGCATCGAGCAGGGCGGACCGGCCGAGAGCGGCGGTGTCGAGGTCGGCGACATCATCCTGAAGTTCGACGGCAAGGCGATCGAGCGCTCGAGCGACCTGCCACGGCTCGTCGGCGGAACCAAACCGGGCACGAAAGTGCCGCTCGAGGTATGGCGTCGGGGCGAGACGAAGACGCTGACGCTCACGGTCGCCGAGCTCGAGCCCGAGCGTACGGCCAGCGCCCGCTCGCGTACACCGAAGCGCGGCGATCAGGCGCCCGCGGTCAACTCGCTCGGTCTGGCCGTTTCGGACATCTCGTCCGAGCAGAAGCAGCAATTGCGCATCCGCCACGGCGTGCTCGTCGATGCCGCCGAGGGGCCGGCCGCGCGCGCCGGGATCCGCCCCGGCGACATCGTGCTGTCGATCAATAACGAGGAAGTGCAGAGCGCCCGGCGCTTCGGCGAGATCGTCGCCCGGCTCGATCCGGCCAAATCGGCCGTGCTGCTGGTGCGGCGCGGCGACGCGGCGCAGTTCGTTCCGCTGCGACCCGAGCCGCGCTGATCGAACGGCCGCCCGGGCGCGCGGCATTCGCACGCCCGCCGCCGCCCGGGCGCGCAACGGGTGCGCGTCCGTTGCCGCCCGACCGTCGGCGCCCGCTGCCGCACCGGTCGCGAGCGGGCGCACTGGTAAAATGAGCCGCTTCGCTCGATCCGGGCGGTCGCCGCGTTCCGGCCGCCGCACGCTCGGTGCGCTTTCGTCCTTCGCGTCCCGCTGTCTGCCTGCCGGCAGCCCGCCGGCCCTGCGGTTCGCCGCACCGCGTTTCGGTCCCTACGGCTTCGATGCAGCACACCCGCAATTTTTCGATCATCGCCCATATCGACCACGGTAAATCGACGCTCGCCGATCGCCTGATCCAGCGCTGCGGCGGGCTCAGCGATCGCGAAATGGCCGAGCAGGTGCTCGATTCGATGGCGCTCGAGCGCGAACGCGGAATCACGATCAAGGCGCAGACGGCGGCGCTGCAGTACCGGGCGCGCGACGGGCAGCAGTATTCGCTCAATCTCATCGACACTCCGGGGCACGTCGATTTCTCGTACGAAGTCAGCCGTTCGCTGTCGGCGTGCGAGGGCGCGCTGCTCGTCGTCGACGCCTCGCAGGGCGTCGAGGCGCAGACGGTCGCGAACTGCTATACCGCGATCGAGCTCGGCGTCGAGGTCGTTCCGGTGCTCAACAAGATCGATCTGCCGCAATCCGACCCCGATGCGGCCGCCGCCGAGATCGAGGACGTGATCGGCATCGACGCGAGCGACGCGATCCGCGCCAGCGCCAAGACCGGCGCCGGGATCGACGACATCCTCGAGGCGATCGTCGCGCGGATCCCGCCTCCTGAAGGCGACCCCGACGCGCCGCTGCAGGCGCTGATCATCGATTCCTGGTTCGACAACTACGTCGGCGTCGTGATGCTCGTGCGCGTCTTCAACGGCATGCTGCGCACGCGCGACCGGATCCGGCTGATGGCGACCGGCGCCGTCCACAACTGCGAGCAGCTCGGCGTGTTCACGCCGAAGGCCACGCCGCGCGATGCGCTCGAGACCGGCGCCGTCGGCTACGTGATCACCGGGATCAAGGAGCTCCAGGCGGCCAAGGTCGGCGACACCATCACGCTCGTCTCGCCGACGGCGAGCGCGCCGCTGCCCGGCTTCCGCGAGATCAAGCCGTCGGTGTTCGCCGGGCTGTATCCGGTCGAGGCCAACCAGTTCGAGGCGATGCGCGAGGCGCTCGAGAAGCTGCAGTTGAACGACGCGTCGCTGCATTTCGAGCCCGAGGTCTCGCAGGCGCTCGGCTTCGGCTTTCGCTGCGGCTTTCTCGGGCTGCTGCACATGGACATCGTCCAGGAGCGGCTCGAGCGCGAATTCGACATGGAGCTCATCACGACGGCGCCGACCGTCGTCTACGAGATCCTGCTGCGCGACGGCACGGTGCTTCGCGTCGAGAATCCGTCGAAGATGCCCGAGCCGTCGAAGATCGAGGAGATCCGCGAGCCGGTCGTCACGGTCACGATCTTCACGCCGCAGGAATACGTCGGTGCGGTCATGACGCTGTGCACCGGCAAGCGCGGCGTGCAGCGCAATCTCGCCTACCACGGCCGCCAGGTGCAGCTCACCTACGAGCTGCCGATGAACGAGATCGTGCTCGATTTCTTCGACAAGCTGAAATCGACCTCGCGCGGCTACGCTTCGATGGACTACGAGTTCCTCGAGTACCGCGCCTCCGACGTCGTGAAGATGGACATCCTCGTGAACAACGAGAAAGTCGATGCGCTCTCGCTGATCGTGCACCGCAGCGTCGCGCAGAGCCGCGGTCGCGACATCGTCGCCCGGATGCGCGAGCTGATTCCGCGCCAGATGTACGACGTCGCGATCCAGGCCGCGATCGGCGCGAACATCATCGCGCGCGAGAACGTCAAGGCGCTGCGCAAGAACGTGCTGGCGAAATGCTACGGCGGCGACATCTCGCGCAAGAAGAAGCTGCTCGAGAAACAGAAGGCGGGCAAGAAGCGGATGAAGCAGGTCGGCAGCGTCGAGATTCCGCAGGAGGCGTTCCTCGCGGTATTGCAGGTCGACGATCGATGAATCGAACGAAAACGAATTGCGGACGACGATGAACTTTGCGATGATCCTGTTCCTGTTGCTGGTCGTGACTTTCGTCGCGTGGCTGGCCGACCGGCTCGTGTTCCGCGTGCGCCGCCTGCGCGCC
>JAKFES010000099.1:0-1685 GCA_036675585.1 Burkholderiaceae bacterium
GGTGGCCGATGCCTCGAACGCCGAACCCGGTGCGGATGCCGTTTCGCCGACCCTCGCGACGCGCGAGTCCGCCGCACCGGCGCTCGACGCTCCGGCCGTGCAGGTCGTGCCGCAGGCCGGCACGGTCCGCTACCGGATCCATTACGGCGACCCCGCGCAAGGCAACGTCGTCGCGACGCTCGAGCAACGCTTCGAGCTCGATCACGACCGCTACCGGCTGCACAGCGCGGGGCGCGCCGAAGGCGTCGTTTCGTGGTTCTATCGCGGAACGCTCGAGCAGGAGAGCTCGGGCCGCGTCTCGCCGGCCGGACTGCATCCGACCCGCTATCGCGAGCGCCGCGGCGAGCGCGAAGCGAAGCTCACCGTGCTCGATGCCGCGCGCGGCGAAGTGGTCTTCTCGAACGGCGAGCGCGCTCGCGCGCAGGCCGGGATGCAGGATCGCCTGTCGATCTTCGTGCAGCTCGGCCTGCTGCTGCGGTCGAACCCGTCGGTCTTTGCGCCCGGGGCGACGATCGCGCTTCCGCTGCTCGCCAGCTCGCGCGTCGAATCGGCGTCGTGGCGCGTGCTCGGCGTCGAGGCCGTGGCGGGCGACGCGCGGGCCGTGCGCGCGATGCACCTGCGGCGCGATCCGGCCGACGGCGACGAACCCGGAATCGACGTGTGGCTCGCACTCGATGCGCGCGTGTTGCCGCTGCGGGTGCGGATCACCGAAGCGAGCGGGCGTGCGCTCGACCAGATCGTCGTCGACGACGCGCGCCGAGCGGTATGCTGTCGGCCATGACGCACATCCTGCATCGAAGCCTGCATCGCACGCTTCCGGTGGCGGTCGGGGGCCAGGGGACGGTCCTGCGCGACGCCGACGGAAAATCGTATCTCGACGCCTCCGGCGGCGCGGCCGTTTCGTGCCTGGGCCATAACCACCCCGACGTGCGCGCGGCGATGCACGAGCAGATCGACCGACTCGCGTACGCGCACACCAGCTTCTTCACCACCGAAGTCGCCGAGGCGCTTGCCGACACGCTGGTCGAGAGCGCGCCCGAAGGAATGCGGCACGCCTATTTCGTGTCGGGCGGATCGGAAGCGGTCGAGGCGGCGTTGAAGATGGCGCGCCAGTACTTCGTCGAGATCGGACAACCGCAGCGAACGAAGTTCATCGCGCGTCGGCAGAGCTACCACGGCAACACGCTCGGCGCGCTCGCCGTCGGCGGCAACGAATGGCGGCGCCGCGCGTTCGCGCCGCTGCTCATCGACGTCGCGCACGTTTCGCCGTGCTACGAATACCGCGATCGGCACGCCGACGAAACGCCCGAGGCGTACGGGCAGCGACTGGTCGACGAGCTCGCCGCGGAGATCGAACGGCTCGGCGCGCAGAACGTCATCGCATTCGTCGCGGAAACCGTCGTCGGCGCGACCGCCGGCGCGCTCGTGCCGGTCCCCGGCTATCTGCGCGGCGTGCGCGCGCTGTGCGATCGCCACGGGATCCTGCTCGTCCTCGACGAGGTGATGTGCGGGATGGGTCGCACCGGCACCCTGCACGCGTGCGAACAGGAGGGCGTCGTCCCCGACCTGATGACGATCGCCAAGGGGCTCGGCGGAGGCTATCAGCCGATCGGGGCGGTGCTGGTGCAGGCGCGCATCGTCGAGGCCTTCTCGCGCGGCAGCGGATTCTTCCAGCACGGACACAC
>JAKFES010000090.1:0-1676 GCA_036675585.1 Burkholderiaceae bacterium
GGCCAGATCGTCGCCGCGGAAGACGGCGAGCACGAGATCGGCGTCGAAGGCGACGACGGCTTCCGCGTCTGGCTCGACGACAAGCTCGTCGTCGAAGACTGGAAGGAATCCGGCGCGCGCTTCGCAGGAGCGCGGGTCGTGCTGCGCAAGGGGCAGGCGGTGCGCGTGCGCATCGACTACTTCCAGAAGGGCGGCGGCCGGGTGATGCGGTTGGCCTGGCGTACGCCAAGCGAACAGAGCTCCCTCGCCGAACACCAGCGGCAGCTCGATCTGCGGCAGGCCACGCTGCTGCCGGCGGGAACCGACTGGTACGACTTCTGGACCGGCGATCGCCATGCCGGCGGCCGCAGCGTGTCGCGCGAATACCCGATCGACGAGTTCCCGCTGTTCGTGCGCGCGGGCTCGATCGTGCCATTGGGCCCGGTGGTCCAGTACGTCGACGAGCAGCCGGACGCGCCCTACGAGATCCGCATCTGCCCCGGCGCCGACGGCCGTTTCACGCTTTACGACGACGACGGCGAGACCTACCGCTACGAGAAGGGCGAGTACGCCACTGTCGCGCTCGCCTGGGACGAGGCGCGGCGCACGCTGCGCATCGGTGCCCGCGAAGGCGGTTTCCCCGGCATGAACGGGCATCGCACGCTGAAAGTGCAGCTGATGCCAGCGCGTCCCGGCGACCGCGTCCAGACGAAGACGGTGCGCTTCCGTGGCGAGCCGGTCGAACTTCACTTCACGCCATGAAGGATACGAAGGTCACTCCATGAAGATGCATAAGAGGCTGTTCGCGGCGATCGTCGCACTGTCCTGGGCCGCCACGACGGGGTCCGCCATCGCGGGCGCACTAACCGTTGCATCGCCGAGCGGCGATGCCGTCATCCGCATCGAGGACGACGCCAGCCGGTTTTCTGTCCTGTGGCGCGGCGAAACCGTCGTCGCCGCTTCTGCATTGGGGTTGGAACTCGACGGCGCGCCCGCGTTCGGCGCCCTGGCGCTCGACCGCCGCGAGGATACCGAGGTCGACCGCGAGATCCCGTTGGTCGCGACCAAGGCGTCGGTCGCGCGCGACAACTACCGTGGCGCCACGCTGACCTTTAGCGAAACCGGCGCGCCCACGCGCAGGCTGGTGATCGACGTGCGCGCGTACGACGACGGCGTCGCCTTCCGCTATCGCATCGACGAGCCCGTGCCGGTGCGCCTCAGCGGCGAGCGGACCGCCTTCGTGCTGCCCGGCGATCCCGAGTGCCTGGCGACCAAGCTCGAGCCAGCGCACGAGCTGCCGTTCGAGCGGCTGAAGTTCTCGCAGCTGTCCGAAGGCGCGCGTTACGACGTGCCGCTGGTGTGCACGAGCCGTTCCGGCCGCGCGTCGTGGGCGATCGCGCAGGCATACTTGGAAGGCTACGCCGGCGCATCGCTGCAACGCGAAGGCGATGCGTTGCGTGTGCAACTGTCGGCGGTGCCGGGCAGGGCAGGGCCGGCCTATGTCTCCGAGAACGGTCTGCGCACTGCGTGGCGCGTGGTGATGCTGGGCGACCGGCCCGGCGACATGATCGCCTCGCATCTGATCGGCAATCTCAACCCATCGCCCGACGGCGACTTCAGTTGGGTCGTGCCGGGCAAGGCGGCCTGGGACTGGTGGTCCGGTCCGCTGGAAGGCGTGAAGCCCGACCTGGCGACCT
>JAKFES010000226.1:0-1673 GCA_036675585.1 Burkholderiaceae bacterium
CCTGCATGCGCGGCGCGGCGGGCTCGCGCGCTCCCTCGTCGGCCATCAGAGCACCCCCAGGATATGCACTTCGAATCGCAGGCTCTGCCCGGCCAGCGGATGATTGAAATCGAACAGCGCGTAGCGCTCGGTGAGCTCCTTGAGCACGCCGGCGAACCGGCTGCCGTCGGGGCCGGCGATGTCGACGACGTCGCCCGGCCGATAGTCGTCGGCGCGGTCGACGTTCGCATCGAACGTCTCGCGCGCGAGCTTCTGGATCAGCTCGGGGTTGCGCTCGCCGAACGCCTGCTGCGCCGTGAGCTCGAAGCATCGGCGCTCGCCCTCGGCCAGCCCGAGCAGGCATCGTTCGAGCGGCTCGGCCATCTGACCGACGCCGACCTGAAGGGTCGCGGGCCGATCGCCGAAGGTGTTAATGACGTCGGCGTCGCCGTCGGGGAGACTGACCCGGTAATGCAGCGTGAGGTGCGAGCCGGCCGCCACCACCGGCGCCGGCTCGTTCGTTGCGGAGTTCATTGCCCGCCATTCTAGAGGAAGCCCCGTGCCGATTACCGATTGGCCCCCGGAGCACCGCCCGCGCGAGCGGCTGCTCGCCGGCGGCGCCGCGCAACTGTCCGACGCCGAACTGCTCGCCGTGCTGCTGCGAAGCGGCCGCCGCGGACGCAGCGCCGTCGAATGCGGCGCCGAGCTGCTCGCCCGATTCGGCGGCCTGCGCCCGCTGCTCGCGGCGTCGAACGGCAGCGCGCTCGTCGCACCCGGCCTCGGTCCGACCAGCTGGGCGATGCTGCAGGCCGCGCTCGAGCTCGGCCGGCGCAACCTGCGCGCGACGCTGCGCGAGCGCGACGCGCTCGCCTCGCCGGGCTCGGTGCGCGCGTTCCTGTCGGCCTGGCTGCGCGATCGCGACGTCGAGGTGTTCGCCGGGCTGTTCCTCGACAGCCAGAACCGGCTGATCGCCGCCGAGGAGCTGTTCCGCGGCACGCTCACGCAGACTTCGGTCTACCCGCGCGAAGTCCTGCGCCGCGCGCTCGAACTGAACAGCGCCGCGGTGATCGTCGCGCACAACCACCCCTCCGGAGTCGCCGAGCCGAGCGCCGCCGACCGCCTGCTCACCGGCTCGCTGAAATCGGCGCTCGGCCAGCTCGACATCCCGGTTCTCGATCACCTGATCGTCGGCTCCGAGCGGTGCTTCTCGTTCGCGGAGGCGGGGTTGCTGTAGGAGGTGAAGGGGGAAGGGTGAAGGGTGAAGGGGGCCGAGCCGATCGGTGATCGGGTTCTCGGAGAACGGGCGCCACGGGGTTGGGTTGTTCCGGATTCTCGATGGCGGTCCGTATTCGAGCAGTGCTGGAACGCCGAGAACGAAAGTTGCGCGTGGCGCCACGCGTTGTACCCCGCCGGCCGGCCGGTCCGGTTGGTGTCGTGCGACCGAACCGGCCGGCCGTGGACAACGCTCGAGGGCCATGGGCTGCTCGTTGTGCAGGCGATCGGGCTGACGAGCAAGGCTGGGTTCCTCCGCAGGCTGCCGGTGTGCCGGTGGAGGTACGCCCGGCGCTGCCGCCGCCGGCCGAATTGCGCCGATTCGCGAAAACCGGGTGTTTTCGTTTGTGGAATGCATTCCACGTGCGAAAACACCCGGAATTCGGGTTTTGGCGTCGACTGGTCTGCACAGGGGTGCGGAG
>JAKFES010000035.1:0-11994 GCA_036675585.1 Burkholderiaceae bacterium
CCGGCACGGACGAGCCGCCACGCGACCGGCGGCGTCAGCACGTACGCGGCGCTCGCCAGATAGAGCAGCGGCGTCTTCCACGACAGGCCCGCATCGCCGTGCCGGTTGACGAGATTGAACATCACGTTCGGCCAGCAGTTCTGCGCGTTCCACGCGATCTGGATGGCGGCGGCCGGAAGCGACCCGACGACGATCCACGCGAGGCCGGCAAGCGAGCCGCGCGTCGGGCGCGAAACCGAATGCGCGAAGAGCGCGATCGCGAGCAGCCCGGCGAAATACTTCGAGAGCAGCGCCCCGGAGAGCGCGAATCCCGTGAGCAGGAAGTCCAGCGAGCGTCCGCTCGATCGCGCCCGCAGGTAGAGGGCAACCGTCAGCGCGGCGAACAGCATCAGCGGGATGTCGGTGGTGATCGCGACGTTCCACGCGTTCAGCGGAACCAGCAGCAGCAGCGTCGCGGCCGACCATGCGATCGCCTCGCCGTGGCGGCGCATCGCCGCCCAGCCGATCGCGGCCAGCAGCGGCGGCGCGAGCAGCGCGGGCAGTCGCAGCACGAAGCGGCTGTCGGAGACCCGCTCGAGCAGCGCGAGCCACCATCCGATCATCGGCGGATGATCGTAGAAGCCCCAGTCGGGATGGCGGCCCCACTGGACGAAATACGCTTCGTCGCTCGTCATCGGCAACGCGGCGGCAAGCGCCGCGCGAAGCGCAGTCAGCACGAGCAGCACGATCCAGAAACTGCGGCGCGCGCGCTCGGGGTCGCCGAACGCGCGTTCGAACCACGACGTCATGGGAATGAAGGCACCAGCCGAAGGCCCGCGGGCGACGACCGGACGAAGCGGACCCGCGGGCGTAGCGACGCGGGGGACGGCAGGCCGGTCCCGCGCGCACCAGAAAAAAGGCGCACATCGCTGTGCGCCTTGAAAACGGCAGGAACTGCCGCCGAAACGGCAGAGATCGCCGCCAGAACGGCAGCGCTCGCTGCCCCTCCT
The DNA here is from genome assembly GCA_036675585.1 of Burkholderiaceae bacterium. GTDB lineage: Bacteria > Pseudomonadota > Gammaproteobacteria > Burkholderiales > Burkholderiaceae_E > Zeimonas. The sequence continues at coordinate 990 of JAKFES010000035.1, forward strand.
CCTCCTCGAATGTCGGCCATCGTAATCAATGGGTGCGCCGCCGTCCACGGCTTTCGGGGCGTCCCGAATGGGGGGTTTCCCGGAGTCGCGAACGACGGGTTCATCGCGTGCGGTCGACCCACGCGAGCATGCCCAGCGCGAGAACGAAGGCGGCGACGCTCGGGACGGCCACCGAGACCAGCGCCGGCCAGGTGTTGAGCAGCCCGAGATGGGCGAACAGGCCGTTCGCGAAATGGAACCCGATTCCCAGCATCACGCCGGCGAACACCTTGTAGCCGATTCCGCCGGCGCGCGCCTGCAGGTACGCGAACGGGAGCGCGAGCGCCAGCATGACGACGACCGCGAACGGATAGACGATCTTCTTCCACAACGCGATCTCGTACTGTGCCGCGCTCTGCCGGTTCTCCTGCAGGTGCCGGACGTAACGGTACAGGCCGAGCGCCGACATCCGGTCGGGCTGGACGAGCAGCACGCCGAGCAACGAAGGCGTGAGCTCGCTTTTCCACGTGCGCTGCGGCTCGCGCAGCAGCGTGGTGCGCACGAGCGGCGCCGCATCGGCCGCCTCGAGCTCGGCGAAGCGCGTCGCCTCGACCGCTTCGAGCTGCCAGGCATCGGGCGGCGCGTAGCGCGCGACGCGCGCCTCGATGAGCTCGGAGAGCCGCATCTGCGGGTCGAACTCGAATACGCGCACGTCGCGCAGCGTCCCGTCGGGCAGCAACTCGCCGATGTTCACGAAGCGCAGCCGCTCGACGGCGCCCGACTCGTCGCGCACCGAGTCCTTCAGCCACAGCCCCGAGCGGAACTGCCCCGACGTCGACGCGCCGATCGCCGACAGGCGCAGCTCCTGCGCGAAGCGTTCGGCCGCCGGCGCGAGCCCCTCGCCGACGAGCGCGGTAAACAGCGCGAAGACGAATCCGATGCTCGCCACCGTCGACAACGCCTGACGACGGCCGAGACCGGCGGCACGCATCGCGGTGAACTCCGAGTTGGCGGCGAACTGCGCCAGTGCGTAGATCGCGCCGATCAGCGCGGCGATCGGCATCAGCTCGTAGACGTGCGCCGGCAGGCCGAGCAGGACGAACCCGATCGCGTGCGGCAGGCGGTAGCCGCCGCGGCCGATGTCGTCGAGCTCGTTGATGAAATCGAAGAAGGCGAACAGCGCGAGAAAAGCGAACAGCACGAAGACGACCGCCAGGCCGATCTGCCCCCCGAGATAGCGGCGCAGCGTCCCCACGGCGTCAGGCCGGCCGTGCGCGGGCGAACCAGCGGCGCGGCAGCGTCGTGCGCTTGCGGAACAGCCACGCGATCAACACGATCATCGCCGCGTGCAGCACCCAGACGCCGAGTCCGAACGAAATGCGCTCCTGCCCGATCCACGACTGGAACACGGTGAGCAGGTTGTTGTAGACGAGGTAGAGCAGCAGCGCCGCCAGCAGGTTCACCGAGCGGCCGGCGCGCGGGTTGATCGACGACAGCGGGATCGCCAGCATCGCCATCAGCACTGCCGAGACCGGCAGGCTGATGCGCCAGGCGAGTTCGCCCAGGTTGCGCGGCGACGGGTCCTCGACGAGCTCGAACGTCGAGCGGAACTTGGCGCGATCCTCGGCGACCGCCGCGCCCGGGGGCTCGAGCCGCAGTCCGTAGCGCCCGAACTCCATCAGGCGGAAGTCGGCCTGCGCGCGCGTGCCGTCGTAGCGGCGACCGTCCTCGAGCACGAGGAAACGGCTGCCGTCGGCGCGATTCTCGATGCTGCCGCTGCGCGAGACGACCACGGTGAGCTCGTCGCCGCGCGCCTGCGTGACGAACACGTTGCGCACCTCGGTCTGCTCGTCGTTGAGCGATTCGACGAAGAAGACGCGGTTGGCCGACACCGATTCGCGAAACCGCCCGGCGGCCACCTGCGAAACGTCCTCGCGCTGCGCGAAGCGCTGCTGGTACTCGCTCGCCTGCCGGTTGGCCCACGGCGCGACGACGAAAGCGACCACCGCGACCAGCAGCGCGATCGGGACCGCGACGCCGAGCACCGGGCGGATCCACGCGGCGAGGCTCTGCCCGCTCGCGAACCAGATCACCATCTCCGAATCGCGAAACGCGCGCGTCAGCGACATCAGCACGGCGACGTACACGGTGAGCACGAGCAGCACCGGCAGCACGTTGATCGAATTGAACGCGATGAGCGGCAAAACGCTCGCGGTGTCGACCCGGTCGCTCGCGGCGCGACCGAGGAATCGGATCAGCGACGTCGTCAGCATGACGACGAACAGGGTCGCGAACACGACACCGGCGAGATTGAGCAGGTCGCGTCGCAGCGCTTTCTCGAACAGCATCGCAGGACGACCCTCGTATAATCCGCCGGTCGACTCTCGAGAAGAATGAAGCGATGCAATTTAGCACAACGACTTCCGCTCCCGTTCGATCGCGCGCAGGCTGCGCGCTCGTTCCCGTCCTCGACGGCAAGTTGCTCGGCGAAGGCGCGAAGGCGATCGACGAAGCGAGCGGCGGGCGTCTGTCGCGATGGATCCGGTCCGGCGATCTCGCGAAGAAGAAGGGCTCGACGCTTTCGGTCCATCTCGACGGCGCCATCGCGCGCGTCGTGCTCGCGTCGTTCGGCGAGGGCGGCGAAGTCCCCGAGAAGGCGTATCTCGAGACGGTGCGGGCGGCGTACAAGGCCGCCGGGCAGCTGGCGAGCGACGACGCGCTTTCGCTGCTGCACGACACGCCGGTCGCGGGGCGCGATCTCGGCTGGAAGCTGCGGGTGCAGGTGCTCGCCGGGCGCGACCTCGCCTATCGCTTCGAGACGATGAAGAGCGAACCCGACCCGAAGCCCGCGCGGCCGCGCCGCGTCGCGCTGTCGATCGAACGCGCCGGCGCAGCGGCGGCCGCGCGCGAAGTCGAGCGCGCTACGGCGATCGCCAACGGCGTCGACTTCGCGAAAGACCTGGGGAACCGTCCGGCCAACGTCTGCACGCCGACCTACCTCGCCGACAGCGCGAAGAAGATGGCGCGCGAGCTCGGACTGAAGTTCGAGGCGCTCGACACGAAGCAGATGCAGGCGCTGAAGATGGGCGCGCTGCTCGCGGTCGCGCGCGGCTCGGCGGAGCCGCCGAAACTCATCGTGCTGCGCTACCAGGGCGCCGGCGCGCGGCAGGCGCCGATCGTCCTGGTCGGCAAGGGCGTCACCTTCGACACCGGCGGCATCTCGCTGAAGCCGGCGCTCGAGATGGACGAGATGAAGTTCGACATGTGCGGCGCGGCCTCGGTGCTGGGCACGATGCGCGCCGTCGCCGAAATGAAGGCGAAGATCAACCTCGTCGCCGTCGTTCCGGCGACCGAGAACATGCCGGGCGGGCGCGCGACCAAGCCCGGAGACATCGTGACGACGATGTCGGGCAAGACGGTCGAGATCCTGAACACCGATGCCGAGGGCCGGCTCATCCTGTGCGACGCGCTCGAATACGCGAAGCGCTTCAAGCCGGCGGCGGTGGTCGACGTCGCCACGCTCACCGGCGCCTGCGTGATCGCGCTCGGCCATCATCGCTCGGGTCTTTTCTCGCCCAACGACGCGCTCGCCACCGAGTTGCAGTCGGCCGGCCACGAAGTCGCCGATCCGTGCTGGCGCATGCCGCTCGACGAGGAATACCAGGAACAGCTCAAGTCGCCTTTCGCCGACGTGGCGAACATCGGCGGGCGCCCGGCCGGGTCGATCACCGCGGCGTGCTTCCTCGCGCGCTTCACCAAGGACTACGACTGGGCGCATCTCGACATCGCCGGCACCGCATGGCGTTCGGGCACGAACAAGGGCGCGAGCGGACGCCCCGTTGCGCTGCTGACGAGCTTCGTGCTCGCGCGCGCCGCCAACGGTCCCGGCTGAGGCGAACCGAAGCGAAGCGCCCCGCCATGACGCGCGTCGATTTTCACTTCAACGCGTCCGACAAGCTCGAGTACGGGTGCCGCCTCGTGCGCAAGGTCTACCGCGCGAAGCATCCGGTGCTCGTCTGGTGCGACGACGAAGCGCGGCTCGAGGCGTTCGACCGGCTGCTCTGGAGCGTGCCGCCGAACGATTTTCTTCCGCACGTGCGCGCCGACGACCCGCTCGCCGCGCACACGCCGATCGTGCTCGCGCACGCGCCGGTCGACACCGCTGCGCAGGACGTCCTCGTGAACCTGGGGCGCGAGACGCCGCCGATGTTCGCCCGTTTCGAGCGGCTGATCGAGGTCGTCGGCGTCGGCGACGACGACCGTGCGGCGGCGCGCGAGCGCTGGCGCTTCTATCGCGACCGGGGCTACCCGATGGCCCGCCACGACCTCGCGGCCGCACGAGACGGCTGATGGACGAGGACATCCAGCACCTGGTCGGCCAGCTGCGCGCGGCCGCCGAAGCGGCCGGCGAGCCACCCGACGATGCGATTCCGCTGCTCACCGAGGTCGTCGAGCTGCCGCGCTACGACGCAAACGAGCTGCCGCGCACGCTCACCGAGATCGACTGGGCGCAGCTCGCGCTGCGCGTCCAGGAGAACGTGCTCGAGCGGCTGCTCGGCCGATCGGACGCGCTGATCGACGAGCAGCTGCAGGCCGGGCTCGACGCGGTGCTCGCGCGTGCCGCCGAATCGCTCGCCGTCGAGTTGCGCATCGCACTCGGGCAGCTCGTTCGGGATCTCGTCGCGCGCGCGGTCACCGACGAGCTGACCCGCGTGCACGACGAGGTGATGCGCGCACGCAGCCGGTCGCTCGACGAGCGACCGATATAATCGCAAGCCCCATCCCCGGCTTGCGAACATGAGCAACGCGACTCCACCGGCGAGTCCGCCGCCCCCCGCTTCGAGCACCCCCGAACTGGCGAAGAGCTTCGAGCCGGCGGCGATCGAATCCTTCTGGTATCCGCTGTGGGAATCGCGCGGCTATTTCGCCGCGGGCAGCGTCGAGGGCGCACCGGCGTTCTCGATCCAGCTGCCGCCGCCGAACGTCACCGGAACGCTGCACATGGGGCACGCGTTCAACCAGACGGTGATGGACGCACTCACACGCTACCACCGGATGCGCGGCGACAACACGCTGTGGCTGCCGGGAACCGACCATGCGGGCATCGCGACGCAGATCGTCGTCGAGCGCCAGCTCGATGCGCAGCAGGTGACGCGCCACGACCTCGGTCGCGAGAAGTTCGTCGAGCGCGTCTGGACCTGGAAGGAGGAGTCGGGATCGACGATCACGCGCCAGATGCGACGCATGGGCGCATCCACCGACTGGTCGCTCGAGTACTTCACGATGGATCCGAAGCTGTCGGCCGTCGTGCGCGAAGTGTTCGTCCGCTTGCACGAGCAGGGGCTCATCTATCGCGGCAAGCGCCTCGTCAACTGGGACCCGGAGCTGCTCACCGCGGTCTCCGACCTCGAGGTCGTCAGCGAGGAGGAGGAAGGCCAGCTCTGGCACATCCGCTATCCGCTGTCCGACGGCAGCGGCGCGATCACGGTCGCCACGACTCGCCCCGAGACGATGCTGGGCGACACCGCGGTGATGGTCCACCCGGACGACGAGCGCTACGCCGCGCTCGTCGGCAAGACCGTTCGGCTGCCGTTGTCCGGAAGCGCCGACGACCCGTCGTTCGACGGCGCTGCGCTGTCGCTCGCCGAACTCGCCGCGCGCGGCGCCGAGCGCGGATGGCGCGAGATACCGATCGTCGCCGATGCCTATGTCGATCGCGAGTTCGGCACCGGCGCGGTGAAGGTCACCCCTGCGCACGACTTCAACGACTACGCCGTCGGGCAGCGGCACGACCTGCCGATGATCGGCGTGCTCACGCTCGACGGCCGGATCAACGATCTCGCGCCCGTTCGCTATCGCGGGCACGGTCGCTTCGACGCGCGCCGGATGATCGTCGCCGACCTCGAGGCGCTCGGGCTGCTCGAATCGGTCCGCCCGCACCGGATGATGGTGCCGCGCGGCGATCGTACGCATTCGGTCATCGAGCCGATGCTCACCGACCAGTGGTTCGTCGCGATGAGCAAGCCGGCTCCGGCCGACTCGCTGCTCGCCGGCGCGAGCATCGCGCAGCGTTCGCTCGAGGTCGTCGCCGACGGGCGGATCCGCTTCGTGCCCGAGAGCTGGACGACGACGTACGATCACTGGCTGACGAACATCCAGGACTGGTGCATCTCGCGACAGCTGTGGTGGGGGCACCAGATCCCGGCGTGGTACAAGGCCGGCGCCGACGGACAGCCGCTGCACGACGGCACGGTGTTCGTCGCGCGCGACGAGGACGAGGCACGCGAGCGCGCGCGCGAAGCGGGCTGGAGCGGCCCGCTGGTGCGCGATCCCGACGTGCTCGACACGTGGTTCTCGTCGGCGCTCGTCCCGTTCTCGACGCTCGTCGACCCGAACGAGCCCTTTCGCGAGGGCCGCCCCAACCTCGTGCCCGCGCTCGCGCGCTACCTCCCGTCGTCGGTGCTGGTCACCGGCTTCGACATCATCTTCTTCTGGGTGGCGCGCATGGTCATGATGACGTACGCGTTCACCGGCGACGTGCCGTTCCGGCACGTCTACGTGCACGCGCTCGTGCGCGACGCCGAAGGCCAGAAGATGTCGAAGAGCAAGGGCAACACGCTCGACCCGATCGACCTGATCGACGGCATCTCGCTCGAAGCGCTCGTCGCCAAGCGCATCTACGGTCTGATGAACCCCAAACAGGCGGCGTCGATCGAGAAGCGCACGCGGCACGAATATCCGGCCGGCATCCCGGCGTTCGGCGCCGACGCGTTGCGCTTCACCTTCGCGTCGCTCGCCGGCCCGGGCCGGAACATCAATTTCGACCTGAACCGCTGCGAGGGCTACCGCAACTTCTGCAACAAGCTGTGGAACGCGACGCGCTTCGTGCTGATGCACTGCGAGGGGCGCGACAACGGCTTCGCCGCGCACGCGCCCGAGCAGTGCGCACCGGGCGGCTACCTGCACTTCGGGACGACCGAGCACTGGATCGTCTCGCAGCTGCAGCGCACCGAAGCGGAAGTCGAACGGCATTTCGCCGACTACCGCTTCGACCTCGCTGCGCGCGCGATCTACGAGTTCGTGTGGAACGAATACTGCGACTGGTACCTCGAGCTGGCGAAGGTTCATCTGCAGGGACCCGACGAAGCGCGCGCGCGCGCCACGCGGCGCACGCTGCTTCGCGTGCTCGAGGCGGTGTTGCGCCTCGCACACCCGATCATCCCGTTCATCACCGAGGCGCTGTGGCAGAAAGTCGCGCCGCTGGCGATGCGCTACGGCGAGCGCGGCGAGCAGCGCCTCGAAGGTGCCCCGCTCGAGCAGGCGCTCGCCGAACAGCGGCACTCGATCATGACGCAGCGCTATCCGCAGGCGGAGAGCGCGCGCATCGACGACGCGGCCGAAGCGTGGATCGCCGAGCTCAAGTCGCTGATCGACGCCTGTCGCGCGCTGCGCGGCGAAATGGCGATCTCGCCCGCACAGAAACTGCCGCTCGTCGCCGCGGGCGATGCGCAGCGCCTCGGCGAGTTCGCACCCTACCTGCGCGCACTCGCCCGGCTCGACGCGGTCGAGATCGTCGACCGGCTCCCGACCGGTTCGATCGCTCCGGTGCAGGTCGTCGGCGACACCCGACTGATGCTGAACGTGCAGGTCGACGTCGACGCCGAACGCCAGCGGCTCGACAAGGAGCTGGCGCGCATCGGATCGGAAATCGGCAAGGCGCAGGCGAAGCTCGCCAACGCCCGCTTCGTCGATCGCGCGCCCGCGGCGGTGGTCGCGCAGGAGCGCGAGCGCCTCGCCTCGTTCGAGACGACGCACGCGCGGCTGCAGGAGCAGCGCAGGCGGCTGGGCTGACGAAGCGAGGGGCTGCGGGGGGAGCGGGCGGCTACCCCGAACGACGTGCGCTCACCGGCGCTTCAGATAGAACGTCCACTCGCGCTCGCCGGCGTCGGTGCGCACGAGTTCGTGTCCCGTCTGCCGGGCGAACGCCTGGAAATCGCGCATCGACCCCGGGTCGGTGGACATCACTTTGAGCACCTGCCCGCTCGGCAGGTCGGTCAGCGCCTTCTTCGCGCGAAGAATCGGCAACGGGCAGTTCAGCCCGCGCGCATCGACCTCGCGATCGAAGGGCACGGCAGCTTCGGTCATGGGATGGATCTCTTGCGAAAGCGTCCAGCAGGCATCTAGGGCCTGTCCACACTACGATCGGAGTGTGAACAGGCCCTAGTCTAGCAGCCGCGGCGCGGCGCTCAATTCCCGCCGTCGCGCGGCCGCGGCGGAAGATCGACGAACTCGACCGGAAGCCCGCGCGCTCGCATCCAGTCGGCCACCGCGAGGCCGGTCCCGGCGCGCCACGGCTTGAGCCGCTCGGGTGCGACCATCCGGTATTCGACGAGTTCCTCGGAGAGCGTCACGCGGCCCGAGGCGATCGCGTGATAGGCGATGATCAGCTCGTTCTTGCGCGTGAACTCGTACACGCCGATCAGCGTCGTGCGCTCGACATCGAGATCGGTCTCCTCCTTGATCTCGCGCGCGATCCCCTGCTCGGGCGTCTCGCCCGCCTCGAGGAAACCGGTGATCAGCGCGAACATCTTCGGTGGCCACGCGGCATTGCGCGCGAGCAGGATCTCGTCGCCGACCTGGACCAGCCCCGCGACCACCGGCGCCGGGTTGTTCCAGTGCGTGAAGCCGCAACCGCCACACGTGCTGCGCTCGCGCCCGCCGAGCGTGTCGACGCCCAGCGGCGTGGCGCAGCGCGGACAGTAGTGGTAGTCGGGGTGCAGCATCGAGGCGCCGCTCAACGCGACAACGCGGCGGCGAGTGCGTCGAAACCCGGATAGCGATCGCGCTCGATGCAGTATTTGCGCGCGAACCTTCCCCACGACTCGCCGCGTGCGATCGCGTCGGCGAAGCCCGCGCGGTCGACGATCGTCGTTCCGCCGAGCAGCGTGATGCCGCGTGCGAACAGGAAATCGGGCAGGCAACCCCCGCCCGGCCCGACCAGCGCGACCCAGCGCGCGCCGCGCACGGCATGAAGGACCGAATCGAAGGTGTCGTTGAGCAGGATCGTCGTCGTCGAGAGCACTTTGTCGCAGCCGTCGAGCTCGGCCGGGTCGAGCGTGACGCGCCAGCCCTCGTGTTCGCCGACCAGCCGGTCGAGCAGTTCGACGACGACGAGCGAGGCGCCGGCTTCGACGATGCGCGGCACGAGCGGCGTGAACAGCCCGATCATCCCGATGCGCTCGCCGGGTTTCGGATCGAGCGAGCCGATCGAATCGGTCGCGGTGTCGAGCGGCAGACCCGATTCCCGGAAGAAGCGCTGCGAGATCGCGTTGATCGCGGCGAATCCGATCGTTCGCCGCACCGGGTCGTCTTCGAGGAACGCGCGCGCGAGATCGAGCGACGCCATGCCGCGCAGCGACTCGGCCGGATTCTCGCGACGTAGCCGCGCGAACGTGTCGCCGAGCAGCAGGAACGACAGGCCGATCGAGCCGTCGGCGAGCTCGACCCCGCAGAACTCGGCCTCGCGCGACCCTTCCGCGGCGCTCAAGGGCAGATGCAGCGCGGCGACCCGCGGCAGCGGCGCGATGCGCTCGATGCGCTCGACGCGTTCGAGCAGGTCGCGCGCAAAGGCGCGCGAGCCCGGACCGGGGACGCGCGACTACCGCTGTGGGCTGCAGACCTACGAGAAGCATACCGGCGTGGATATCCGCCTGCTCGACATGGCCGCCCAGCGTCGCGGCGTGAACGTGCTGGCCGCCGCCGCCGGGACGGTGACGCGGCTGCGGGACGGTGAGCCGGACATCTCGATCCGCGCCCCCGGCGCGCCGTCGGTGGCCAACAAGGAATGCGGCAACGCCGTGGTGGTCGACCACGGCAACGGCTGGGAAACCCAGTACTGCCACCTGGCGCGCGGCAGCCTCGTCGTGAAGCAGGGCGACAAGGTCGCGGCGGGCGCGCCACTGGCCCGCGTGGGACTGTCGGGCAATACCGAATTCCCGCACCTGCACCTGACCGTCCGTCACGCGGGTCAGATCGTCGATCCCTTCGCCCCCGACATGAGCAATCCCGCGGCCTGCGCCGCGCAGCCCGGCCTGTGGACCGCCCAGGCCCGGGCGCGGATGACATATCGGACCAGCGTCGTGCTCAACGCCGGCTTCACGGACGCCCAGATCACCATGGCCGATGTGGAGAACGGCGGGCTGCGCGCCGCGACGCCCGCCTCCCCGCTGCTGGTCGCCTACGTGCGCGCCATCGCGCTCCAGCCCGGGGATTCGGTCGAGCTGGACCTGAAGGGACCGGACGGCGCCAGCCTGGCCCGCACCCGGGGTCAGCCGCTGCAGCGCTGGCGGGCGCAGGACTTCGTTCTGGTGGGCAAGCGCCGGCCACCTGCGGGCTGGCGGCAGGGGCTCTATGTCGCCGACTACAAGGTCTGGCGCGCGGGCCGCGTCGCCGTGAGCCGCCGGCTGGAAATCCGCCTCTGAAGCGCCGCTCGCAAGCCTCCTACGCCCCCACCAGAATGTGCTCCGGCGGCTCGCCAGCCAGGCGACGGTCGTGCATCACGCGATAGAGCGCCTCGAGATCCCGCGTGAACAGGGGCGCATCGAAGAGACGCTTCCGAACCTGGTCCTGCCCCAGTCGCCGCCGCAGGTCGGCGATCCGGCCGGGGTCCCGGGCCAGGGCCAGGGCCAGGTCTTCGTACTCGGCCCAGGAGCGGGTCACGAGCTCGGGCAGGTCGACGGCGGTCAGCAGGCTGGCGCCCACGCGCCCGGCGAAGGTGGCGCCCAGCAGGGTCACCATGGGCGTCGCCATCCACAGGGAATCGCTGCCGGTCGTGTGGGCGTTGTACGGCGCGGTGTCGAGGAACAGGTCCATGTGGCGCAGTCGCTCGAGATGCGCCTCGGTGGACACAGGCGGCGCGAAGACCAGACGGGACGGATCGACCCCGTGGCCGGCCGCCGCCCGGCGAAGGTTTCCCTCGGCGGCGGGGTCCTCCCGGAAGAGCCAGAGGACGCTTCCCTCCACGTTT
>JAKFES010000056.1:0-1664 GCA_036675585.1 Burkholderiaceae bacterium
CCCGACATCGTTCCCGCGGCCTGCGTGCGGCGCTCCTTGAGCTTCGGAAAGATCGTGTAGATGCGCTCGAGGTCGCGCGCGATTTCGCCCGCGCCGACCCGACGCAGGTACGCGCCCATCAGCAGGTTCTCCTCAACGCTCATCGCGCTGAACAGGCGCCGGCCTTCGGGTACGTGCGCGATGCCGAGCTGCAGGATCCGGGCCGGGTCGCTGCGCTGGATCTCCTCGCCGCGCCACAGCACGCGGCCCTCGCGCACCGCGATCAGCCCCGAGAGCGTGCGCATCAGCGTCGACTTGCCGGCGCCGTTCGAGCCGATCAGCGCCGTGATCTCGCCTTCGCGCACGACGAGGTCGACGCCCCACAGCACGGTTACCGGCCCGTAGCCGGCCTGCAGCGACTCGACCCGCAACAGCTCGCCGCCACCCTTCGCCGCCTGCATCCGCTCCATTGCGCTCATGCTCCTTCGGCCGCCATCTGCGCGTACTTCTTGCCCAGGTACGCCTCGACCACGCGCGGATCGGCGACGACCTGCGCCGGCGAGCCGTCGGCGATCAGCGCGCCGTTGTGCAGCACGACGACGCGCGACGACACGGTCAGCACGACTTTCATCAGGTGCTCGATCAGCACGATCGTCACGCCGGAATCGGCGATCCGGCGGATCAGCACCATCGCCTGCTCGACCTCGGCGGAGTTCAGCCCCGCGTTGACCTCGTCCAGGAAGAGCAGCTTCGGGTGCATCGCGAGCGCCTTCGCCAGCTCGAGCCGCTTGCGCATCGCGAGCGTGAGGTTCGCCGCGGGCAGGTCGGCGGCGTCGCCCAGCGAGACGAAATCGAGCTTCTCCTCGGCGACCCGGCGCGCCTCGCGCATGCCGCCGCCGGCCGAGAACAGCGCCGCCGCGCGCACGTTGTCGAGCACGGTGAGCTCGGGGAACGGCTGCACGACCTGGAACGTGCGCGCGATGCCCGCGCGCGCGGTCTGGTACGGCTTGAAGCGCGTGATGTCGCGCCCCTCGAAGAGCACGCGCCCCGCGCTCGCCCGGTGCACGCCGGTGATCACGTTGACCAGCGTCGTCTTGCCGGCGCCGTTCGGGCCGATCAGCCCGAGCACCTCGCCGCGGCCGATCTTCAGCGTGACGTCGGCCAGCGCCTGCAGTCCGCCGAACCGGCGCGACACCGACTCGAGTCGCATCAATTCATCCATGGCTGGCTCGCAATCCGCGCAGGCGGCGACCGATCGACACGAGGCCGTGCGGCAGGAACAGCAGCAGCGCGACGATGAGGAAACCGAGCACGCCGGTGTGCACCTGCAGGTAGTTGCGCCAGACGATCTCCTCGACGCCGAGGAACGCGAAGGCGCCGAGCACCGCGCCCGCGGTGGAGCCCAGGCCGCCGAGCAGCACCATCACGATCGGCTTGACCGCGAACAGGATGTCGTAGACGTCGGGCGGCTCGATGTAGTGCACCCATCCGGCGTAGAGCGTGCCCGCCATCGCGACGAAAACGCCCGACAGCGCGAACGCGAGGCTCTTGTACAGCGTCGCGTTGACGCCGATCATGTCGGCCGCCGATTCGTTCTGGCGAATGCACTGCAGCCCGAAGCCGAGCTTCGAGCGCTCGACGGCGACGATGACGACGATCGCGACGAGCAGCAGCGCCCACATCGC
>JAKFES010000191.1:0-1660 GCA_036675585.1 Burkholderiaceae bacterium
GAGAGCGCGATGCGCATCCGGCGGATCGCCTGGTCGCGCGTGTCGCCGTAGGCGATCACCTTGCCGATCATCGAGTCGTAGTTCGGCGGCACGAAGTAGTTCGTGTAGGCATGCGAATCGACGCGAATGCCCGGCCCGCCCGGCGGATGCCACGCGGTGATGCGTCCGGGCGACGGCGTGAAGCGAAACGGGTCCTCGGCATTGATGCGGCACTCGATCGCGTGGCCCTTGAACACGATGTCGCGCTGCTTGAAGCGCAGGCGCTCGCCGGCCGCGATGCGGATCTGCTCCTGCACGATGTCGATCCCGGTGATCAGCTCGGTGACCGGGTGCTCGACCTGCACGCGCGTGTTCATCTCGATGAAGTAGAACTCGCCGTTCTCGAACAGGAACTCGAAGGTGCCCGCGCCGCGGTATCCGATCTTGCGGCACGCGTCGGCGCAGCGGGTGGCGATCCGGTCGATGGCCCGGCGCGGAATCCCCGGCGCCGGCGCTTCCTCGATGATCTTCTGGTGTCGGCGCTGCATCGAGCAGTCGCGCTCGCCCAGGTGCACCGCGTTCTTGTATTCGTCGGCGAGGACCTGGATCTCGATGTGCCGCGGGTTCTCCAGGAATTTCTCGAGGTACACGTTCGGGTTGTTGAACGCCGCCTGCGCTTCGCTGCGCGTCATCGTCACCGCGGCGAGCAGCGCAGCCTCGGTGTGCACGACGCGCATGCCGCGGCCGCCGCCGCCGCCGGCGGCTTTCACGATCACCGGGTAGCCGATCGCGCGCGCCGCGCGCAGCACCTCCTTCGGATCTTCGGGAAGCGCGCCTTCGGAGCCCGGAACGACCGGCACGCCGGCTTTCTTCATCGCGTCCTTCGCCGAGACCTTGTCGCCCATCAGCCGGATCGATTCGGGCCGCGGACCGATGAAAACGAACCCGCTCTTCTCGACGCGCTCGGCGAAATCCGCGTTCTCCGACAGGAACCCGTAGCCCGGATGGATCGCCTCGGCGTCGGTGACTTCGGCGGCGCTGATGATCGCCGGCACGTTGAGGTAACTGTCGCGCGACGGCGGCGGGCCGATGCACACCGATTCGTCGGCGAGCTTCACGTATTTCGCTTCGGTGTCGGCCTGCGAATGCACGACGACGGTCTTGATGCCCAGCTCGCGGCACGCACGCTGGATGCGCAGCGCGATCTCGCCGCGATTGGCGATCAGCAGCTTCTCGAACATCTATTCGATCACGAACAGCGGCTGACCGAATTCCACCGGCGATCCGTTGTCGGCGAGGACGGCCTTGATCGTGCCGCTCTTGTCCGCCTCGATCTCGTTCATCAGCTTCATCGCCTCGATGATGCACAGCGTGTCGCCCTCGGCCACTTCGCTGCCGACACCGACGAAGGGGTCCGAACCCGGCTGCGCCGAGCGGTAGAACGTGCCGACCATCGGCGATCGAACGATGTGGCCCGGCGGCGTTTCGGGCACCGCGGGCGCCGACGGAGGTGCACCGGCGATCGTCGACGGGGTGACGACGTTCGGCTGCGCGGCGGCCGGCGCCATCTGCATCGGCATCGGCTGGGCCATCATCATCGGTGGCGCATTCTTCACGATGCGCACCTTGCCGTCGCCTTCGGTGATCTCGAGCTCCGAGATGCCCGATTCGGCGACGAGAT
>JAKFES010000236.1:0-11888 GCA_036675585.1 Burkholderiaceae bacterium
GGCCAGGCGGGCTGAGCCGCCGAGGCGTCGAAGCTCGCCCGCGCCGGCGCGCCGGCGGCGTCGCGCCGGGCGCCGCCGGCATCGCCCTTGCCGGGCGACGCTACAATCGATGCGTGGCCGCCGTTTCGGCACCACGCATCCAATGCCTTGCATGGTTCCCGATCTCGCCCAGGCGATCTCCGCTCCGCTGCAGGATTTCGAGCGGCATCTGCTCGATGCCAGCGCTCGCATCGAGCGCTGGTTCCGGCTCGAATGGCAGGACCACACGCCGCCGTTCTACGCGTCGGTCGACCTGCGCAATGCCGGCTTCAAGCTCGCGCCGGTCGACACCGACCTGTTCCCGGCGGGCTTCGAGAACCTCTCGGAAGACACGCTGCCGCTGGCGGTACAGGCGGCGATGGCGGCCATCGAGAAATACTGTCCCGATGCGCGCAACCTGCTGCTGATTCCCGAGACGCGCCGCCGCGACGAGCGCTACCTGCGCAACGTGCGGCGGCTCTCGCGGATCCTGCGCCAGACCGGCCTGCGCGTTCGCTACGGCAGCATCGATCCGGCGCTCGCCGCGCCGATCGAGATCGACGCCGGCGAGGGCGAACCGCTCGTCGTCGAACCGCTGGTTCGCCGCGGGCTTCGCGTCGGGCTCGCCGACTTCGATCCGTGCTCGATCCTGCTCAACGACGATCTCTCGGCGGGCATTCCCGCCGTGCTGGGGGACGTGCACGAGCAGGTCCTGCTGCCGCCGCTGCACGCCGGTTGGGCGCTGCGGCGCAAGTCGCAGCATTTCGCCGCGTACGCCGACGTCGCGCGCCGTTTCGCGCGCCAGTTCCAGTTCGACCCGTGGCTGATCACGCCGAACTCGGTCGAGTGCGAGCGGGTCGATTTCCGCAGCGGCGAGGGCGTCGATCGCGTCGCCGCGGCGGTCGAGAAGATGCTGCGGCAGCTGCGCGCGAAGTATCGCGAGCGCGGCATCGCCGAGAAGCCGTTCGTCGTCGTGAAATCGAACGCCGGCACCTGCGGGATGGGCGTCGTCTCGGTGCGCGACGCAGCGCAGTTGCGCGACGCCGATGCGGCGCAGCGCGAGTCGCTTTCGGCGGGGCGCGACGGGCTCGACGTCGACGAGGTGATCGTCCAGGAAGGCGTGCACACGGTGGAGACGGTCGAAGGCGGCGTCGCCGAGCCGGTCGTCTACACGATCGACCGCTACGTCGTCGGCGGTTTCTACCGGGTGCACACGCAGCGCGGCAACGACGAGAACCTCAAGGCGCCCGGGATGCGCTACGTGCCGCTGCCCTTCGCCGCGAGCTGCCACCTGCCCGACGGCAGCGAGTCGCTCGAGCACGCCGTGAACCGGTTCTACGTCTACGGCGTGCTCGCCCGGCTCGCGCTGCTCGCCGCGGCGATCGAGCTCGAGCAGACCGACCCCGATCCGTCGCGCTATGGCTAAGGAGCAACGAGCGATGCGCTTGCTGGTGATCCTCGATCCGCTTCCGCTGATCAAGACCTACAAGGACACGACGTACGCGATGATGGTCGAGGCTGCGTCGCGCGGCCATGCGCTGTACGTCTGCGAGCAGCACCAGCTGTCGTTCGCGCGCGAGCGCGCGATGGTCGTCGCGACGCCGCTCGAGCTCACCGACACCACCGGCAGCGGCGCTCCGTGGTACGCCCTCGGCACGCCGGCGAGCGAACCGGTCGCGGCCTTCGATGCGGTGCTGATGCGCAAGGATCCGCCCTTCGACATGGAGTACGTCTATTCGACGTACCTGCTCGAGCAGGCGACGCGCGAAGGCGCGCACGTGTTCAACGATCCGCGCGCGATCCGCGACCACAACGAGAAACTGTCGATCGCCGAGTTCCCGCGCTTTGCCGCGCCCACGCTCGTCACGCGCTCGGCCGACGAGCTGCGCGCGTTCGTCGACGAGCACGACGAAGCCGTCTTCAAGCTGCTCGACGGAATGGGCGGGACGTCGATCTTCCGCGCCAAGCGCGGCGATCCGAACCTGTCGGTGATCATCGAGGCGCTGAACCTGTTCGGTGCGCGCACGGTGATGGCGCAGCGCTACCTGCCCGAGATCGCCGAGGGCGACAAGCGCGTGCTGCTGATCGGCGGCGAGGTCGTCCCGTACAGCCTCGCGCGCATCCCGAAGACCGGCGAGTTCCGCGGCAATCTCGCCGCCGGCGGCACCGGCGTGGCGAAGCCGCTGTCGGCGCGCGACCGAGAAGTCGCCGAGGCGCTCGCCCCGGTGCTGGCGGCGCGCGGACTGCTGCTGGTCGGGCTCGACCTGATCGGCGACTACGTCACCGAGATCAACGTCACCAGCCCGACCTGCTTCCAGGAGATCCGCCAGCAGACGGGCTTCGACGTCGCCCGGCTGTTCGTCGACCAGCTGGAGGCGGCCGCGCGACGCGAATGATCGGCATCCTCGTCGTCTCGCACGAGCCGCTGGGCACCGCGCTGATCCGGTGCACGCGGCACGTTTTCGGGCGGCTGCCGGCGCAGCTCGCCGCGCTCGACGTCGTTCCCGACGAGGACCCCGACGCCGCGCTGAAGTGCGGGCGCGAGCTGCTCGCGCGCATCAACGACGGCAGCGGTGCGATCGTGCTCACCGACGTCTACGGCGCGACGCCGTCGCGCATCGCCGTGCAGCTCGCGGTGCCCGATCGCGTGCGCGTGGTCGCCGGCACGAACCTGCCGATGCTGCTCAAGGCAATCGACAACCGCCGCATCCCGGTCGACGATCTCGTCGACCTGCTGCTCGAATGCGGCCGGCGCGCGATCCGTCCGGGTGACGAGAGCGACGATCCGGCGGGCGACGCGAAGCGCGGATGAAGAGAACCGAAACGACGATCGTGAACCGCCTCGGACTGCACGCCCGTCCGTCGGCCCGGCTCACCGCCACCGCCTCGCGCTTCCGCTCCGAGATCTGGCTCACGAAGGGCACGCGGCGCGTCAACGCGAAAAGCATCATGGGGGTGATGATGCTGGCCGCGGCGAAGGACAGCACGCTCGTCATCGAGGCCGAAGGCCCCGACGAGGACGCCGCGGTCGAGGCGCTGCACGCGCTGATCGCTTCGGGCTTCGAAGAGGAGCACGGCTGAGCCATGTTCAGTCTGCACGGCACCGGCATCGGCGGCGGCATCGCGATCGGCCGCGCGCGCCTGCTCGAGTCGCGCGAGCGCGACCTGCCGCGCTACCGCGTGCTCGAGGCGCAGGTCGAGGCCGAGCTCGCGCGGCTCGAAACCGCGATCGCGGTCGTCAAGTCCGAGCTGGAGACGATCGCCGAGCAGTTGCCCGACGAAGGACCCGCCGAAGCGCGCGCGCTGCTCGACGTGCACGCGATGATCCTCGACGACCCGGCGCTCGCCGGCGAAGCGCGCGAGTCGGTGCGCACGCAGCAGAGAAACGCCGAGTGGGCCTTCGCCGCGCAGGCCGCGCAGCTCGCGTCGCAGTTCGACGAGCTCGAGGACGCGTACCTGCGCGAGCGCGGCCGCGACGTGCTGCAGGTCGCCGACCGCGTGATCCGCGTGCTGTCGGGCTCGCGTGCGCCTCGCGACACCGAGGCGGCCGAGCCGATGATCTTCATCGCCGAGGACGTCTCGCCGGCCGACATGCTCGCGCTGCGCTCGGCCGTCGGCTTCGCGATCGACCAGGGCGGCGCGACCTCGCACACGGCGATCCTCGCGCGCGGAATGAACGTGCCGGCCGTCGTCGGCGTGGGCCTGGCGAGCCGGCTGATCGCCGACGACGATTGGCTGATCCTCGACGGCGACAAGGGCATCGTCATCGTCGCGCCCGACGAGGGCGTGCTCGCGCAATACCGGCACCTGCAGGCGGTGAGCCGGCGCGAGCAGGCGGTGCTGCAGCAGCTGCTGCACCTGCCCGCGGTGACGCGCGACCGTTGCGAGGTGCGGCTGTGCGCGAACATCGAGCATCCGGAGGAAGCCGCGGTCGCGTTCGCCGCCGGCGTCGCGGGCGTCGGACTGTTCCGTTCCGAGTTCCTGTTCCTGAACCGGCGCGACCTGCCCTCCGAGGACGAGCAGTACGAAGCGTATCGGACGGCAGTCGTCGCGCTGCGCGGCCGGCCGGTCACGATCCGCACGCTCGACGTCGGCGCCGACAAGGCGCTCGGCCGCCCGAGCGTCTCGCCGACCGGCGTCGCGCTCAATCCGGCGCTCGGCCAGCGCGCGATCCGCTATTGCCTGGCGCAACCGACGATGTTCCTCGTCCAGTTGCGCGCGATCCTGCGCGCGTCGGCGCACGGCCCGGTGCGATTGCTGATTCCGATGCTCGCGCACGCGCACGAGATCGACCAGACGATCCGGCTGATCGGCATCGCGAAGACCCAGTTGCGCGAACGAGGCATCGGCTTCGACGAGCATCTTCCGGTCGGCGGCATGGTCGAGATTCCGGCGGCCGCGCTGTCGGCGAGCCTGTTCCTGCGCCGGCTCGATTTCCTGTCGATCGGAACCAACGATCTGATCCAGTACACGCTCGCGATCGACCGCACCGACCACGAAGTGGCTTCGCTGTACGAGCCCTTCCATCCGTCGGTGCTGCGACTCGTCGCGATGACGATCCGCGCGGCGCGCAAGGCGCGCAAACCGGTCGCCGTCTGCGGCGAGATGGCCGGCGACTGGGCGGCCACGCATCTGCTGCTCGGGATGGGATTGCGCGAATTCTCGATGCACCCGGGGAGCCTGCTGCGCGTCAAGCGCGAGGTGCTGCGCGCCGACTGCTCGAAGCTCGAGCCGCGCATCGCGCGCCTGCTGCGCGAAGACGACCCGTTGCACATCCGCTCGCGACTGCAGCGGCTGGCCGATGCAGACTGAGCCGCGCTCAGCGGGCTCGCGGCAGCTTCGCGAACAGCACGGCACCGGCGGCGAGCAGCAGCGCGATCGTGCCGAACGCCGCGGCGAACGGCGGCACGGCGCGGGCGGCGGCGGCCGAGGCGACGAAACCGGTCAGCCACTGCATCAGCGCCACGCCCAGGAACATCGCCATCGTGAACAGCGAGAGCGCGCGGCCGGTCATCGAAGGCGGGTAGGCGAGGCGGACGTCGGCGTACTGCAGCACGATCGCGCCGGTGAGCACCGCGTAGACGATCGAGACGGCGACGTCGAAAGTCGCGCTCGCCCCGACGGCGAGCAGGCCGAACAGCGCGGCGCTGAGCAGCGTCGCGCCGACGATCCAGCGCCTGCGCGTGGCCGGGCCCGGATCGAAGCGGCCGAACAGCGGCGGACCGAGCATCGAGGCGATCGACACGACGATCGCGACGTTGCCGCTTTGCACCA
The DNA here is from genome assembly GCA_036675585.1 of Burkholderiaceae bacterium. GTDB lineage: Bacteria > Pseudomonadota > Gammaproteobacteria > Burkholderiales > Burkholderiaceae_E > Zeimonas. Next base: position 5,293 of record JAKFES010000236.1, read on the forward strand.
GCGAGAACGCGTGTCGCTCGATGAGCAGCGGACCGAGCCACAGGCCGCGCAGCGAGACGAAGGCCGCATAGGTGACGGCGGCGAGCGCGACGATGCCCGCCGTGTGCGGCATCGCGAGGAGCGCGCCGAAGCCGCGTAGCGCCTGGCCGAGCGACTCGCGCTGTGCGCCGCGCATCGCGTGCGCGTCGAATTCCGGCTCGCGCACGAAGCGGGCGATCGCGAGCCAGGCGAGTACCGAGAACGCGGCGAGCGCGACGAAGCCCGCACGCCACGAGCTCGCTTCGATCAGCCACGCCAGCGGCGTTCCGGTGACCAGCATGCCGAGCCCGCCGATGCCGAGCACGAGCCCCGAGACCGACGCGTAGCGCTCGGCGGGAAAGCGCTGCGCGATGAATACGGTGCACACGAGGAACGCCGGCGCGCAGCCGACGCCGATCAGCGCCTGGCCGGCGAGCAGCACGCCGAAATGCGTCGTCGTCGCCGAGAGCACCGAGCCGAGGATGGCGAACGGGAACGCAACGAGCACGGTGCGGCGCACGCCGTACAGGTCGATGCCGATGCCCATGAGCAGCTGCAGCGCGCCGAAGGCGAAATGAAAGATGCCGGCGAACACGCCCAGCGCCTGCGCGTCGAGCCCGAATTCGGCCTGCAGCGGCGGCGCCATGATCGCGGCCACCGTCCGGTACGCCTGGCTCAGCGCGAAGCCCCCGGTGAGCGCGAGCAGCATGATCCAGGCCGTGCGCAGCCCGTCGCGGGACAGGTCGGCGGCCGGGCGAGCGCCGGGAATCGAGGGCATCGGGCGTGGGTGTGGGGGCGGAGCGCGTGATTATGGAACGCGGCGCGAAACCCGCCCGTGCTTCGCGTCGTGCGGTTGCGCCTGCGCGCCCCGCAGCAAGGCGATCAGCGCCTGCGCGGCGACCGAAGACGAGCGCCCCGTGCGCCGGACGATGCCCATCGTGCGCTCGACTCTCGGCGCATGGATCGGCACCTCGACCAGATCGGCGAAGCGAAGCAGCGGCGTCGTCGAGGAAGGCAGCGCGGCGACGCCGAGTCCTTCGCGGACCAGCGCGCCGACGGTCGCCAGGTGCGCCGCGTCGTAGGCGCTGTGCGAGGTGATGCCGGCCTGCGCGCACGCCGCGTCGATGTGCTGGCGCACGCTCGAGGTGCGCGCCATCGTGATCAGCGGAAAGCGGATCATCCGTGCCCAGGAGACCGAGCGCTTGTCGGCGAGCGGGTGGTCGGGCCGGCACACCATCACGAAGCGATCGACCAGCAGCGGCTCGAACGACAGCCCGCGTTCGGGTGGCGGCGCGACGGTGAGCCCGAAGTCGGCGGCGCCGCTATCGACGAGGTCCTGGATCTCGTCGTGCAGTGTGTCGCGGATTGCGACGTCGATTCCCGGATGTTGCGTCTTCAGGCGCGCGAGCGCCGGCGGCAGCGTCAGTGCGGCGAGCGACGGAAGCGCCGCGACGACGATGCGTCCGCGCCGGCGCGCGAGGTAGTCGTGCAGGTCGCCGGTGACCGCTTCGAACTCCTCGATCAGCCGCGTGGAGAGCCGCAGGAGTTCGTGACCTTCCGGGGTGAGCAGGACCCGGCGCGTGGTGCGGTCGAAGACGCGAACGTTCAGCACGAACTCGAGCTTGCGGATCGCCGCGCTCACCGCCGGCTGCGAGGCGTGCAGCCGCGCCGCCGCCTCGCCGAAGCTGCCGAGTTCGGCGACCGCGCGGAAGGCCTGCAGCTGGCGAATGCTCACATTCATAATCTTCTCCGATCAATACATCAGATAAATCGATTTGCCAACCGGCCTCGTCCACGGGCACCCTCGAATCCGTCTCGTGTCCGCACGAGGCGCGAAGCCAATCCGGGAGGAGGCGAACAACGGTGTCGGAAAGCGATACGGTGCTGGTCGGCTGCGGTGCCGGGTTCTCGGGCGATCGGCTCGATGCGCCGGCGCCCGTCGTTCGATCGCTGATCCGCTCTGGCCGGCCCGCCGCGATCATGTTCGAGACGCTCGGTGAGCGAACGCTCGCGCTCGCGCAACTCGCCCGGCTCGAGCATCCCGACAAGGGCTACGAGCCGCTGCTCGAGCGCATGCTCGAACCCGTTCTCGATGCGTGCCTGGCGCATCGCATTCCGATTCTCGGCAATTTCGGCGCGGCCAACCCGCACGCCGCGGCGCGTGCCATCGGTTCCCTTGCGCGTCGTCTGGGCTGCCGCCCGATGAAGATCGCCGTCGTCACCGGCGACGACCTCGTCGAGGCCGGGCGGCTGGGCGCACTGGAAGACGAGGACGGCCGCGCTCATCCGCTCGACGCCGTGCTGTCTGCCAACGCGTATCTCGGTGCGCAGCCATTGGTCGACGCGCTCGCCGCCGGCGCCGACGTCGTCGTCACCGGTCGCGTCGCCGACCCCTCGCTCGCGCTCGCGCCGTTCGCCTGGCGCCATGGGTGGTCGCTCGACGACCGGGACCTCGTCGCGGCGGGCACGCTCGCCGGGCACCTGCTCGAGTGCGGCGCGCAGGTCAGCGGCGGCTATTACGCCGATCCGGGTTTCAAGGACGTGCCCGAGCCGCACCGGATCGGTTTCCCGATCGTCGAGATGCACGCGGGCGGCGCATTCACCGTGGGAAAGGCCGACGACACCGGCGGGCTCGTCGATCGGCACACCGTTGCCGAGCAGATCCTGTACGAGATCCACGACCCGGCGTGCTACCGCACGCCCGACATCGTGCTCGACATCACGCAGGTCGAGCTCGTCGAGACCGCGCCGAACCGCGTGCGCGTCGACGGCGCGGTCGGCCACCAGAGGCCGGCACGGCTGAAAGTGACGGTGGGCCACGACGCCGGCTGGTTCGGCGAAGGCGAGATCTCGTACGCGGGACCGAACGCGGCCGCGCGTGCGCGCCTGGCGATCGACGTCGTGCGTCGCCGGCTGGATCCGGGCCTGCGGATCCGCGCCGACCTGATCGGTGTGGCCAGCGTGTTCAACGACGACGACGGCGCGTGGCTCGAGCGACAGGCTTCGGACTGCAACGACGTTCGCGTGCGCATCGCGGTGGCCGCCGCCGAGCAAGAGGCCGCGGCACGCGCCGCCGAAGAGGTGCTCGCGCTCTACACCTGCGGTCCGGCCGGCGGAGGCGGCGTGCGCAGCGCCGTGCGCAGGCGCATCGCGACGAGCTCGGCGTACATCGCGCGCGAGAAGGTCGAGCCCGTGGTCGAGTTCGTCGACTGAACGCATGAGCGACCCACAGCGGATCATCGAGGTTCCCCTGCACCGGATCGCCCACGCGCGCGCCGGCGACAAGGGCGATCGGCTCAATGTCAGCGTGATCGCGTACCGGTCGGGGTGGTATCCGGTCGTTCGCGAGCAGGTGACCGTCGAACGCGTTGCGCGGCTGTTCGCGCACCGGCATCCGGGCGCGATCGAGCGCTTCGAGCTGCCGCGGCTGTGGGCGCTGAACTTCGTCATCGACGACGTGCTCGAGGGCGGCGTCAACCACGCGCTGAACCTCGATGGCCATGGCAAGACGCATTCTTTTCTCGTGCTGACGCTGCCCGTTCGCGTTGCGCACGATTTTTTCGAACCGACGAGGGAGGAGAACCCGAGATGAACCGGTCATTCGTTGCAGCCATCGCCGCGTGCGCCGCGGTCGCATTCGCGGGCCCGCTCGCCGCGCAGGAGAAGCTCCTGATCGGCGCGACCTCCGCGTCGTCGAGCCAGTACGGCTATTTCGTCGCGCTTTCGCAGCTGATCAACGCCAGCGTTCCGGGTGTCGAGAGCTCGGTCGTCGAAACGGGCGCCACCGTCGACAACCTGCGCCGGATCGGGCGCAACCAGGTCGACCTCGGCCTCGTCACGACCAACGTCGGCTACCACGCGTACGCCGGCGTCGGCGACTTCGAGGGCAAGAAGGTCGACAGCCGGCTGCTCTTCGTGTATTCGCCCGCGCCGCAGAACGTGGTCGTCCGGGCCGACAGCGGCGCGAAGACGCTCGCCGACCTCGCCGGCAAGCGCTTCAACCCCGGGCTGAAGGGTTCCGCCACCGAGAAGACCGCCGAGAGCGTGTTCAAGGGGCTGGGAATCGCCCCCGAGTACGTGCGCGGCTCGACCACCGACATCGTCGACTCCATCAAGGACAACCGCGTCGTCGGCTACGTGAAGTCCGGTGTCGGCGAGAAACTCGACGGCTCGTCGCTCGACATCGCGACGTTCACGCCGGTGCGCGTGCTCTCGCTCACGCCCGAGCAGAAGAAGACGGTGGCCGAGAAGTTCCCCGACCTGTCGGTCGTCGACATCCCCGCGGGCGCGGCCGAAGGCGTTCCCGCGTACAGCACCTGGAGCTTCGGGCTCGCCGTGCACGCGCGCCCGGGCCTGTCCGACGAGACCGCGTACCGGATCGCGAAAGCGGTGTTCGAGGACACGACGGCGCAGGTCGCCGCGCTCGGCAGCCTGAAGGGCGTCGACATGGTGCAGCTCACGCTCTCCAACGGGACCGTGCCGCTGCACCCGGGCGTCGTACGCTACCTGAAGGAGAAGAAACTCGACATCCCGCAGAAACTGATGCCCTGAGCGGGGCGACGACGTGATGCGCAACGCGCTCGGGCCGCGCGCCTGGACGACGAAAGCCGTGGCTGCGCTGCTCGGCGCGTTCATCCTGTACACGTCGGCTTTCGGTGCGTTCGAGGGGTTGATCCAGCGCGCGATCTTCCTCGCGCTCGTCGTCTGCCTCGGCCTGTTGATGTACCCGCTCGGCGCCCGCGGCCGTTGGCGCCCGGCGGGCATCGCCGTCGACGCCGGGCTCGCCGTCGTCAGCGTCGCGGCGTGCGGCTACGTGATCGTGCACTACGACGAGATCATGACGAGCCTGCCGACGGCCACCGCGCTCGACATCGCGTTGACCGTCGGCATCGTCGTCACCGTGCTCGAAGTCTCGCGCCGCGCGATCGGAATCATTTTCCCGACGATCGCGCTCGCCGGTATCGCGTACGCGCTGTTCGGGCACTACCTGTCGGGGCCGCTCGGCCACCGCGGCTTCGACATCCATTTCGTCACCGAGACGCTGCTGCTCGGCGACCTCGGCATCTGGGGGCTGCTCGTCGGCGTCGCGAGCACCACGATCGGCGCGTTCATCGTGTTCGGCAGCGTGCTGCTGTTCACCGGCGGCGGCCAGACCTTCATGGACCTGGCGGTGCGCGTGAGCGGACGCAGCCCCGGCGGCGCGGCGAAGATCGCCACCGTCGCCTCGGGCCTGTTCGGCACGATCAGCGGCAGCGCGGTCGCCAATGTCGCCACCACCGGCAACTTCACCATTCCGCTGATGAAGCGGCTGGGCTATCCGCCGGCGCTCGCCGGCGGCATCGAAGCGGTCGCCTCGACCGGCGGGCAGATCGCCCCGCCGGTGATGGGTGCCGCCGCGTTCGTGATGGCCGAGATCATCGGCCGCAGTTACTTCGACATCGCGAAAGCCGCCGTGCTGCCGGCGTTCCTGTTCTATCTCGGCTGTTTCGCGACGATCCATTTCATCGCGTTGAACCGGGGCCTGCGCGTCGTGCCGGAAGACGAGATGCCCGCGTGGTCGAGCGTGCTCGCGCCGCGCCGCACGCTGCCGATCGTCGCGGCCTTCTCCGCGCTGCTCTACGGCGTGCTCACGGGGCGCTCGGTGCAGACCGCGGCCTTCTTCGGCGTCGTCGGCCTGTTCGTTCCGTACCTGCTGCTCAACGTCCGCTCGCCCGGCGAACTGCGCACGGCGCTGCGCGTGATCGTCGACAGCCTGGAGGACGCCGGCAAGGCGCTCGTCATGATCGGCGTGCTGCTCGCCGGCGCGCAGATTCTCGTGAGCATGGTGAACCTCACCGGTCTGGGCGTGTCGCTGTCCTCGATGATCGTCGCGCTCGCCGCGAATTCGCTGTGGGTGATCGCGCTGGTGACGGGGGTGGTGTGCATGGTGCTCGGCATGGGAATGCCGACCACCGCCGCGTACGTGCTCGTCGCCGCCGTGCTCGCGCCGGCGCTCACGAAAGTGGGGCTCGAGCCGATCGTCGCGCACATGTTCGTGTTCTATTACGCGACGATCTCGGTGATCACGCCGCCCGTGTGCGTCGCGGTCTTCGTCGCGGCGGGCATCGCGCAGACGAACTGGCTCGGGGTCGCGCGCGAAGCGGTCAAGCTCGGCGCGGTCACCTACGTGATCCCGTTCATGTTCCTCGTGTATCCCGGCATGCTCGCGACCGGCGGCGTCGTCGACTTCGTCGAGGCGATCGTTTCGGGAACCGTGTTCACGCTCGCCTTCGCGATGTTCTTCGGCGGCGCGCGCTTCTTCGATTCGCGCGCGGTCAATGCCGCGGCCCTGCTGGCCATCGCCGTGCTGTCGGCGCTGCCGACCTGGTACGGGCTCGGCGTGGCGACGCTCGGAATGCTGGCCCTGTGGGCCACTCGCCGCCATCGGCTGCGCCCGCCGGCGACGGCCATCGCGCCCACCGGCGCCTGAGGTCCGCCATGACGATCGAGGATCCGCAAACCGTCGCCGTCGTCGGCTGCGGCACCGTCGGCGCGAGCTGGGCCGCGCTGTTCGCCGCGCACGGGCTCGAGGTGCGCGC
>JAKFES010000213.1:0-1637 GCA_036675585.1 Burkholderiaceae bacterium
GGCGCGCTTCCCGGCGCGCCTGGCGCTCCTGCACCTTCGCCCGCTGCTCGGGCGTGAGCACCTGGAAGATCTCGTTCATGCTCTTCGCCCGCAACTGCGCCATCTCGCTCATCGCCTGCGCATTGCGGTCGGCGAGCGCCTTGACCTTCGCTTCGTCGTACTCGGCCGACAGCGCCAGCTTCGCGAATTCGGCGCGCGCGCCGCGCAGCGCCTTCGCCTGCTCGCGCATCTTCGGCGCCGCCTCGTGGCGGATCGAGAAGATCCGGTCGCGCTGCTCGTCGCTCAGGTCGAGCCCGCGCAGCAGCGCACCTTCGCCCCCGCCGCGGTGGCCGTACCCCTGGCCGTGGTGCATCGAATGCCCGCCGTGGCCGTGGCCGCCGTGGCGCGCGTGGACCGGCGTCATCGCCGCGCGCGGCGAGACCTGCGCCGGCGCGTCGGGCGCGGACTGCGCCGACACGAGAAAGGGAACGGCCAGTGCCAGGCTGCCTGCCACCGTGAACGCCGCGATTCGTGCTGGTTTCATGCTTCGAACTCCATCTGTGAAGGGGCACGTCCGGCGGCCCATTCGCGCCGGTACGGTTCGAAGCATGGCGTCGCGATGCGTTAATCGCGGCTCGCAAGCTGTAAACGTTCGTAAAGAAGCGTTTCGATCGCCCGCGCGAGCAGGCGCCGCGCGGCCGCGCCGATATGATCGGCGTCGTGTGCTTTCGACCCGGTCGCTGCCGATGCCCCGCGTACTGCTCGTCGACGACGACGTCGAACTGACCGACCTGCTCGTCGAGTACCTGCGGCGCGACGGGTTCGACGCGCGCGCCGTCGGCGACGCGGCGTCGGGCGTCGCCTGCGCGCTCGAGGGCGGCTTCGACATCGTCGTGCTCGACGTGATGATGCCCGGCATCGACGGCGTCGAGGCATTGCGGCGAATCCGCGCCGCGAGCCGGATCCCGGTGCTGATGCTGACCGCGCGCGGCGACGACGTCGACCGCATCGTCGGACTGGAGCTCGGCGCCGACGACTACGTCGCGAAACCGTGCACGCCGCGCGAGCTCGCCGCGCGGCTGCGGGCGATCCTTCGCCGCGTGCGCGAGGCGGACGCCTCGCACCCCGCCGAGTCGGCGATCGTCGTGGGACCGCTCGCCGTCTGGCCGGCGCAGCGGCGCGCCACCTGGCGCGATGCGCCGCTGCCGCTCACGAGCACCGAGTTCGGCGTGCTCGAGGCGCTGGCGCGCAATGCCGGGCGCATCGTCGGAAAGGCCGAGTTGTCGGAGCAGGCGCTCGGGCGCCCGCTCGCGCGCTTCGACCGCAGCCTCGACGTGCACGTGAGCAGCCTGCGCCAGAAGCTCGGCACGCGCGACGACGGCGCGTCGTGGATCGAGACCGTGCGCGGCCGCGGCTACCAGTTCCTGTTGCCGTAGGCGGGGAGCGCGATCGCGTGGGGCGGCTGTTCTGGAAATTCTTCGTCGCGTTCTGGCTCGCGCTGATCGTCGCGGTCCTCGCGGTGGGCACGCTCGTCTGGCTGCACCAGCAACGCCAGCACGAGGAGGCGACGGCGGTCGCCGCCGGCCCCCGCGCCGAGCTCGCGCTGCGCTCGGCGGCGGCGACGCTGCGCCACGGCGGCGTCGACGCGCTGCGCGCGT
>JAKFES010000171.1:0-11792 GCA_036675585.1 Burkholderiaceae bacterium
GAACGCGAAGCCGCCGAAAGTCAGCCGCAACGCCGTGCGCCCGCGCCAGCCCCACAGCCGCCGCCCGAGCAGCAGGATGCCGAACACCGCCCACGCAAGCAACGTGAATACGGTTTTGTGATCGATGCGCAACGGCTGGCCGAAGATCTCCTCCGAGAACAGCACGCCGCTGAACGCGGTGAGCGTGAGCAACGCGAAGCCGACCCCGATGAAGCGAAACAGGATGCGTTCGAGCACCAGCAGCGGCGGCAGGTCCTCGAGGAAGCGCGCCAGCGGCAGCGACCGGGCTTGCTCGCCGCCGTGATGCAACGCGCGCTCGGCGAGCGTCATCAGCACGGCGTGCAGCGCGGCGAGCGAAAGCACGCCGTACGCGAGCGTGCCGATCAGCAGGTGCGGCAGGAACAGCGGGCGCGACGCCTGCGCGCTGAGGTCGATGCCGGGGAACACGAGCGGCAGCAGCGTCGCGGCGGCGGCCGCGGGCAGGACGAGGGTGCGCAGCGCCTCGACGCGCGCCGACAGCGCCTCGATCCACAGCACGACCACGCCGATCCACAGCGTCGCCGACAGGATGGGCGCGAAGCCGAAGTGCCAGCCGTGTTCGCCGACGATCACGTGATACAGCACGCCGGCGTGCAGCACGAGGCCGACGAGCATCGCGTGACCGGTCCATCGATGGGGCGCTCGCCAGGCGACCAGGTACGCGAGTGCGGCGAGCAAATGGGCGATAACCGGTAAAATCGGCACCGACCCAGTTTACTCCAAGCCCATGCTCGAAAACCTGTCGCAACGGCTCGCGCGCGTCGTCAAGACGATGCGCGGCGAGGCGCGCCTGACCGAAGCGAACACGCAGGAAATGCTGCGCGAGATCCGCGTGGCGCTGCTCGAAGCGGACGTCGCGCTGCCGGTCGTTCGCGACTTCATCGCGCGCGTTCGCGAGCGCGCGCTCGGCCAGGACGTCGTCGGCAGCCTCTCGCCGGGACAGGCGCTCGTCGGCGTCGTGCACCGCGAGCTCACGCAATTGATGGGCGGCAGCACGGCGCAGCTGAACCTCGCGACCCAGCCGCCGGCGATCGTGCTGATGGCCGGCCTGCAGGGCGCCGGCAAGACCACGACGGTCGGCAAGCTCGCCCGGTGGCTGCGCGAGAACCAGAAGAAGAAAGTGCTCACCGTCTCGTGCGACGTCTATCGCCCGGCGGCGATCGAGCAGTTGCGCACGGTCACCGCGCAGGCGGGCGCCGAGTTCTTCGCGTCGTCGCCCGAGCAGAAGCCCGCCGAGATCGCCGCGGCCGCACGGCAGTTCGCCCGCACGCGCTATTTCGACGTGCTGATCGTCGACACCGCGGGGCGCCTGGCGATCGACGAACAGATGATGCGCGAGATCGCCGAGCTGCACGCGCTGCTCGATCCGGTCGAGACGCTGTTCGTCGTCGACGCGATGCAGGGGCAGGACGCGGTCAACACCGCCCGGGCGTTTCGCGAGACGTTGCCGCTCACCGGCGTCGTGCTCACCAAGCTCGACGGCGACTCGCGCGGCGGCGCCGCGCTGTCGGTGAAGGCGGTCACCGGTGCGCCGATCAAGTTCGTCGGCATCGGCGAGAAGCTCGACGGTCTCGAGGGCTTCCATCCGGAACGCATGGCCAACCGGATCCTCGGCATGGGCGACATCGTCTCGCTCGTCGAGGAAGCGCAGAAGAACGTCGACCAGAAGAGCGCGAAGGCGCTCGCCGACAAGCTCAAGTCGGGCAGCCGCTTCGACCTCGACGATTTCGCCTCGCAGCTCGGGCAGATGAACCGGATGGGTGGGCTGTCGTCGATGCTCGAGAAGCTGCCCGCACAGTTCCAGCAGGCCGCCGCCGGCGCCGACATGTCGCAGGCCGAGCGGCAGGTCCGCCGCATGCAGGCGATCATCCAGTCGATGACGAAGGCCGAGCGCACGAAGCCCGACCTCATCAAGGCCAGCCGCAAGCGGCGCATCGCCGCCGGCTCGGGCGTGTCGGTGCAGGAAGTCAATCGGCTGCTGTCGCAGTTCGAGCAGATGCAGTCGATGATGAAGAAGATGCAGAAAGGCGGCCTCGCGAAAATGATGCGCGGCATGAAAGGGATGATGCCCGGCCTGCGCTGACCCGTCCGCGCCCGCTCGCCTGCCGCGAGTCGGCGCCACTGCGCCTTGCGTCGGGCTTCGTGTGACGTAAGTCCTCTTCCCGCGCTCTGATGCCCGCGCAATCCCCCGATTGCGCAGTCTCCGCCGCAACGAGCGGCCGGATCCCTGGGCACTCCGAGCGAGGTATCGATGCCGGCTTCCCTCTCGCGCACCGCAGTTCGTCGAATCCCGCGTGCGCGCCGTTCCCCGATCCAGCGTCGCGCCGCCGACGCTCTGCGAGGCGGTCTTTGCGCCGCGGCCGTTCTGGCCGCCTTCTCGTTCGCGGCGAACGCACTCGCGCAGGGCGGCGCCGAACATCCACCGTCGGTTGCCGAGCAGCGTGCCGCGGCCGCCGCGCAAGCGCGCGCGGTCGCGTCGAGCAACGCGTTGCTCGGTGCGATGAAGGCGCTCGAACGCGCTCCGGCCGCGCAGCGCGCGCAACGCACGCAGGACGTGATGCAGGCGGTGCAGCAACGCCGACAGGCGCTGCTCGAAGTGGTCCGGACGGACCCGCAGCGTGCGCTCACGCTCGCACTGCCCGACGCGCTGCGCGAACGGCTGCCGAAGGAGGCGCGCGAACAGATCGAGCAGCGCGTCGAACTCGAGGGCCGTGTCATCGGCATGTCGATCGACGATCACGAGCGCGGCATCGCCCGGCATCCGTACTTCCTCGAAACCGTGCAGGCCGGCCACGTCCGGCGCTTCGGCCTGCAGTGGGCCGACCCCGCGATGAGCGAGCGCGATGCGCTGCGCTACATCGACCGTCACGTTCGCGTGAAGGCACTGCGGGTGAACGGCTACCTGGTCGTCGGCGATCGCGGCGACGTCGAGATGTCGACCGACCGCAAGGGCGGCGGCAAGAAGGACCCGAGCGGATCGGGCAGCACGAGCGGCGACGGCGGGTCGCTGGATACGCTCACCGGCACGCTGGTCGCCGGCGAGCAGCGCACGCTCGTCATCCTCGCCAGCTTCTCCGATCGGGCGACGAGCTGCACGGCATCGGGCGTGCAGAGCGCACTGTTCGGAACCGGCAGTTCGGTCGACCGCATCTACCGGGAATCGTCGGACAACCAGGTCACGTTTTCGGGCGACGTGGTCGGCCCGTTCACGATTCCCTACTCGGCGGGCGGCAGCTGCGACTTCAACGGATGGGGCGCAGCCGCCGACTCGGCGGCACGCGCCGCCGGCATCGATCCGTCCCGCTACACGCGGATCTCGTACGCGGTTCCGCCCAACGGCAATTGCGGCTGGACCGGCATCGCGTACGTCGGCGGGACGCCGCCCACGCGCTCGTGGGTCGCGCAGTGCACGGCGGGCATCTTCGCGCACGAGATCGGACACAACCTGCGCTTCAAGCATGCGTCGACGCCCACCTCCGAATACGGGGACGGTTCGGATCCGATGGGCAGCGCGCCCGCGGTGCAGATGCACGCGGCGAACCGGATCATGGCCGGCTGGCTGCCCGCGACGTCGATCGTCGACGGTCCGGCTTCGGGCACGTACTCGATCGCCGCGCTCGAGGCACCCGATACCGGCACCCCGCAGGCGATCCGCCTGCGCAAGAGCGATACCGGCGAGTATTACTACGTGAGCCTGCGGCAGGCCGCGGCGCTCGATGCGAATCTTTCGAGCGCGTACCGCGACGTCGTCACCGTGCACCGCGCAACCGGAACGATGCCGTCGCCGACGATGCTGGTGGCGCGGCTCGGTGCCGGACAGAGCTTCAACGACACCGCCAACGGCATCCGCGTGACGGCGCAATCGATCTCCACCGGAATGGCTTCGGTCGACGTGCAGACGACGACCGCCGCGTGCACGCGGGCGGCCCCGGTCGTTCAGGCGAGCCCGAGCTCGCAGACCGGCGCGCCGGGAGCGACGCTGCGCTACTCGGTATCGATCACCAACCGCAACGGATCGACCTGCGCCAGCAGCGTGTTCGCGCTCGCGCAGTCGATCCCGTCGGGCTTCTCCGGCTCGTTCGCGGCGCCTTCGGTCACGCTCGCGCCGGGCGCCTCGACCACGGTGAGCTGGTCGGTGAGCTCGGCCGCGCAGGCGACCGACGGCGTGTACGCCGTACGGGCGAGCGCCGCCGAATCCGGGTCGAGCGCGGCCAGCGCGCAAGCGAGCTACCTCGTCTACTCGGATGCATCGGCGCCCACCGTGAGCGTCGACTGGCCCACCGACGGCGCGGTGATCGCGGGCAAGCCCACGTCGCTGTCGGCTTCGGCCTACGACGCGGGCGGCATCTCGCGCGTCGACTTCCTGGTGAACGGCAAGTCGGTCGGCTACGCGACCACGGCGCCGTACCAGGTGCGGTGGAATGCGAAAAAGAGCAAGGGCACGAACACGCTGACGGCGCGCGCCATCGACACCACGGGCAACGCGAGCGAGGCGACGGTCCGCTTCACCGTGAAGTAACGCGACGGCGGGTGCCGGGCGACGCGCTCGCCCGGCACCCGGCACCGCCCGCAGCGGTCGGTGTGCGGCGGGCAACGGCGGTACACTGCGGTCCGAAATGGACGCGAACCGCAACGACTCTCCCGACGCGCCGCAGCCCGACCTCGATTCGCTGCGCGCCTGCTTCACCGGCCGCCTGATCACCGACGACGACGACCGGCAACCGTTCACGATCGATTGGCGCCGCCGCTATTTCGGGCGAACGCTCGCCGTGGCACAGCCCGACACCGTCGAAGGCGTCGCGGCGGTCGTGCGATGGTGCGCCGAGCGCGGCATCGCGGTCGTTCCACAAGGCGGCAACACGGGCCTGTCGGGCGGCGCGACGCCCGACGAGTCGGGACGCTCGATCGTGCTCTCGCTCACGCGCCTCGCCGGCGTGCGCGCGGTCGACACGATCAACAACTCGATCACCGTCGAGGCGGGCTGCACGCTCGCGCAGGTGCGCGAAGCGGCGGACGCGGCCGGGCGCCTGTTCCCGTTGAGCCTGCCCTCCGAAGGCTCGTGCACGATCGGCGGCAACCTGGCGACCAACGCCGGCGGCGCGCAGGTGCTTCGCTACGGCAACGCGCGCGAGCTGTGCCTGGGCATCGAAGTCGTCACCGCCGACGGACGGATCTGGAACGGTCTGCGCGGATTGCGCAAGGACAACACCGGCTACGACCTGCGCGATCTCTTCGTCGGCTCCGAAGGCACGCTCGGCGTGATCACCGCGGCGACGCTGAAGATCTATCCCCAGCCGGCCGCGCAGGTGACCGCGATGGCCGCAGTGCAGGATCCGCATGCCGCGCTCCGGCTGCTCGAGCTCGCGCAATCGATGCTCGCCTCGTCGCTGACCGCATTCGAGCTGATGTCGGACCTGTGCCTCGAACTCGTCGGGCAACACTTCCCCGATCATCGCCGGCCCTTCGCGCAGCCGTCGCCGTACTACGTGCTGCTCGAGACCTCGGACAGCGAGAGCGAGGCGCACGCCAACGCGCAGTTCGAGGCGCTGATGGAGCGCGCGCTCGAAGCCGGCGTGGTGCTCGACGCCGTCGTCGCCACCTCCGGCGCACAGAGCCGCGCGCTGTGGGCGCTGCGCGAGCTGATCTCCGAGGCGCAGGCGCTCACCGGCAAGAACATCAAGCACGACATCTCGGTGCCGATCTCGTCGATCGCCGACTTCGTCGCGCAGACCAACGAAGCGCTGCAGCGCCGGTTTCCCGGCATCCGGATGGTCGTCTTCGGCCATCTCGGCGACGGCAACCTGCACTACAACGTCTCGCCGCCGGTCGACCGATGCGGACCCGCGCACGAGGACGAATTCCTCGCGATGCAGCCCGCCATCAACCTCGTCACGCACGACGCGGTGATCACCTTCAACGGTTCGATCTCGGCCGAGCACGGACTCGGCCAGCTGCGCCGCGACGAATCGGCGCGCTACAAGACCGAGGTGGAAATGGCGCTGATGCGGCAGGTGAAGCAGGCGCTCGACCCGCTGGGCATCCTGAACCCGGGGAAATTCCTGCCGCCTGCGTAGCGAACGAATCCGCGTCGGACCGATCGATGCGGGTCGGCCGGCTCACCAGCGACGCACGTGGCCGGTGTCCAGGTGCACGAAGTTCGAGCGCGCGTAGTATCCGACGCCGCCCGCCCGCATCGAGAGCGCCGCGCGATGCAGCGCGCGCAACTCGATGCCCGACATCCGCACGTCGATCGCACGGCCCTGCAGGTGCAGGCTCTTCGTCGCGACGCCGTGGCTGCGCGCGGCGAGCATCGCGTTGGTCTTCGGCGACCGATACGCGGAAATGACGTGAAAGGGCCGCTGGCCGGCGTCGAGCAGTCGCTGGAGCCGGGCGAGCTGGTCGAGCAGCGCGCGATCGATCGAATGCACGTCGCCGCTGCGATGATCGCGCAGCACCCGATCGATCTCGGCGAGCGCATCGCCCAGGTAATGCGGTCCTTCCCGATAGACGACGTCGAGCGATTCGCCGGTATGCGTGTGGACGAAGGCCAGGCGCGCGATCTCGTCGGCAGCGTCGGCCCGGAGACGATCGCGCGCGGCCGCGGCCGGTTGCACGGTTGCCGCACCGAACGCGAGCGCGAACCCGGTTCGAACGAACCGGCGGCGGGAATGAGGCTTCATCATGGTGCCGGTGGATCCTCTGTCTGCATGCCGGTGCGGAACACTGCCGCCTCCGGCGCGATTTCGACACTGCCGACCTCGAGCGCCTGGCCGGGGCGCCGCTCGAGCGCCGCCTCGACCGCCGACCAGTCGATCGAGCGCTCGTCGATCGCCTGCAGCCGCGCCATCTCGCGCACGGTATCGATCGAGCCGGGACCGCGGCGGTAGGCGTCCGGGTTTGCCTCGAACCAGATGCGTCCGTCTGCGCCTTGCGCGAGCAAGAGCGGCCGATACACGATGCGCCCGCGATCGCCCACGCCCGTCGTCGAGAACAGCGCGGCGATGTCGTGCGCATGCAGGCGAACACAACCGTGCGAACGAAAACCATAGAGGCTCGCCGGCGCGTTCGTGCCGTGAATGCCGATGCCCGGCAGGCTGGTACCGATCCAGTGGCGGCCGAGCGGGTTGTCGGGGCCGGGCGGCACCACGGTGAGCACCGGCTTGCCCTCGCTCAGCATCTCCTGCTGGATCGACGGCGGAACGAACCAGGTCTTGTCGGTCTGCCGGCTGATCACGTCGAAATCGCCGGTCGGGGTCGGCCAGTCGCGCCGGCCGACGGTCGCCGGATACGCGGCGGCGACGCGCCCGCCCGCGAACCGGAAGAGCATGCGCTGCGGAACGTTGACGACGATCCCGTCGTCGATGGCCGGCGGCAGCACGTGGCGGGAGACGATCGCGATGCGCTGGCCGACCTGCAGCGGCTTGCGCGGCTCGAGGCCGTTGCGCTCGGCGATCTGCGAGACGGAAACGCCGTAGCGCGCGGCGAGCGAGCCCAGGCCCTCGCCGCGGGAAACTTCGTGCACGAGCGCCTGTTCGACGATCGCGTCGCGCTCCGGCGCGAGCGCAGGCCCCGCGGCCTCGGGGACCGCGACGAAACCATGCGCCTCGGGGAGCGCGACGAAACCGTGCGCCGCCGGCGACGCCGCGGCGACGAACATCGCGGCGACGGCGGCGCGCGACGCCGTCGCCGTGACGCGCGACAGCGCAACGAAGACCGCAGCAGACTTCACAATCCCAGATACGCCTCGCGTACGCGTGGATCGTCGAGCAGCTCCGAGCCGCTCCCCTCGAGCACGATGCTACCGTTTTCGAGGACGTAGGCCCGGTGGGCGAGGCGCAGCGATGCGGCCACGTTCTGCTCGACGAGCAGGATCGTCAATCCCTGCGCGTGGAGCGTGCGGATCGTCTGCAGCACTTCGGCGACGAGCGCGGGGGCGAGCCCCAGCGACGGCTCGTCGAACATGATCAGGCGCGGAGCGCCCATCAGGCAACGCGCGATGGCGAGCATCTGCTGCTCGCCGCCCGAGAGCGTGCCCGCCGCCTGCGCGGCGCGCTCCTTCAGGCGCGGGAACATCGCGAACACGCGATCGAGCGTCTCGCCGGCGCTCGCGCGCGCATGCGGCAGCAGCCCGCCGACCCGCAGGTTGTCGATCACGCTCATCGACGGAAAGATCTGGCGGCCTTCGGCGACCTGGCCGATGCCGAGATCGCAGACCTTGTGGCTGTCGAGCCCGGCGATCTCGTGCCCGTCGAACACGATCGAGCCCGAGCGCGGCTTCAGGATGCCGGCGAGCGTGTGGATCAGCGAGGTCTTGCCCGCGCCGTTGGCGCCGACGAGCGCGACGATCTGGTTCGCACCGACCTCGAGATCGACCCGATCGAGCGCCTGCGCGTCGCCGTAGAACACCGAGAGATTGCGGATCTTCAGCATGCCCGGCGCCCTACTGCAGTTCGGCCGTGCCGAGATAGCTCTCGAGCACCTTCGGATCCGAAGTCACCTCGGCGGGCGTGCCCGACGAGATGACCACCCCGTGGTGCAGCACGTAGACGCGCTGCGCGAGCGCCATCACCGCGCGCATCACGTGCTCGATCAGCAGGATGGTCACGCCGTGCTCGGCGTTGAGCCGGCGAAACGCCGCGACCATGTGGTCGGTCTCGGTCGGCCGCAGGCCGGCCATGACCTCGTCGAGCAGCAGCAGCTTCGGCTCGGTCGCGAGCGCGCGCGCGACCTCGAGTCGCTTGCGGTCGGGCAGCGTCAACGCCGACGCAACGCGTTCGCGCTGGTCCCACATCTCGAGCGCCTGCAGCGCGCGCTCGGCGCGACGCCGCGCGAGCCTGCGGTCGGTCGTGCCGCGGAAGCCGCCGACCATCGCGTTCTCGAGCACCGACAGGTCGGCGAACGGCTTGACGATCTGGAAGGTCCGGCCGATGCCGGCCACGCAGACGCGATCGGCGCGCCAGCCGGCGATGTCCGAGCCGAGAAAGCCGATCGTTCCGCGGTCGGGGGCGAGCGCGCCGGCGATCAGGTTGAACAGCGTCGTCTTGCCCGCGCCGTTGGGCCCGATCAACGCGACGATCTCGCCGCCGGCGACCGCGAGCGACGCGTCGTCGACGGCGCGAAGCGCCTGGAAGCTCTTCGAAACGCCGACGACTTCGAGCATCGGGGCCGAACGCTCAGTCATCGGAATCGATCGAACGATGAAAGCCGAACCGGCGCGCGATCCCCGGCCAGATGCCGTTCGGCATGAACATGATCGAGGCGCCGAGTGCGACGCCGTACAGGATCTGCTTGACGCCCGGGATCTCGTGGCCGGCCAGCGACAACGCCTGGTTGATCCCCTCGGACATCACGGTGAGGACCGCCGCGCCGAGCAGCGGCCCGAACAGCGTGCCGATGCCGCCGATGATCGGTGCGAGAATGATCTCGATCGAGCGGCTGATGTGGAAGATCTGCTCGGGGAACAGGTTGTTGTAATAGAAGGCGAAGAAGACGCCGGCGAGCGCGGTCATCGCGGCCGAGATCTGCACCGCGTACATCTTGTAACGAAAGACGTCGACGCCGGCGGCGCGCGCCGCCTCCTCGTTGTCGCGGATCGCACGGAAATAGAAGCCCGCGCGGCCGCGCAGCAGCCAGGCGCACAGCAGGAACGCGAGCGTGGTCAATGCGAGCGCCAGGTAATAGAACAGGATCGGCTCGCCGCGCAGGTTCACCAGGTCGATGCGGTCCTGCTGGATGACCTTCAGGAAGAAGCCGCCCGAGGCGCCGACCCAGCCGAAGTGGTCGAAACCGATCCGCGTGAACTCGGCGAAAGCGATCGTCAGCAGCGCGAAATACGTGCCGCCGATGCCGAAGCGGAACGCGAGCCAGCCGATGATCGACGCCATCACGACGCACACGGCGACCGCGGCGATCATGCCCACCCACGGGATGACGCCGAAGTGCTGGTAGAGCGCGGCTGCGGTGTACGCACCCAGGCCGACGAACAGCGCGTGGCCGAGCGAAAGCTGCCCGCAGAAGCCCATCATGACGTTCCACGCCTGCCCGACGTAGGCGAAGAACAGGATCAGGATCATCACCGACAACAGGTACCGGTCGAGCACGAGCGGCAGCACCAGCATCACGGCGAACAGGACGAGCAGCGCGACGATCGAACGGTTCATTGCGCGCTCAACGTGCCTTGAACAGGCCCTGCGGGCGGAAGGCGAGCACCAGGATGAGCAGCGCGAACGACAGCATGCTCTTGGCCGACGGCGTGAAGAGCAGCCCGGCGACCGATTCCGAGACGCCGATCAGCACGCCGCCGGCGAGCGCGCCGACCATCGAGCCGAGCCCGCCGATGATCACGATGACGAACGCAAGCAGCGTGTACGCCGGACCGAGTCCCGGCGTCACGTCGACCATCATCGACAGCAGCGTGCCGGCAATGCCGACGGCGGCGGTGCCGAGCCCGAAGGTGAGCGCGTACAGGTGCTTGACGTTCAGGCCGACCACCTGTGCACCGAGCAGGTTGTCGGCGCAGGCGCGGATCGCCTTGCCGAACGACGTGTAGCGGAAGATCGCGAACAGCACCGCGCAGGCGATCAGCGCCACCGCGGCGCAGATCACGCGCACCTTGTCGACGAGCAGCGGGCCGATCTCGACCGAATCGAGCGCGTAGTCGACCTGCACCGTGCGCGCGTCGGGGCCGAAGGCGACGAGCAGCACGTTGACCAGCACCAGCGCGACGGCGAGCAGCAGGATGAACTGCGAGTGCTCGGGCCGGTCGATGAACGGGTTGACCAGCCCGCGCTGCAGCACGTAGCCGATGCCGAAGAACGCGAGCGCGATGGGAACGAGCATCCACAGCGGGTCGACGCCGGTGAACGCGAACCCGAACACGGCCGCATACATCGCGACCGCCATCAACTCGCCGTGCGCGAAGTTCACGATGCGCACGACGCCGTAGATGACGGACAGGCCGAGCGCCATCAGACCGTAGATCAGGCCGGTGAGCAGGCCGCTGAGAACGATGTTGGCGACGGCGTCGAGGGGCAACGGGGGGCTCCGGAGGGAGACCGGAGGATAACGAATCTCGCGTCGCGCGCAAAACGACTCGCGCATCCCGTGCGCGATCGCGGACGCGGCCGATCCTCGAAAAAACGAACCCCCGCTCGAAGCGGGGGCCGAAGGATGCGCTACGGACGCGGAACGATCAGCGCGGACGGCGGCGTGTGGCGAAGCCGAGTCCGGCCACGGCGAGGCCCACCAGCGCCAGCGTGCCCGGCTCGGGTACCTGGAACCGATCGGTGCCGCCGCCGGCGCTGATGTGGCTGATCTTGCCGATGCTCATGTTCGTGGCGTCCACGAACTGCGACATCAGGACGTATGCCCACTGCGTCGAGCCCACGTTCTGGAAGAGGTAGTGCGTGTCTTCCGTCGGTTTTCCATTCGCGGTATTCCCGACCTTGATCAGGAAATAATCCGGTTCGGGACTGCAATCCCCCGCGAAATCGGTGCCGCAGGTGCCCGTGGCGAAATTGAATGCGTAGCCACCCGCCGCGCCGCCGACGACCGCTTCCCATTCGCTCATTACGGTGAACTTGCCGGTCAACGTGTAGTTCCCGACACCGAGCAGCGAATCGATGAATGCCTGCTCGACGCCCGCTCCGGAACCGGCCAGTTCGTCCGAACCGATGAGCTGATCGACGCTGCCCACCGTAGCAACCGGCACGGCCGACGCCGCCGACGCGAAGATCAGCGCCGAGACGGCCACG
>JAKFES010000245.1:0-11785 GCA_036675585.1 Burkholderiaceae bacterium
GCCCTCGTCGGGGTTGATCAGCGCCCGGTGGCCGAGTGAGACGAACCACACGAGTGCGAGCGCGAGCCACGCGAGGGCAACCGTGAGCCGCCTGCGCGCGGCTGCGGCCGGTCTCCGTGCGGGCGCGATGCACGGCGATTCCCCGGCAACTGGCTCCGACATGGGAGGCGACACTGCCACAGCTTGCATGAGCAAGATGCGTCGGCCGTGTGAGCGAATCGTGAGAGAACGCTGGTCGTGGCGCCGCACCTGCACGACGTAATGCCGGCTTGCGTAGCCGCGGCGTAATGCCGCGCGCATCCACGCTCGCGCTCTCGAGAATGCAAGACAACCGAAACTGTGATGGAAACGGTGGACCACTGCGGTTGACACCTCCAACCTCCATCCAGTCTCGCCTTCAGCGCTACCTGGAAGGGGCACCGAGACTTGGCCTCGGCAGACTCAGCGAAGGTGAACGCCTCGCCAGATGCCATTCAAGCCCAGTTTCGCGATGACCGAGGTGGGTACGAAGCGGAAACGGCGGCATTCCAGCCTCGCCGACATCGGTTCCTGCGACGTGAACTGAAGCCGAGCAGGCGAGATGCCCGCGGACCGGGTTTGCGCAGTGCAACAGCGCGAGAGCGCCGTGCGCCGTTACGGGCGGGTCTCCCGAGCCCGGTGCGTTCGCATGGCGCAACATCCGCGCCTGCCCGGGCTGGGCGAGTTCCGCAGCGGTCTCGCGGCTCCATGACCGGCGAGGGCGAAAGACGCCGGCGCAGCGGCAGCGGGCAAGCGGAACGCGCTCATGAAGCCTGCGGCGCTCCGGGCTGCGCTTCGTCCGCCGCCGCTCGGGCGTCGGCGCGCCAGGGCCCCAGTGCGCCGCCGATCGCCTCGAGGGTCGGCACCCGGACCACGCCGTCCGGGGAGCGCCGGTCCAGCGCAGGCGCCGCGCCACCCACCCACAGCGCGGCGGCTGGCGGCAACTGCGCGCGCAACTGCGCAAGGCTCTCCAGCAACAGGCTGCGCTTCATGCAGGCGGTGGCGCTGAGCGCGACGATGTCGGCGCGCCAGGCCCGGGCGGCCGCCGCGATGTCGGCGATCGGCACTTGCACACCCAGCGACAGGCATGGGCAATCTTCCAGCGCCAGCACCGTCTGCGCCATCAGCAGGCCGAGGCCGTGCGGCTCGCCGGGAAGGGTGGTGAGCAGCACGCGCGGACCGCTTCGCGCGGGCGGCAGACCGCCCAGCGCGCCGTGCAGGACGGCCTGCATCGTCTCGGTGAACAGGTGCTCCTCGAAGACGCGCAACTCGCCGCGCATCCACGCCTCGCCGACTCGCCGGGTGAGCGGCGCGACGACGTCGACGACGAAGGCCCGCAAGCCGTGGCGCGCCTCGGCGCCGGCGAGCGCGTGCCGAAGCGCATTCGCATCGTGGCGCGCCAGAAGGCCCAGCAGCGCATCGACTTCGTCGTCACGCACGCCCGGTGCGACCGGCTCGGTTGCGGCGCCGTCGCCCAGCGCCTGCAGTTGGGCGAGCGTGCGGGTCACCAGTCGGCCCGGCCGATGGCCGGCGTCGATCAGCCGCTTGATCGCGCGCAGCTTCTCCACCTGCGCGGGCGCGTAACGCCGCTCGCCCTGCGTGTCGCGCTGCGGTCGCGGAAAACCGTACCGGCGCTCCCAGGCGCGCAGCGTGTCCTTGCCCAGGCCGGTGTCGCGTTCGACATCGGCGATCGACATGGCAAGAGGGGCGGTTGTCTGCATCGGGTTGGTAGTCAATCTATTTTGTCCAGGACAATACTTGCACAGAACGAATTTTACGTCTATGCTTCGGCTCACGTGGTCGTTTTGTCTAGGACAAACTAGTGAAACGGATCGCTGGCCCTTGCGGGCCTCACTGGTTCGAACGCGTTTTCTTCCACTACACGGAGTTACCCATGAAAAAGACCTTCATCGCCGCTGCCCTCGCCATCGGGGCCTCCTCGGTCCAGGCCGCCGACATTGTCGATACCGCCGTGTCGGCCGGCAACTTCCAGACGCTGGTCGCCGCCGTCCAGCAGGCCGGCCTCGTCGACACGCTGAAGGGATCCGGTCCGTTCACCGTGTTCGCGCCCACCGACGAGGCGTTCGCCAAGGTGCCGAAGGAACAACTCGACGCGCTGCTTCGCGACAAGGCCATGCTCACCAAGGTACTGACCTACCACGTCGTTCCGGCCAAGGTGATGGCGCAGGACGTGAAGGCCGGCCAGGTTCCCACCGTGCAGGGCAGTTCGCTGACCGTTTCGACGCAAGGCGGCGTCGCGGTGGACCAGGCCAATGTCGTGAGGGCCGACATCGTTGCCGACAACGGCGTGATTCACGTCATCGATCGCGTCCTGATTCCCAACTGACGCCCGCGGGCGCGGGCAGCCACGGCTCCTCGCGCCCGCTGTACCGGTTCTCCCCGCCGCGACGGCCACGACCAGCAGGCCGAGGTTTCGCGACCAGCACGATGACGGCGCCCCATGCAGCGGCCGGCAGGTGCGCCCAGGCGATTCGCGGCCAGGGGACCGGTGCGACAGTCGCGGCCCGGTTCATCCCGGTCTTCAGTCCTCCGCCAGCCTTCTTTCCGGTTTCCGATCGCGCAGGCGCCGGCAAACGGCGAGCGCCGCAATTCCCGTTGCAACGAGCACCATGCTGCCCGGCTCGGGCACCGCTTGCAGCAACGCTGCCGCGATCGCCGCGTGTGCTGCGGTCGTCGGATGAAAGCTGTCCCAGAAGACGAACGTGGCCGGGTCGCTGCATACCGACGTCGGCGTTACGAGGCAGGCATGCGTCGCGTCGGCGAAACCGAACGCGCCAGGCTGCGAAACCACGTCGTTGACGAACGCGAAGGTGTCGAACGCGATCAGTTCGAGCGGCAGCGAAGCGTCGACGTTTTCCAGCAGCGCGGCGAGCGTGTCGTTGAACTGCAGCGAGAACGACTGCGCCGCCCCCTGCAGTCCGGCCGCTCGAGCGAACGGCGTCAGCGACAGGTCGGGGAGATTCGGCACGAGGAGATGACGCGCGCCCATCGCCGCCAGTGCGGCGACGTACCCTGCAACGTTGCGCGCGGCGGCCATGGGGAGATCGGCGGTCAGGAAGTCGTTGGCGCCGCCCCACACGAAATACAGCGCGCTCGGATCGGCGGCACCGCCCGAAAGCTGCGCGTAGGCGGCCAGTTGCTGCGCCATGCCGGGCAGGTCGTGTTCTCCGGCGGCACCGGCCGAGCCGCCGTCGCCGAAATTGCCGATGCCGGTCGTCGCGCCGGCGACCGCGAAGCTCGAGAAATTGCCCGCGTTCGAACCGCCGGGCAGCACGGCGGCGGCGAAACGCTCGGCCGCAGTCGGGCCGTTCGAGTAGTGCCCGTCGACGTACGGCGGGCACGGATGCGCCGGATCGCAGGCACCGAGCAGCCGGTGAATGCTCAGCACCGCCGACGGACTGTCGCCCGCATCCGAGAGGCTGTCGCCGAACGAGTAGACGGCGTTGTAGGGAACCGCCGCTGCGTTGGCCGCGAACAGCAGGGCGGCCGCGACGGAAAGGAAGTGCTTCAGCGCCGCTTTCATCGCGTAAACCCCCCGCGGGACGAAACGGGACTCGCGTACGTAAAGCCTATTCCGTCGTCCCTCCGGCGTCGATGGAAGTCGCTTCGCCCGGCGTGGCTTCCGCCGCTTCATCGCCGCGGCCGCTGCGCCTCTCCGGTCATCGGCACGAAGCGCACCGGCAGCACCGAGCGTCGCGACACGCTTCCATCGGCTCGTTTCTCGATCAGCACGAGCTCCTGTTCGGCCGAACTCGGGCCGACCGGGATCACCATCTTCCCGCCCGGCCGGAGTTGGTCCACCAGCGGTGCCGGCACGTCCGCGGCCGCAGCGGTCACGACGATGCCGTCGAAGGGGCCCTTTTCGGGCCAGCCCTGGTAACCGTCGCCGATCTTCACTTCGACGTTGTCGTAGCCGAGTGCCCGCAGTCGATCTGCCGCCTCGCGTCCGAGCGGCTCGACGATCTCGATCGAGTAGACCTGTCGCACCAGTTCGGCGAGCACGGCCGCCTGGTAGCCGGAACCGGTTCCGACCTCGAGCACGACATCTCCCGCGCGCGGTTCGAGCAGGTCGGTGGACAGCGCCACGACGAACGGCTGCGAGATCGTCTGTCCTTCGCCGATCGGCAAGGCACGATTGCGGTAGGCGTCGCTCGCCCGATGCTCGGGGACGAAGCGGTGCCGCGGCACCTTCGCCATGGCTGCGACGACGCGGTCGTCGAACGCGTTGCGCCCCGTATGGAGTTCGGTGGCCCGCGCCATGGTGGCGATTTCCTCGACCATCGAGCGGCGCTCGAGCGCGCGGTCATCGTCCGGCGATTGCGCTGCCGCGCGCTCGAAGACGAGGAAATACTGGTTCGGCAGGAAGCGGTGCTCCCGCACGAGCGCATAGCCGGCGCCCGCCAGTTCGGCGCGCACGCGGTCGGCGGCGATCCGGGCCGCCCGCGGCGGGCCCATCGGCGAGTCCGGCGTGAAATCGACGATCGCGACGCGCCCGCCCGGCTTCAGGTAGTCGCCCAGCCTGCGGAAGTAGCGTTCGCGTTCGTCGAGGTGGTGATAGACGTCGACCATCAGGACCAGGTCGACTTTCTCCGGAAGCTGCGGATCGTGGGGCGCACCGGCCCGCACCATGAGGTTCTCGCGCTTCTCGCGCCTGGCGCGCTCGGCGAGGTAGCGAACCATGTCCGGCTCGACGTCGACCGCATGGACGCGCCCCGTCGGCAGCGAGTCGGCCAGCCGCACCGCGAAGTAACCGGTGCCGGCGCCGATGTCGGCGACCGTGGCGTCGGGCGCCAGTTCGAGGGCCCGGATGACTTCATCGGGCTTCTGCCAGACGTCGCGCTTCGGATCCTCGAAAACGGGCGCCCAGCGCTCGGCGTCGCGGAACGCATGCTGGTGCGTCGAAGGCGATTGCGCCAGCGCGATCGCTGCGATCAGTCCCAGGCAGGTCGCGAAGCCGGCAGCGACGGAAAGCGAAGCGCTGCGTGGCATGCTGCGTCAGCGCCCTCGCGTCGCCCTGGCGACGAAGTCGGCGACCGCCTCGATCTGCTCGTCGCTGAGCTTTTCTTCGAAGCTCGGCATCACGCCGATGCCCTCGCGCACCGTCGTAACCACCCGGTCTCTGTCCGGCTTGATCTCGTCGAGCGACGGGCCGACCGTGCCGGTGGCGCCGGCGGCCTGCAGCGTGTGGCACAGCGCGCACGGGGGCTGCGCGATCTTCGTGAACACATCGCGGCCGAGCTCGTCGGCCGCGACGGCGCCCGGACCCAGCAGGCAGAGCGCCACTGCCAGCGCGCGTGCGGACATCAGGCGACGATCACCGCGACCGCGTGGTCTCGCCAGCCGTTGTGCGCGTAACCGCGCTCGTTCTCGAAGCGCAGCTCGGGTTGCACGGTGCCGTCGGCGGCGATCGCGCGGCTCGTGATCAGATACGAGCCCGGCTGCAGCGTCACCGGCAGGACGAACTGGCGCCAGGAGTAGGGACCCAGGTCGGGCCCGAAGAACCCGGCGCCATGCCACGTCTTTCCCCCGTCGGCTGAAACCTCGACGGCCTTCACCGGGCTCGCGCCCGTGAATGCGACGCCGTGCACCTGCAGCGGTCCGGCGCGCAGCGTTCCCCCGCTGCCCGACGGATGCGTGACGAACGACTTCAAGTGCATCTGCCACATCGACGGCTGCGACGGATTCCCCTTGCGGCCGACTTCGCGCACGCGATAGCTCGAACGCTGGATGTTCGCCGCCGTCTCGTCGGCGGTGAACGCGATGTGCTTCACGTATTTGATGTTGTTGACGCCGTAGTAGCCGGGGATGATCAGTCGCAGCGGGCCGCCGTGTGCCAGCGGGATCGGGCGGCCGTTCAGCTCCCACGCGAGGATCGCGTTCTCCGACTCGGTCCACGGCACCGACCGTTCCACGACCACCGTCTTCGGATCGATGCCGGCAGGAAAGGTCTCGCCGCCGGTGCTGGTCATGTAGCGCATGCCGCCGCTCACGCCGCCGAGCAGGCGAACGACGTCGCGCACCGGCACGCCGCTCCACAGCGTGTTGCCGGCGGCGCCGACCGTCCACGGCGAGCCGGAGGGCTTGTGCGCAAAGAACCCGCGTCCGTTGCCCGAGCATTGCAGGACCATCGCGACGTTGGCGAGGCCGATGCGCTTGAGGTCGGCCACCGTGAGCGTGCGAGGGGAGACGACGCCGTCGATCTGCACCTGCCAGGCGTCCGGGTCGGCCGTGATCGATTCGCTCGGCGGGCTCGCATTGTTGCGCAGGAAGAGCACGTCGACGTCGGTGATGCCGCTCGTGCCGAAAGCACTGCGGCGGGTTTCGATGCCGTTGGCGCTGTGCACGATCACGCTGTCGGCGTCCTTGAATCCGGCGACCGGCGGCAGCGATTTCGTCTGCGCGTGGCCGGGCAGGCTCAGCCCGCCGAGGCCGGCGGCGGCACCGCCGGCGCTGGCGGCCATCAGCCAGCGGCGCGCGAGGTCGACTTCCGACAGCGTCGATTTCATGCGGTCCTCCTTTCGAGAGAAGGGAAGGTCGAGCTTGCCGGCGACGGGCGAATCCGGGGGCATGTCGAATCGCCGGGTCGCGAGACAACGCTAACACCGGTTCGGCCGCCGTCCCGGTTGACCCTGCCATCGGCAGAGGTCCTCACCCCCGGGATACGTTCCTCGATCCGAGGGCGCGCCTTGCGACGCAATCAGGCGACCGATGCCGCGGCCCGGCCATCGAGTGCCGAGCGGGCCGCGCGTCTCGCGCTCGGTCACCGAGCAGGCACTCGCCGCGCGCGGCGGCGCCGCATCCATACGATTGCGTACACGCAGAGATTCACCGCCACGACCAGCAAACCGAGCGCGGTCTGGACGTCGCGCGTCAGCCCGATCGGATAGATCAGCGCAAGCAGGTATTGGTCGATGAACCCGCCGCCGTACCCGGCCTCGCCGGAGGCGCGGCGCAACGCGTTTTCCAGCGGCGTCAGCGGACAGAGGCCGCCGATCAGCACGATCCCGGCGCCCCATGCAGCCGCCGGCAGGTGCACCCAGGCGACGCGCGGCCAGCGCATCGCCAGCAGTCCGCCGCCGACGACGAACACGATGAAGCCGAAGTGCACCAGCACGACGGCGTCGGCGGCGAGGCTGGCGAGCATCGGGGCCTCGAAATCGCAGTGACATCGCTGTCATCGTCGGTGCGACGCTGACTCGCTTTCATTCGGGATCGCCGGAGCAGGCGATCGGTACATCCTCGCTCCGCACGCCCGCCCACGCGCGACGACTGGCCTGCCTACGGTAATGGTTTTCCGTTTCCGCAGCGCGACCCGATGTCCAATGCATCTACGCTCGCGCGAGCGGCCCGAACGCGCGGCGCCTCGCTCGGTTGCGCGGGCCGGTTTTCGGGTGGGACGCCATGGCCGGCGCTATCGTCGATTTCGATCCGTTGCGGCTCAGCGTCTTCGTTCAGCGGTTGGATGGCGAGCCGATCGCACGAATGCCCGCCTACGCGGAAGTCGTCTGGTCGCCGGACGAGCTCGATGTCGAATCCGACGAGCGTTTCCGCGAGGCGCTGCAGCGTGCGCTGGCGCTGACGGACGGTTCCTGCGCGAACGACGATCGTTGCGCCACCGGCGTCGAGCGTCAGGTTGCCGTGGCGCTGGTCGTGGCGCTCTTGCGTGCTTCGCGCGATGCGCTGGTCACCGACTTCACGCGATCGATCGAATTTCTCGCTGCGGCGCTGCGCGCGACGCAACAGGCAGCGCAGCGCGATTCCTTGCTCGCCATCGATCCCGCGGGCCTCCGACCGTTGCTCGAGCAGGGGCTCCGCGCGGCAGCCGAGCGGTTCGGGTTGGCGACGAACCCGCCTGTGGGGCCGGCCGAGCGTCGAACGTTGGCGTATCCGCTGGGCGTGCTGGCCAGCGACCATGTCGGCTACCTGTCGTTCGACCTCGAACGGTTGCCTGCTCCGGTGCGCAGCGCGATTCGCAAGGCGGTGAACCGGCTCGGATCGCCGCAATTCGAGGCGATCACGAGCATCGCGCGCGAGTCCGACGTTTCGATGTACGTCTATCCCTTCGGACTGGCATCGCTGCGCTTCGATGCGCTCGCTCAACGACGCTTCGCGGAGCACGCGATCGTGCTCCGGCTCGAGTTGCCCCTTCCGCCGATCCCGCCCGAAATCGCGAATCTCGGCATCCTCGCGATGCAGGATCCGGGTCTGGTCGACTGGAGGCTTTCGCCGGCCTCGTTTGCGACCAACCCGGGTGCGCTGCTCGGCGCCGACGGCTGCGAAACGCTGCTGCCGGCGAACGTTGCCTTGCAGGAGTACACCTTCCATCAGGTCGTGGGGCTGCGCCCGGGCGAGGTGACGCTTCCCGTCGACCCGGCCGCATCGAGCCGACTGCGGGCGGGATTCGTCAACGAGTTTCGCGTCCGCTTCCTTCCGATCGGACACTCGCTCGGCCAGATTCTCTACAGCTTTCCGCTGGCACCGGGCGAATCGGCGAACTTCGCGGTCATCGACTGGACGCGTCGCGATTCGGCACTGCGCAACGAGCAAACGAAGTTCGACGAGAGCCTCGTGCACGAACTGCGCCGCGACCGGACGATCAGCGAGACCGTGAAGGCGAGCATTGACGAATGGCAGCGTGGCGGAAGCGTGATGGGCGGAACCGCCTCGTCGGCGGGCGGCGCATTGGGCACGAGCGGGATGGGTGTTGCCGGCGGTGCATCCAGCGCGTTGGGCGGGGCCTATTCGACGTCGAGCGGCAGCCGCGACATCGCCGCCGACACCGTGCAGCGCCTCTCCGACAACATCGTGCAGAACTCGAACGCCTCCCGGGAACTGTTCAGCACCGTGGTCGTGCAAACCGCGCAAGCCGAGCAGGAGTCGGTCGAGACGCGCACGATCGCCAACTACAACCACAGCCACGCGCTGACGATCCTCTACTACGAGGTGTTGCGCCACTACCGGCTCGTCGTCGAGTTCGTGCGCCGGCAGCCGGCGGTGCTGACGGACATCCATGGCGGCATCGCGTACCTGGTGACGAATCCCGACGGCAGCCAGCGCCACGACGTCTGGTGGCCCGCGATCGTCGAGAACCGGGCCGTCATCGAGGCAGCGCTACTCGACGAAAAGCACAAGGCGGGCCTCGATGCGCTCGAGCGTCGCGAGCAACGACGCCGGCTCGCCGACGTGGCGCCGCCGCCCGCGCCGGTGGATCCGCCGCCGCCGCAGGGCCCGGAGTTCCGTTACTTCGTCTTCGAGATGCGCACCGGCGGGATCGTGGTGGAGGCCGGCGAGGACGAGGACCTCTGGATCAAGGCCAACGTCGACCTCACCGCGCCCCCCTGGTTCCATCCGCTCAACAACGGACAGCGGATCAGCCTGCCGGGCGCGTTCTTCCAGAAGGACCACACGAACTGGTTCACCGCGCGGCTCGAGCCGCCGGCGCCGCGCACCGTTGCCTGGGGCTCGATCGAGGCGTTCTTCGTCTCCGTCGACTTTCCCGACGACTCGGGCGACACGCGAGCCAGCGACATCTCGTTCTCGTTCATCAAGGTCACCGGCGTCGACGTGAACGGCGGCGAGACGATCCTGTTCGAGAAAGATTACGCAGCCGGGCACCTGATCCTCGACAACGACGCAGGGTTGTTCCTGCCCACCCGCCGACCGGCGCCACCGCCGCCGGCCCGTCCGCAGGCCGACATCGACGACGATGTCGCGATCAGGGCGTTGAGCGAGCACCTGCTGAACCGTCGGCCGCACTACGAGCGCGCGCTGCGACTCGGATCGATGCCCGCCATGCGGGCTTCGGAGCTTGCGGGATTCGGCGTGGGCGGCGGGCTCTCGTTGCTCGACGTCGTCGAGAACCGCCCGCTGGAAGTGCTCGGCGCATTCGTCGCGTATCCGTGCGCCGACCCGGGGTGGGCGCAGGCGATCATCGGCGCGTACCAGGTACTCGAACTGAAGGACCCGGAGCCTCGCGAACGGTTGCTCACGTTCCCCACGCGCGGTGTCTTCGCCGAGGCGAAGCTCGGTCACTGCAACGCTTCCGAGGAGATCGACAACACGCGGTTCTGGGATTGGCAGCAGTCGCCGATTCCGCATTGGGCCCCCGAGATTGCCCCGACGCAGACCGTGACGCCGCAGTTCGTGCCGCCGCAGGGCCTGGAGTCGACGAACATGCCGGCGTCGCTGCTCAATATCGTGAATCCGCCGGCCGCGCCCGACCCGCACGGAATGACGGCGGCACTCACGGCGCTGGCCACCGCCAACATCTTCCGCGACATGTCGGGACGGGCCGAGGTCGCCGACCTGCTCAAGAAGCTGACCGAAGCGTCGGTCCAGATCGCGGGCGTTGCTCAGAAAGCGGCGGTCCCCGTCTCCGCGCCCTCCACCGGCGGAGGTGCTTCCAGCGGCGGAGCGTCGACGCCTCCGGCGCAGCAGACGCCGCCGGGATCGAGCCAACCGCCCACGCAAGCGGAGGCGCCGCGGCAGCAACCGCAGCAGACACCCGAGCAGCGCGAGGCCGACCACATCGAGAACCAGCAGCGCAAGGTTCAGATCGGCAAGGAACTGGCGCCGCCGCAGCGCAAGGAGATCAACAAGGCGGTGACGAAGGAACTGACGAAGAAGCCGCGCAAGTGGCGCTTCAATCTGACGTCCGAGTGGTCGGGCCCGACGATCGTGGAGCCCATGTACGCGATGTACTCCGGCGAAGCCTTGTTCGACAGCCTCGCTGCGGACGAAGGCGGGATCTATCTGAAAGACCGATTGACGTCGAGCGTGGCATCCTGGGAGGTCGACGAGCCGAGCGGCAACGGCAAGCCGACGCACCTTTTCGTCGTAGCGCGGGAGATCCGCCCCGTCTCGCCGACGTTGAAGGTGTCGGTGCCGGGCGTCACCGTCGAAGGCATCACGTTGCAGGCAGCCAACTACGACCTCCCGCTGAGCACGCTCGGCAATACGCTGCCGACGGAACTCAAGGCGACCGCACAGATCCAGCGCGACAAGGTCAACCCCGACGACCCGGTCCTCAACTTCCAGGGCAAGGGGTTGTTCGACAAGCGCGACATCGAGGTGATCTTCAAGGTCGGCGGCGGCGTCGATTTGTCCGGCGAACTCACCCGTGCGTTCGAGGCAGGGGGAACGATCGAGGTGCTGAAGCTCGCCGCGTCGGCGGCTCTCAAGGCCGCCGTGAAGACGACGCTCAACGGAGAAGCGGCCATCAAGGGCACCTTCGAGATCCACTATGTGAAGGGATACGAGGTGAAGCACGTCTGAGCGCCGCTCGCCATCGCATCACCGGCGGCGAATCGCATGGCAGCCTCGGCAAGGTTTCCGGTCATCGGACCTGCCCGGACGAATGCCTGCGTTCCTTCGGCGGGCCTCAGCGTCGTTCGTTTTCCTTCGATCGGCCGGTTTGCACCTCGCGAACCAGCCGCATCCCGACCAGCACGTAGCGCGTCTCGGGCGTGTTCCAGTTACGGAACGTGCAGCGCGCATAGAGCGGCCACGAGTGCCAGGAACCGCCGCGACGCACGCGAACGCTGCCGGTGGCGGGCCCCGAGGGGTCGGACTGCGGAGCAGACGCGTAGTACGCGGGGGCGTACCAGTCCGAGACCCATTCCCACGCGTTGCCCAGCATGTCGTGCACGCCGAAGGCATTCGCCTCGAAGCGACCGACCGGGGCGGTGAACGCGAAGCCGTCGCTCGCCTTCAGCGCGAAGCCTCGCCATTGCGGCCAGTACTCGGC
>JAKFES010000273.1:0-1629 GCA_036675585.1 Burkholderiaceae bacterium
GATTCGAACGAGCGCGATTCGAACGAGCGCGATTCGAACGAGCACGATTCGAACGAGCGCGATTCGAACGAGCGCGATTCAAAACGAGCACGAATCAAAACGAGCACGATTCAAACCGGCGCGATTCAAACCGGCGCGATCAAACGATCGAGATTCAACTGGCGCAATTCGAACGAACGCGATTCCATCCGGCTTCATCGGCGACGCGACGGACCGAGCTTGCGCGTCAGGGTATTGCGACCGAGCCCGAGTTTCGCCGCCGCCTCGCCGCGATGCCCGCCGCTGGCCTCGAGCGCGGCTTCGAACAGCACCCGTTCGAGCCGCGCCACCGCGTCGGCGTGCAGGTCTTCGATTCCTTCGGCCAACCGCGCGCGCGCCCACGCGGCGAGTGCGTCTTCCCAGCCGCCGGAGGTCGGCGCGCCTGTCGCGAGCGGTCCGAGATCGGCCACGCCGATGCTGTCGCCCGGCGCGAGCGCGGCCAGGCGCCAGCACAGGTTCTCCAGTTCGCGCACGTTGCCGGGCCAGTCGTGCGCGCGCAGCCGTTCCAGTGCCGGCTTCGACAGGCGCTTGGTCGCGGTGCCCAGGCGCTGCGCGGCGGCGGCGAGGAAGCGCTCGGCCAGCCGCGGCACGTCGTCGCGGCGCTCGCGCAACGGCGGCAGCTGCAAGCGCACCACGTCGAGCCGGTGCAGCAGGTCGGCGCGGAAGCGGCCTTCGGCGACCAGCTGTTCCAGCGCCTGGTGGGTGGCGGCAACCACGCGCACGTCGACCCGGATCAGTTCGCGGCCACCGACGCGGAAGAATTCGCCCTCGGCCAGCACCCGCAGCAGCCGGGTCTGCAGCGGCAACGGCATGTCGCCGATCTCGTCGAGGAACAGGGTGCCGCCGTCGGCCTGCTCGAAACGGCCGACGTGGCGCCTGGTCGCGCCGGTGAACGCGCCGGCTTCGTGGCCGAACAGTTCCGACTCGAGCAGTTCGGCCGGGATCGCCGCGGTGTTGAGCGCGACGAAGGGCTTGCGCGCGCGCGGCGATTCGCGGTGCAGCGCGCGCGCGACCAGTTCCTTGCCGGTGCCGGTCTCGCCGGTGATGAGCACCGACAGCGGCGCCTGCGCCAGGCGGCCGATGCTGCGGAACAGGGTGCGCATCGCCGGGGTATCGCCGACGAGAAGATCGTCGGCGACAGCAGCGGGCGGCGGCGTGGGTTCCGCATCGGCTGCGCGCGGCGGCAGCGCACGCGCGGCCAACGCGACCGCATCGTCCAGGTCGAAGGGCTTGGACAGGAATTCGTGCGCGCCGCCACGGAAGGCACCGGCGGTGCTGGCGATGTCGGTGTAGGCGCTCATCACCACCACCGGCAGCTGCGGGTGCGCGGCCTTCAACTGCTGCAACAGCACCAGGCCGTCGTCGCCGGGCATGCGCACGTCGGTGAAGACCAGGTCGGGCGCGCCGCGCGCGTGCAACGCAGCCAGCGCGTCGGCCGCGCCCTCGAACCCATCGACGACGTAGCCGGCCTCGCGCAGCGCGGTGGCGAGGACGAAACGCACGCTGCGGTCGTCATCGACGATCCAGATGCGGGGCTCACTGGCCATCGAAAATGCTTTCGCTGGAAGTCGGGCTTCGGCCCGGGCGCGG
>JAKFES010000276.1:0-1615 GCA_036675585.1 Burkholderiaceae bacterium
CGCCGACGCCCGCGTCGCGCGCGATCGCAAGCTGCGCGGCGATGCGCGCGGGGCCGCCCGAGATCGTCGGCGCATAGATCGAGCGATGGCCGGCGAGCGCGCCGGGGCCGCCGCGCTTGTCGCGATTCGCGCGCGCGACGGCCCGCTGCACGAGCGGCACGCGCTGCGCGAACGGCGCCGAGGCCTGGTCGGCGATCCCGTGGTCGTCCTTGATCACGTCGATGCCCGCGCGGGCGAACGTGTAGGCGAGCTCGGCGAGCGCGTGCGCGCTCATTCCCTGCGGCTTGAGCGCCGTGCAGCTCAGCGGGCGGCGCCCGGCACCGACGGCGGCGCGCCAGCCGTCGAGGCCGAAGCGCGGGCCCGGCAGCCTGGCGAGCGCCGCATCGGGCAGCCGCAGGTCGATCAACTCGATGTCCGGCTGCAGCGATCCGTTGCCGAACACGACGTTGAGCAGCTGCCCCGGCTCGTCGCCGGTCGTCTCGACGGCGAGCGCGAGCGCGACCTCGAAGCGCCCGGCCTCGCCCGCCGCCGGCGCGATGTCGATCACTTCGCCGACGACCTCGGCGCGCACGCGCGCGTCGCGCACCGCCTCGAGCGGCATCTCGATCGACTGCTCGACGGCGAGCGCCTGCGCACGCGCCTCGATCGTCTCCGAGGCGGCGTGCACGCGATAGCGAACGGTCATCCGGGCCGACATGCGCCAAGGATACCGCCGGTCGTAGCCCGCTCGGCCGGCTCCGCTCGCCCTTCCGGACGACGGACGGCCCCTGCGTCCGATTGTCCGGCCGCCGGTGCGCGCCTAGCGTGCTCGGCATGGACCAGGACTTCGATTGCAGGCGTGCCGGGTCGGGTGCACGCCGGTTCCGGCACGCGGGGCGCGCGCTGCGCGCCGCGTCGTCGGCGTGCGCCTTCGCCTGCGCGCTCGCACTCGCACTCGCGGGTACGCTCGGTCTCGTCGCGCCGGGCGCAGCCGACGCCGCCGTGCCGTTCCCCGGCGATTCCGCCGCCGCGGCCGCCGGCACGTGCACGCCTTCCGGCGGTGCGCCGGGCGTGTCCGCGAACGTCGCGGTGCCGATCGGTGGCGCGATCGGGCTGGGCGTCGGCGGCAGCGCGGTCGCCGAGTTCGTCGCGGCGCTCGAGCGCTCGAGCCGCCCGCCGCCGCCGGGCCCGGTCTTCTGCGACGCGCCGCGTCCGTCGTCGCGCGAACCGGCGAGCCTCGTTTCCTCGTCGATCGAGCGCGCGGCGGGCAATCCGGTCGACGTCGTCACCGGCAACAAGTACGAGCGCCACCTCGACGTCGCGCTGCCGCACGCGCAGTCGAGCTCGCTGTCGCCCGAGGGCCTGGCCGACGCGTTCGGGTTGCCCCGCGACGACACGCTGAACCTGCTCTTCGCACGGCATTACAACAGCCGCAGCGATTTCGCGCTGTCGCTCGGTCGCGGGTGGAGTCACAGTTTCGAGACGCGGCTCGCGCGCCTCGTGCGCGCCGGCCGCGTCGAGCTGCAGATCGTGCAGGCCGACGGACGCCGGCTCGTGTTCCGGCGCACCGGGCTCGACGCGCGCCGTGGCGCGGGCGGCGATCGCGCAGGCGCCCGCGACGCGGCCGCGGGCGGGG